>PKZC01000051.1:970-23437 GCA_003132905.1 Bryobacterales bacterium | reverse complement strand
ATCTGCCAAAGTAGTGCTAGCTTCGTATGCTGCCTATTACAACAGGGCACGGACTCACCTGGCCCTTCAGGAAGATGCCCCATTGCGCCGACCAATCCTGCGGTCTGGGCGTGTTATCGCCATCCCCATCTTGTCCGGACTACACCATCAATATGTGCAGATGTGATTTTCGGAAAGGACACGCGGCTGCGAATGCGGAACGAGACCAGGGAAACGAGCACGGAAAGAATTGTGACCATGCCCACGACAGTATGGCGATGGCACGAAAATCTATAGGCTTTCTCGACCTTTCGGAGTTTTGAGCAAGCACAGCCCGTACAAATCGCGAATCAATGCGTCCAAATCGATTTTTTGCGCAAGACTTGCGCAAACCGATAGGTAATATTCGACACCTGTTTGGATGGATTAAAAGCCAAACGAATTTGCAGCGGCGGGAGCTCAACTGTAAGAGGCAACTGCTTCAGCAAGCGGGCTTCGATGTCCGCCTGCACATTGCACAACGGCGTGCAATGAACGCCGGCGCCGCGGCGAGCAATCGCCGTTAGTGCGGTCGCATCTTGGAGGCGAATCAAGTATTTTGGAGTGCTGACGTGAATCTTGCGCAATACCGTGTCAATGAGCTTGGCGAAGTTAGAATTTTCTAGCCCGCCGACAAACGGATATTTGGCTAATTCTTCCGGTGTCACCCGTTGACGCGATGCAAGCTCATGCGTCGGCGACACGACGAGCGCGAGCCGCTGATGCCCGACGACCTCCGATGGTAACCCGCTCACACGTTGCACGCCCAAGAACAAAGCCATATCGACATTGCCGGCATTGACCAATCCGATCACGTTTTCCTGGATTTCGCTGTTCACTGTCATCTTCACTTGCGGATGCTCGGACATGAAATCCGTCAGCATTGGCGGCAGCAAATGATTGGCAATGCAGCGTTGGGCTGCAATCGTCAACTCCTCAGCTCCGCTGGGGCAAAGATTCCTAATTTCGCTAGCCGCCTCACGCGATTTGCGCACAGCCTCGGTCGCATAGACTAACAGTGACCTACCGGCGTGGCTGAGCGAGGGAGTGCGGCCAGGATTGCGCAGAAACAGCGGCTGTCGAATCTGCCTCTCGAGGCCGGCAATGTGGGCGCTGACCGAAGGCTGTGTAATTCCAAGACGTTCAGCCGCCACACTGAAACGGCCCGATTCGACAACTGCGAGAAAAACTTCAAGGCGTCGCATCGAAGTCGAGATCATATGCGTAACCTCCCGCTGACCGCATTCAGCATTGTCGGCTTTTTACAAGCCTTTCTTTAAGCCGAAGGCATAGTGGATAGTCTATACCTCTTAAAGCTCGGAAGTGTATTGCTTTTTTGCCATCTCCCTCCTAGTTTTTATTCCCATATACGTACTCGAGATTCCGGATTACGACAGTATATCAGTTAGCATGGCTGGTTCCTGAGCGCAGTTGGGGAGCCCGAAATGCAGCCTAATGAAGTTCGCCGTTAACGCGCTGACGTTGAACGGAGCCATATTTGAAGCGCCGGCAGCGGGGCTACGACCAATATGCTTTTGGCAGCTTCAGCTAAGGCTTAATGTCGCAATGCTACCTGCTCAAAATGAGACTCGCACCGCAACTGGCAGTCCACCTACCATTCACGTCAGTGAACTTGGCTACTCGGTAACGGGACGCGACAGTCGACCACTGGAAATCCTCAAGACCATCAACTTGCAAATCGCCGACGGCGAATTTGTTGCCATTGTCGGCCCAAGCGGATGCGGCAAGAGTACGCTGCTGAACTTTATAGCTGGCTTACTGCCAATCCAGCGTGGCCAAGTACAGGTTCTGGGTAAGCGCGTCCACGATAGCAATCCGAGTGTCGGTTATATGTTCCAACATCACGCCCTCATGCCATGGCGTACGGTGCTGAAGAATGCCGAGATCGGGCTTGAACTGCGCGGCGTGACTAAAGATGTGCGACGAGAAAAGGTTCGTCAAATTCTGAGCGACCTCGGCCTCGCCGGTTTTGAAAATCACTATCCGAACGAAATTTCAGGCGGCATGCGCCAGCGTGTTTCGCTTGCCCGCACCCTGGCCACCGACCCGCAGATCCTTCTCATGGACGAGCCATTCGGCGCACTCGACGCCCAAACTAAAGTGCTCATCCATGAGATGTTTCTCGCATCTTGGGAGGCGAACCGGCGGACGGTCGTGTTCGTCACCCATGATCTTGCCGAGGCTATTGCGCTAGCGGATCGCATTGTCGTCATGTCAGCGCGGCCTGGCGTCCTCTTAGCCGATCATCGAGTCCATATCCCGCGGCCCCGAAACTTGAGCCACCTGCACACCGATCCCCGATTCGCCGAGTACTACGACACGCTCTGGGAACAGCTTCGTGACGAGGCCATCAAAGCCATGGCTGGACGCTCGTGATTGCTACAAAATCTAAAGTGCGGATCGTCCTAGTTCAACTGTTGCTTCTTTGCGCGGCGCTGGTGCTGTGGCAGGCGAGTGCCGGTCTCGGGATTATTGACACGGTCTGGACCAGCAGTCCAAGCCTTATTGCCAAGGCATTCTGGCAGTCCCTGACCACCGGCGAATTAGCTTTCCACACGCGCGTGACAATCTGGGAAGCGCTCTGCGGCCTGTCTGTCGGTACAGCCGCGGGCATTGCGCTCGGTCTACTACTCGGTGTCACTCGCTCTGTCGGAGCCATTTTAGAGCCGTTCATCGTGGCGCTCAACAGCCTTCCTCGTGTGGCGCTTGCGCCGCTGATCGTGATGTACGTCGGCATCGGCTTCGCCTCCAAGTTCCTGCTCGCATTTTCACTAGTGGTGGTGCCGGTGATGATCAACACACAAGAAGGAATCAGCTCGGTTGACCCCGTGCTTGTCAGCTTCATGCGCGTTATGGGTGCCACGCGGGGGCAGACATTCCTGAAACTGCTACTGCCGAATTGCGTGCCGTGGATCTTTTCGGCTCTCCGCGTATCAATTTCATTCGCCATAATCGGGGCGATCGTCGGCGAATTCATCTCCGCCCGTGCTGGTATCGGCTACATGATCAGCAGTGCGGCAGGTGCATTCGACACAACCGGCATGCTTATGCCTCTTTTCGTACTGATGATGCTGGCATTCTTGCTCGATCGTCTCTTCCTAAAGGTGTCCGCAATCCTGCTGCGTTGGCGGAGAGCCGACACCCGATAACGACCACCTGATCAATGTATACGGACTGCCTCACCGTCTCTTGCGATACTGGCATCGCGGAAATGCCCAAGGGAGAAAAATATGGTTGGACACAGGACATTACAAAACACAACGCCAATCGGCCGTGGTCGGCGGTTACCGCTCTTCTTCACGGCACTGGCTGCGCTGCTTGGCGTCCACGTTATCTCTGGCGGCGAGAACGCGGCCGCAACCGAGCCTCAAGTAGTCCACGTCGCCGTGGCAGCGCGCGCGATCTCGGCGCTTCCGTTGTTCGTGGCACTGGATCGGGGCTACTTCGCTGGCCAAGGCCTCGACGTCAAATTCGACTATTTCGGAGCCGGACCGGCGGCGATGGCCTCGTTGGTTGGTGGCTCGTCGCAATTCCTTTACGGTGCCCTCGAGGATGGCCTCAAAGCTGTCAAACGCGGCTTGCCGATTGTCGTTACCATGACGGGGCTGGCGCGGCTGACCTGCGGGCTCGTCATTCGCAAGGACATCGCCGATAAGCTGGGCCACAAACCGACTGTCGCCGACCTTAAGGGCCTTCGCATCGGAACGCTTGGCCGCGGTGGCTTCACCGATCTGGCGACTCGCTACACGCTCATCTCTGCAGGAATCAATCCTGACAAGGACGCGACTTTGATCCCTATTCAAGGCGGCGATCGGCAAATTGCCGCCGGCGAGGCTAAGGCCGTTGACGCCAATATGCTCTCGGACCCGTTTTCCGTGCTTGCAGTCGAAAAACTCGGCACCTGGAGCTATATCATCAACTTCACTGCCGGCGAAGGACCCGAAGTTTTTGATGATTTCGGCTTCAGCATGGTGGAAACGTCAAAGTCCTACCTCGCTTCCAACCGCCAGACAGTCGAAAAAATGATGCACGCGATCGTTCGCGCGCAAAACTACATTGCTGATCCTACGCACCTTGATAATTTGCTAAAGATCGCTCTCAAAGAGTTTCCGAAGAACGATCCTGCAGTGTTGCGTCGCGTCATCAAAAATGCAGCACCGGCTTGGAAGCCTGCCGTGTTGTCTAGCATGATCACCAAGAACGTAAAGTTGCTCCAGACTACCGGACAGATCAAAGGGACACCGCCAGCCTACAACGATATAGTAGAAACGTCGCTATCTTCGATCTGGAAGGAATATAGCCGCTAACTGATGGCTTTCCATTGGCATGAGTAGGACCGACCAGCTAACAACTTCGCCAAAAGTCGGCATTGAATGGGAAAAGGAGACAAAGTTGAACAGCAACAAGGCTAATTCGTCGTCGCCGGAGCGGGCCTATCATGATCTCCATGATCATGTCCGCGCGCTCGAGGAGGCGCAGCTCCTGCTGAAAGTAGACGTGCCGGTCAACAAAGATACTGAAATGCATCCTCTGATGCGTTGGCAGTTCTGCGGCGGTATGGAGGAGAACGATCGCAAGGCCATGCTGTTCACAAACGTGGTGGATAGCAAGGGCAAGAAATATGACATGCCCGTTCTAATCGGCGCCATGGCAGCAAGCCCAAAGATTTTCGAAATCGGAGTTGGAAGGCCGCTCGATAAGATCGTCAGTGCCTGGGCGGAAGCAATGGATAACCTTACGCCGCCGCGGCTCGTTGAAAACGGCCCGTGCCAGGAAGTCATCATTGAAGGCGATGATTTGAACACGCCTGGCCGCGCGCTCGACGCATTGCCAGTACCGATATCGACGCCCGGCTGGGACAATGGTCCATATCTCACGACATCTGGCTACATCACCAAAGACCCAGAAACCGGTATTCAAAATCTCGGAAATTACCGGGGCCAGATCAAAGCACCCCGCCGTGTCGGCATGAACACGTCGGTAGAGCTTAAAGCGGGCGGCTACCTGCATTGGGAAAAGTATAAAGCACTGGGGAAACCGATGCCGGTCGCCATTGTCGTTGGCGGTCCACCAGTAGTTTCGTATGCCGCCGTTCAAAAAGCTCCGGAAACAGTTGACGAATTGGCGCTCGCCGGCGGCTTGGTCGGTAGCCCGATCAACGTCGTCCACGCGCGCACTGTAGACCTCTTGGTCCCCGCTGAGGCCGAGATCGTCATCGAAGGCATGGTAAGTACCGAATATTTAGAACCGGAGGCTCCATTCGGAGAATCGCACGGCCACGTCAATTTGCAGGAGTTTAACGCCTTCGTCGACGTGACCTGCATTACCCACCGCCGTAATGCAATATTCACTTCGTTCGTCGGACAATTCGCGCCCAGCGAGGCGACAGTTATGCGCAAGCCCGGACAAGAATACAACTTCTTCCGCCACTTGCGGCATAATCTTGGAATTAACGGCCTAACACGCGTTTACATGCATATGCCGCTCTCCGGCGGCTATCGCATTTTTGTGCTCCAATTCGAGCGCGGCGTCCCCAATACAGAAGTTTGGCGCGCCCTTTACGGCTGCGCGACGGTTCAACGGCCGTCAGGCAAAATAATTATTGCCACTAACGAGGACATCGACCCCAACAATGCTGATGCCATCCTCTGGGCGATCGCGTTGCGGTCAAAGCCCCATCTCGACATGCATATCTTGCCACACAAGGATGAGGGGCACGGACCTCGCGACAAAGTGCGCGGCTCAGAAGACTCGGCACTTCTGATCAATGCAACACTGCATCAAGACTATCCTCCGATTTCCTTGCCGACCCGCCCATTCATGGAACATGCGCGCGACATCTGGGAAAACACGCTCCATCAACAGAAGCTGAAACCACAGGCCCCGTGGTTTGGCTACTCGCTCGGGGCGTGGACCGAAGACCTCGAGCGTGAGGCTCAACTCGCTGTCGCGGGCGACTATTGGGAAACCGGACGCCTCGCCATGCTACGACGGCGCAAAGACGTGAAAATGAACACTGAAGTCCGGGATGTCCAGGAAGGAAAATAGGCACCAAATGATCTGCTCCATTGAGCCGAAGAGACGAAAGCCATCCTGCAGAATCCCGCTGTAAGAGCCAAAATGCTTAGCGCCGGGTTCTTAGTGAAATACGAATCGCCGGAGGATTTGCGTGCCCGCGAGATGCCCATGTGGAAAGAGGTCGTCGAGCGCGCCGGTATAGGCAAGAAATAGGCATACGCAAGGTTGGAATGACACTATGTCTGATGATCAAGAGCCCAGAGTCGTTTACGTTTCTCACCCTGCGAGCGGCTTGGCGAGATCGAATTTTCCTTTGGTCTCTCACGTGTCCGGCTCGAAGATCATCCGGTCGTTGCCATTCTACATTCCCGACGATGTTCGACTCTACGAGATCAAGACGTCACGCGGCACCTTCTCGCGTCCGAAGAAGGAAGTGCAGATGCCTTTGGCCTTCGCCGCCAAAAGGCGCGTGCACTCCGCCGCGCGCGTAAAATATCCGCTGTTGAGGACCGACTGGAGCCCTGACAATCCGAACACCGAACAACGCGGAAGGAGTGGCTATAAGCGGATCAGTTGGGATCAGGCGCTCGACATCATTGTCGATCAGCTCAAGCGCATCCGCGAGAAATACGGCTCGATGGAGCCCGTTCTGGTGCAGGCGGATGGTCACGGCCAGAGCGGATATCTGCAGTCGCTGCACTTCTGGGGGCATTATCTCTTCGACATGATCCGCGAACGCCTAGGTTGGGGATGGTGGACCCAGCAGGTGCGCAACCCCGATAGCTGGGAAGGCTACTACTGGGGCGCCAAGCACGTTTGGGGTTTCGACAATACCTTGGGCGAGCCATATCAGGACGCGGTCTGGGACGATGTTCTCGAGCATGCCGAGATGGTAATCTTCTCCGGCAACGATCCGGAGGTGACCGGGTTAGGCATGTCGGGATCGATTGCGCTGGAAATGCCCAAATGGCTGAAGCGCGCCGGTATCAAGATCGTAGCCATCTCTCCCGACCTCAATTATGCGGCCGCCATTCACGCCGACAAATGGATTCCGGTGAAGCCAAATTCGGATGCGGCGCTCTATTTTGCGTTGGCGCATACCTGGATCATTGAGGGCAATTACGACAAGGAATACGTCGAGACGCACACTATCGGCTTCGACGAGTTCAAGAAGCACGTGATGGGAGAAGACGACGGCATCGCGAAGACGCCGGTCTGGGCGGAGAAGATGACCGGCGTGCCGGCGCACACTATTCGCGCGTTGGCCAGAGAGTGGGCCAGCAAGAAGACCACGCTGTCGGTCTATTTCGGCGGCGCCAAGATCAGAGGCACGTTGTCGCATCTGGTCGGACGCCTCGAAGCCTATGTGCTGGCGATGCAAGGCATCGGCCGCCCGGGACGGCAGTTTCTACGGACGGGAGCGCCGTCCTTTTATAAGAAATCGCTGGCGCAAGTTCCGCGCTATCCTGAGGTCGACCGGCTCGGCATACCTTTCAATCCCATGATCGAGTATGCGATCGGGCACGGGCCGAAGTCGCCAGTGTTCATCCCGCGCACGCTTGCGACGGAAGCGATTCTGTGTCCTTCGATCGAGTGGCGAAGCACGTCCGCCGCTTTGGCGAAGACCGAGGACCAGTTCAAGCGTTATCACTTTCCTCCCAACAAGGACCACCCCGGCATCCGGATGGTGTGGAACGAGAACGGCAGTCAGCCGGGCAGTTGGGGCAACGGCTACCAATGGCTGGAGGCGCTCCGCGCGCCGCGCATCGATTTCGTCGTTGGCGTGCATCCGTGGTTTGAGAACGACATCCCGTTCTCCGACCTGATCCTGCCGGCGCAAACGAACTATGAGCATGAGGATCTGCTCGCGGTGCAGCGGAGCGATATCCTCGCCCTGTTTTATCAGGCGCAGGCGATCGAGCCGGTAGGCGATTCCAAGAGCGACTACGAGATTCACCGCATGATCGGACAGCGGCTGGGTTTGGACGATGCATTCCCGGCCGCCGGCGAATGGCTCAAGAAGACCTATGAGCGCACGCTGGCCAAGACCAAGCTCGGGCTGAGCTGGGACGAGTTCAAGAAAAAGCAATACGTCGTCTATGACTGCCCGACCTGGGACGAATGGGTGGACATCAAGAAGGAGCACGGCTACGGCCCGAATGAGGGCGGTCTTCATTGGTACTGGGCCGCAGCGAAAGGGCTGGAGACGCCGTCGGGCAAGATCGAATTCGTATCGGGGCGCATCGCGGCGCTAGATCCTGACAATAAGGAACGGCCGCCGCTGGCGAGGTGGGTTTCGCATTCCGAGCAGCACGGCTCCGCCAGGTCGCAGGAGTATCCCCTGGCGGTGATGTCGAACCATCCGCGATTTAGGTTCCATGTTCAGGGCGACGATATCGACTGGATCCGCGAGCTTTCCAAGGTCCGCGGGCCGGACGGTTACATGTACGAGCCATGTTGGATTCATCCGAGCGACGCTGCGCCGAGGGGCATTGCCGCCGGCGACATCATCATGGTCCACAACGACCGCGGCAGCGTGCTGTGCGGCGCCGTGCTGACGGAACGGATTATTCCGGGCGCCTTGTCCATCGAACATGGCGCCAACATCGACACGGCGAAGCTGCGGAACAAGCTGGTCGATAGAGGCGGGTGCATAAACCTAATCTCCCCGTCGCCGACGGAAAAATATGGCGCCGGGAAGGAGATCAGTATCCCGGAAATGAACATCAGCGGATTCTTAGCGCAAGTGGAGAAAATCGACACCGCAGACATCGTGGCCGGCGTAGGTATCGACCGCGGATCGGCGCTGCAGGGTTGATCGGCAAAGGTTGATTGCACAAATGGGTAAGAAGTCATTTCTCATTGATGTCGACAAGTGCAGCGGTTGCAGCCTGTGCATCATCGCCTGCAAGGACGAGCATGTCGGCAACAGCTATGCGCCGTGGACGGCAACGCAGCCCGACACCGGCCATTTCTGGATCGACGTGATCCCGGTCGAGCGGGGCAAGACGCCCAGGGTCAAGATGTCGTACCTGCCGCTGCTCTGTCAGCATTGCGAGAACGCTCCTTGCATCAAGGTGTGTCCCGAGGGCGCCATCAAGCGGCGCGACGATGGTCTGGTCTGGATTGATCCGGAAACCTGTAACGGTTGCGGGCTCTGTCAGAAGGCCTGTCCCTATGACGTCATCTATCTGAACGACGACCTCGGCATTGCGCAGAAATGCACGGGCTGCGCGCACCGCGTCGACGAAGGATTGCTGCCCCGCTGCGCCGAAGTGTGTCCCCATGATGCCATCGTCTTCGCCGACGAGACAGATAGCGTCTTCAGCCAAGAAGGACAGGCAAAGCGGCTCGAAACCTATCACCCGGAATATCAGGCCGAGCCGCGGGTTTACTGGAGGGGTTTGCCCAAGCCGTGGATCGCCGGCATTGTCATCGACGCCGGCACCGACGAGGTGATTTCAGGTGCCGCAATCACATCGATCGATCTTTTTGACGATCGCGCCGTCATGGTGCAGTCGGATGAGTTTGGCGACTTCTGGATTAGGGAGCTGGACAAGGACCGAAAGTACAGCGTCGAGATCAAGAAGGAAGGCTACGAAGGCTTCCGTGTCGTTGTGACGACGGACGGTGACCAGGATCTGGGCGAGGTCAGTCTGAAAAAGACGGGATAGGCTCCGCATTCAAGCGAGAAAATGCTTGCGTTACAGGCGCGGGGCAATTCGACGCTGAGGAAAGGATCAAACGGATGCGCGCATTCGACAAAATCTGGAAGGTATTCTTCAAGTTGGCGGACAGAATCGCGATGTCGCTACGGTTGTCTCACTTTATTGGCGGCGATTGCGGCCGGAATGAACGATGCATTCTCTCCACGGGCAACGAGTGTATTGCGAAGGAAATGCAGATCGATCGCGATGATGAACACTGGCGAAGGCCTCCGAACATTTATCCAGCCGTTTTCTAACTTGCCTTGATCAACTCAGATTTAGGGGCCAGAGCGGGTAATGGCCGCTTATGGGGAGATGCTAAGGCCCTCGGAATCTGGCTCGCAGTCAAGCCCATATCGGCAACAGGACAAATGTTGACCGCATTGGGCGAAAGGCGCCGTATTTCAAGAAAATCTTTCGCAAGGGCGACCGGCTGTCCGAACTAAGGCGCGAGCTGGATGTGCTTCGTGTGATGAACCAGATGGAGCAGCCTAGGACTTCACCAACGCCTTCTTGTTCCTCGCATGGGACGAGCCTTCGTATTGCCCAGTTATGTTGGCCGTCGACAGCGGAATGACGGCGCCGTAAGAATAAACCGGGGACGGCGCTAATGAGCAGTCAGAGCGACGAAACTTTTGATGTCGTTGTTGTCGGCGGCGGCGGGAGCGGCCTTGCCGCGGCGGTTGAAGCGGCGCGCTTTGGACGAAAAGTGGTGTTGCTTGAAAAGAATCCCGCGCTTGGTGGCACCACCATTCGTTCGGTCGGCTCGGTGACCTCGACTTGTACGCCTCTGCAGTGGGACAAGGGGATTCACGATTTTCCGCAGGCTCACTTCGAGGACATGGCGTTGTTTGCCGACAATCGCGGCTTTGCCGAAAAGGATAATCTCGAGTTGCGGCGGTTGCTGGTCGAGCATTCACCGGACATGGTGCAGTGGCTGATGGATATGGGGGTCGTGTTCTTCGGCGCCATGCCCGAACCACCGCACCGCCTGCCGCGCATGCATAATGTCCTGCCGCACGCGCGCTCGTATCTTTATCACCTGGAGAAGCGTGCACGGCGGTTCGGCGTCGACATACGCGTTGGCGTGCGAGTGGTGAAGCTGACGCGCGACGATGCGACGATCACTGGCGTCGAGGTTGCCTCCGACGGTAACACCGCCCATCGCATCGGCGCGAAGTTCGGCGTCATCCTCGCCACCGGCGACTACAGTTCGGCCAAGGAGATCAAGGCTGAGTTCATGTCTGCTGATCTTGCCGACGTCGAAGGCATAAATCCGACCAGCACCGGCGACGGCCAGCGCATGGCGCAGGAGGCGGGCGGCGACATTGTGAACGGCGAGATCATGCTGGGACCGGAGATTCGCTTCGTCGCGCCGCCCAGCAAGAAATTTATCGACCTCATTCCGCCGATCAAACCGATTGCGCTCGCTATGCGCTGGGCGATGAATTATCTGCCGTCCTGGCTGTTACGGCCGTTTCTGATGATGTTCATTACGACCAATCTGGCGCCGTCGCTCAATCTTTTTAAAAAGGGCGCGATTCTGGTCAACAAGGAAGGAAAGCGGTTCGTCGACGAACGTAATTGCCCCGAACTCGCAATTCCGCGCCAGCCCGAACGCATCGCCTACGTCCTGATGGATCAAAAGATCGCGGCCGAGTTCAGCGCGTGGCCGAATTTCATCTCCACAGCGCCTGGGGTGGCCTATGCCTACCTCGCGGATTATCGGCGCAATCGCAAGGACGTCTTCTTCGAAGCTGAGACGCTCGCGGAACTCGCAAAGAAGCTTGCGATGCCGGCCGGTGCGCTGGAAAAGACGGTCGACGAGTACAACAGCAATCTTCCGGCAGGATTGGCGCCGATTGACCGCGTGCCTTATTGCGCGCTTGGTCCGGCCAAAAGTTGGATCGTCTTTACCGACGGCGGCGCCCGCATCAACAGAAAATTTCAGGTCGTCGACCGAGGTGGCCAGCCGATCCACGGGCTTTTTGCGGCAGGCTCTGCCGGGCAGGGTGGGGTATTGCTCGAAGGCCACGGGCATCATCTCGGCTGGGCTTTCGTATCGGGCCGCTTGGCGGGCCGCAGCGCGGCGCTAGGCAGCGCGGAATGGACTGAGGCTGCGCTCGCCGCGCGGCGCGCCGGCCGGATGAAATGATAGAGTGAGATTGACATCGGTAAGAAATCGCAAAACACGGGATGACGCTGTGAGCCAGAAACAAATCCACGTGGTTTTCGCCGAAGAAGACGCCCTGTTTCGCCTGATGGAAATGGGTTTGCGGCGCAAATTGACGCCCGAAGGCGAAAAGACATTACGTTACTTCTTTGGCGACGAGTTCCCTGCGCCACTCAAAGAGCTGACCACGATGGCCGACCGGCTCGAATTGCCGCCGGAAATCGAGACGACCGTCTGTCAGAGCGAGGAGATACTCGATCGGACATTGCCGTCTTCCGATTTTGTCGTTGTGGAAGCCTCAACCCTCGGCAAAAAACAGGTCGAGGCCTGCGGGACCAAAACACGGCTCATTCAGCAATTCGGCCGTTCCTACGGCAATATCGATGTTGCAACAGCGCGCAAGCTGAACATTCCCGTTGCCAACTTGGCTCGCTTGAGCAGTCAATCGAGCGCCGACCATATTACGGCGCTTATACTCGCACTTGCCCGCAATCTGCTTCAGGCCCATCGCTCGGTTGTCGGCCGCCGGGATCCGGCGGCGCCTCCCGTGTTCGCCAAGGATCCTTCCCGGAACAAGTTTAACTGGGCGGGGATCCGCAATTTCAAAATTCTTTCGCGCAGCACCATCGGGTTCATCGGGCTCGGCGAGAATTCCGGTTTTGTCGCTCGGCGGATGTGCAGCATGGGGATGCGAGTTCTCTATTTCAAACGAACGCGACTTAGCCCGGAAGAAGAAAGAAATTTTGGCGACGTTTCCTATGCGCCGTTTGATGAATTGCTGGCGCAATCCGATTTTGTGTCGCTGCATGTGCCATACGGCAAAGAGACGGAGAAATTGGCGGGGCGCGATTTCTTTGCCAAGATGAAACGCGGTGCCTATCTGATCAATACCGCGCGCGGCGGTATTCTCGACGAAGTGGCTCTGTACGAAAGCCTCAAGGCCGGGCATTTGGGCGGCGCCGCATTGGACGTCTATCGGTACGAGCCGGTCCCTTCGGATACGCCTCTGCTTGAACTCGATAACGTTCTGTGGACCCCGCATATCAGCGGGGGTGACCCAAATTTCATGATCGACGAAGCTGAGGCGGTGCTGGCCAATATTTCACGGGTCTTCCACGGGAAGGCTCCGCAAGGTCTCATACCGGAGTTCGTTTTGTAGCGGCTGAAGTCACCCTTTCTGTCGGGGCGAGATCGGCGCTACGAGCGGATATTATCTTCAGTGAAACCGCTTGGAGCCTGGAAAGGAGCCTACTATTTTGCGACGCCTAAATAGCGTCGTTTAGTGAAGGCTCAGCCGATGTGAGCCTTGAGCGCATAAGGTGGAGTTGCACAGATGAATAGAAAATATCAAAAAATCACTCGCTTCGCTTTTCACGCAATTCGGTTGGTTGTGTTTATGCTTGCGGTACTGGCGGTCGGTGAAGCGCGCGCCGCCTGGCCCGAGCGCACAGTCACCATCATCGTCCCATTTCCGGCCGGCGGCCCCACCGATCTGCTCGGCCGGCTGTTGGCGGCCGAGCTGGCGCCGAAACTTGGGCAGAATGTTATTATCCAGAACCGCCCCGGTGCAATCGGCAATATTGGGATCGCAAGCGCCGCGCGTGCCGAGCCCGACGGTTACACCCTGCTGGTCGTCACTGGCGTGATTCTGACCAATCCGAACGTCGGCAAAGTCGCTTACGACCCGCTCAAGGATTTCGCGCCGATTGCTTATCTCGGGGCTTCGCCCAATGCCATTATCACGCGGCCGGCCTCAGGCATTACCAGCATTGCGGATCTGATAGCAAAGGCTAAAGCGAACCCGGGCAAACTCACCTATGCCACGGCCGGCATCGGCAGCTTCTCGGATCTTGCGGTCGAGCTGTTGAAGCTGCGCACCAATATCGAAATGACGAATGTTCCGTATTCGGGTGCAGTGCCGGCACTCGAGGCTGCCCTCGCAGGTACGACCGACATCGCCTCGATCCCGATTGCCAATTTGATCGGCTTCATCCGGGCCGGCACGCTGAAGGCTTTGGTCCAGACCGGCAGCGAGCATTGGCCGGACATGCCTGACGTTCCGACGATGGCGGAAGCCGGCATTCCCAATGCGGTTGTCGAAACCACGCAAATGTTTCTTGCGCCGACCGGTGCACCGGCGCCGATCATCAACCGCCTTAATGAGGCGACGGTCGCCATCCTGCAGAAACCCGACCTACAGGCCAAAATGCTCAAGGCTGGCTTCAAAGTGAAATATGAAGGGCCCGATGAGCTGCATGCGCTCATGGTCCGCGAATTGCCAATGTGGAAGGAGATCGTCGAGCGCGCAGGCATCGCGAGAAAATAGCGCCGAATTGCCAACCTTTCCGCTGTTTGGAACTAGGCGCAACCGTGCCGCGTGCCTTGTATGCCTAGGATTCGGACCGCACCCATCGCAAACCATCGCCCAATATTGGAAATTCGACCGGGGATCATGCTCCACTTGAATCGCGATCCCTGACGGACTTGCGTCCGCGCTGTGGTTACTCAAAACTCCAAAAGACCGCGAAAAGCTGAAGATTTTCGCGCCACCGCCATACCATTGTGGGCATGATCACAATTCTTTCCGCTCTCGCTTCGCTGCTCTCCTTGTGCCTGTCGTAAATCAAATCCGGATTCAGAAGTGACAAGGGCAATTCGCCGAAGGGCAAGAGGAGTCCGCATTCGTCGAACGACGTCAGGGCACCTCTTCCTTGAAATCGGTATTGTGCTTGGGGAACCAGACATATCCCTTCAGCATGTAGTGCCAATACATAAGCGGCAGGCCGGTCAGCTTGATCCACCAGCCCACCCAACGCTCCTTCGACGGATTGAGCGGCAAGGTCGGTGTGACTTTACCGCCGTAGCAGAATTCCGCCAGGATGGTCTTGCCGATCGCCGTTGTCAGCGGGCACGAGGCGTAACCGTCATAGGCGCCGGGAATGAACTTGCCGGCAATGCTTGAAAGAATCGCTTTAGCCACGACCGGCGACTGTTTGCGGACCGCCGCGGCGGTTTTCGAATTTGGCGTCGAGCACACGTCGCCCAGCGAATAGACATTCGGATAGCGCACGTGCTGCATGGTGGCCTGGTTGACCTCGACCCAGCCGGCGGCATTGGCGAGCGGACTCGATTTGATCTCGTCGTGCGGGCTCTGCGGCGGAGAGACATGCAACAGGTCGAACGGCACGGTCTCCTTTTCGCCTTTGCCGGTGTCGCCGACGAATTCGAAGGTCGCGGTCTTCGCAGTTCCGTCCACCGTCACCAGGTTCTGCTGATAGTGCACGCCGATGCCGTAGCGGGCGGCGACCTTGACCAACGCGCGCGCGAAATAGGGCACGCCGAAGATCGCTGGCGCGTGGGTGAAGAAGTCGAGCTTGCAGTCCTTCAGGATGCCGCGGCGGCGTAGGCGATCGGCGATCAGATAGATGATCTTTTGCGGCGCACCCGGACATTTGAACGGCATCGGCGGCTGCGTGCACACCACCTTGTCGCCGGCTTTGAGGCCCTGCACGCAGTCCCAGGTGGAGTTTGCCGTGGTGGGGGAATAGTTGCTGCACACGCCGTTGCGTCCGAGCGTATCGCTCAAGCCTGCGATCTTGTTCCAATCGAGTTTCACGCCGGTGCAGACAACCAGATAATCATACGTGAACGCATCGCCGTTGAGCAGGCGCACCGTGTTCCGTTCCGGTTCGAATGTCTTCGCTGCGCCGCGGATCCATGTGACGCCGGACGGCATCACACTCGCCTCCGGACGATGGGTTTTCGCCAGCGGATAAACGCCCGCCCCGACCAATGTGAGTGCCGGTTGGTAGTAATGTTCCTTCTGCGGCTCGACGACTGCGATATCCAGGCCGCGGCCGCGGCGCTGCAGAATCGCCGCCACTGTGATGCCGGCGGTGCCGCCGCCGACGATAAGGACTCGATGATGTGTGCCATTCGGCATTGGTTATTCCTCCCTGACTTATTGTTGAGCGCGTGAGAGAGCGGCTCTTATTGGGCCGCGTATCGTTCCGATCCGTCGAGAGCTTACTAGATATTGCAAAAATACAATATGTTTTTAGCGAGCGGCGCCTGCCATCGATGTCCAAATCCGGGTGACCTTTGTCAAAGGTTTGAGTCAGCTACGCCTTTGGCGGAATCTCGAACGGAGTTGCTGCCGCAACGTCCAAATCTCTGCCTCAAGCGCAGATCGCGACCAAAGCAACATGGCGGCAGAATTATCCAGCGCATTGCATCGTTCATAGGTAACGCGCGATGACCATGCGCTGTATCTCACTGGTGCCTTCATAGATCTGAGTGAGGCGAGCGTCCCGGTACATGCGTTCCACCGGAAAATCCGCCATGTAGCCGTAACCGCCGTGAACCTGGATCGCCTTCGAGCATATCCATTCAGCCACTTCGCTGGCGAAGAGCTTCGCTTGCGAGGCCTCCGCCACTGCAGGGTCGCCGGCATCGCGGCAACGTGCGGCGTGCTGCCACAAAAGCCGAGCCGCGTTTAACTTGACCTGCATGTCCGCGAGCAGATTCGCTACGCTTTGGTGCTCGATGATTGGCTTGCCGAACTGCACGCGCTCCTTGGCATACTTCACCGCCGCATGAAGCGCCGCGCGTGCAATGCCGGTTGCCTGGGCGGCAATAGCCGTGCGGCTGGCTCCGAGGTTGCCGAGCGCGATCGAAAGCCCCTGGCCGGGCTCGCCAAGGAGATTTTCAGCCGGGATGGCGCAGTTGTCGAAGGTTATTGCGCAAGTGTCCGAGGCGCGCATGCCGAGCTTGTGTTCCGGCGGATGCTTCACGACGCCAGGCACATCGGTAGGCACGATGAATGCCGAGATGCCCTTCTTGCCGCTGCTCGGGTCGGTGATCGCGAACACCACCGCGACGCCGGCACGCCAGCCATTGCAGATGAACAGCTTTTCACCGTTCAAAACCCATTTGCCGGCTTTGAGCTCGGCGCGAGTGCGCAAGTTGTGCGCCTCTGAGCCGGCCTGCGCTTCGGTAAGACAGAATGCGCCGATCTTGCGACCGGAGGCGAGGTCGGGAAGAAAAGCGCGCTTCTGCGCCTCTGTTCCGTAATTGGCGATCGGAGCGCAGCCGACAGCGTTGTGCACTTGAACCAGAACCGAAGTTCCGCCACAGCAGGCGGCGATCTCCTCCACCGCAAGTCCAAACGAAACATAGTCAGAAAATGTGCCGCCGTACTCCGGCGCGACCATCATGCCAAGCAGTCCCATCGCACCGAGTTTGCCAACGACCGCATCAGGAAGGTTGCAGTCGCGGTCCCATTTTGCGGCATTGGGAGCCAACTCTTGGCTCGCGAACTTCCGGACCGAGTCACGAAGCATGCGCTGTTGTTCGCTGAGGTCATCCATTGGCATGTTGCGGTTCCATGTTTGTGTCGGGTAACCAGATAGAAAGGCCAGGATAATAAGAGCGGTGATCGCTCCACGCCTGCGTCCTCATTCGCGAGTTGGTTATGCTTCATCGTGACCTCAGAGAACATTGCTGGCAAAGTCGGCGATGGCTTTGAGCGTTTGCTTCGAATTGTCTTTATGCGGCGCGTGCCCAACGCCGGGAATAACGGCAATTTCGAGCCGGCAACGACATTCAGCTTCCGCCACGTGGACTTGAGCCATCGTGCTGTATGGATCGTCTTCGCTCTTGACGATCAACATGGGAGCAACAATCTGTGAAAGCTCACGTCTAAGATCAAAAGATTTGAAGCGTGGGTCGAGCCACATGCCGCTCCAGGCTGCAAACATGGTGTCAACATTGGAATGATGGCGAACTAGTCGTGCGCGCAAATCGGTCGTTGCATAATTTACGATCATCTGCCTTATCGCATCGAGATTTTTCTCTTCCACATTGAAATGCGGCTCTATGAGAACCAGCCCGCTTATGCGGGAATCCTGCACTTTGCCGGCACATATTGCGGCTATCGATGCGCCGTCGCTATGGCCGAGGAGGAGTCCTCGTTTGAATCCGATCTCTTCGAGAATCCGTGGCAGCACCTCCTGCGCTTCACGGTGCATGGCATCAGGAGGTCGGGGTAATTTAATCGAAGAGGAATGGCCGTGCCCTGGTCTCGAATAGGCGAACACGCCAGCGCCCGTCGCTTCCGTCAGCTGCTGCGGGAAATCGCGCCAAGTGCTGACGGACCCTAATCCTTCATGCAACATCACGATTGTGGGCGCCACTGACGGCTTTGGCCCAAACCATTTGCCTTCTAACGTCATCGCATCAATCGAAATCTGCATGTTGCAATTTACTTCACGAGCTGAATTGGCTGGTCAATCGTAGGCCGAATTATTCTGCCGAGGAAAATTCCGATCGGCATCGGCACCGCTCAATGCGGTCGCCGGCAGCGGCGTCGCAATGATCATCGTTCTATAGCGTGTCATGCCATTGTCTCATTGAGTTTGTCATCAGCGGCCACCCTTGCGTCAGCTTCCATTGAAATGCGCCGCTCGCTTGCCGTGGAAGGCTTCCACGCCTTCGCGGAAATCATCGGATTGCCGCAGCCGGCTGTAGCAATGCCCCTCCAATTCGATCGAGATCGACAGCGTCGAATCCTCCGTGTCATTGAGCAGCTTCTTCGCTGTGCGCTGTGCGAGCGGCGAGAATGTCAATAGTTCGTCGACCAGGGCGTCGGCCGCTGCTTCAAGTTTCGCATCGGGCACGCATTCGGTTGCGATCCCCCAATCGAGGGCTTGCTTCCCGGGAATGCGCTTCGAGCGCATGACGATATCCTTAGTGCGCGTGATACCGACGATTTTTTGCAGGCGCGCGGAGCCACCAGAACCTGGAATTTGGCCAAGCTTTTGCTCCGGCAACGCGTAGAAGCAGGTTTCCGAAACAATCCGGAAATCGCAGGCGAGCGAGACCTCAAAACCGACGCCGAAGCAGTAGCCGCGATTGGCGACGATCACCGGCTTCGAGCAGCGCGCTGGGGCCGCGATATTCCAGGCAAGCTTCGACACGTGCTCGGGCGTCGCCTCCATGAAGCCCTTGATATTGCCGCCGCTGGAGAAATGTTCGCCAATGGCGCGCAGCACAATCACGCGCACACGCTCGTCCTGGTCGAGCGCCTCGAATACAAGCCGCAACTGGTCGCGTTGTGCCATCTCGATGACATTGAGCGGCGGACGGTCGAGAATGATATCCGCGCGCTGCTTTTCGGCGTTCAATTCGACTTTGAAGCCGTTGAGCGTCGCCAGGCGCGGGTCGTTGAAAGTCATCGGGATCATGCGGCCATTCCTTATGAGCGTGCATTGTCCTCGGTCTCGAATTCGTCCGCAACCAGCTTGCGCGCAAGAGCTTGATTAAGCACCGCGTTTTGCTCAAGAGCTACTACCTGTCAAGTCAGATCGAGCAGCGCATCGGCGAGTTCGTCGATTACTACAACAACCATCGTTACCATGAAAATTGGACAGCCTGACACCGACTAACGTCTGCTTCGTGCAAGGTAAGGCCATTCGGAAACGGAGGGAAAACATAAAATGAAAATTATCAAGGAATGGCGGAGCCGGGTAGTGTCCTAATTTGATCAACGCGCGATAATACGGGCAAGAGGTCCGACGATGTGTAGGGTATAAGCAGCACATTCTAGTGAGAGCCAAGCCGCTCCGAGGCCATAGACAATTGCCACCCATGGCTTTTGCGCTGTTTTAAGCGAAGATAGGCTGCTTATTGCTGCTCCGGCAAAGCCTATGGCCGCAAACCCGTACAGAATCCGAAAGATCGTATTCATCGCGCCTTATGTTCCGCCACGATAGCCGCCCTTACCGCATCCACCGGCGACGTAATCGGTGGCACATGCAGCACCGCAAAGAACCGCCGCTTATCGCTCCCCTCTATCGGGGACGACCAGGCATAGGCTTGGGTGGCCTGAGGGTGGCCATGAATTTTGAACACATGCACGATGCCCTCCCAGACCGTCTTGCCGCCAAATGTCTCTTTGACCGGCACCGATTGGGCAAGCGTAGCCGTGCAGCCGTGCTGAGATTCGACGGCCTGCTTTAGTTGATTCGTATCTACACGATTCATCGAAAGCTATTTTTCGTCGGGTGCAGTCTCAGGCTGCGCAGCCTTTTCCAAACTGGAGGTTATGTTTCTTCCTATAGTGTAACAGTATAATGCACTGGGAATAATATTCATTGTTCGGTTCTCAAATTGAACCGTTTTTGAGTATGTCTTTGTCGTAAAAATTACAGAGTGAATGCTTTTATGATTTTGTAACAAAGTGCGAATCGAATCGGTTTCTCTGCCAAAGTTGTTCTCTATCCGGTCAGACCATTTTATTTCACCAATCCAAGTCGGTCGCTGATCCTTTAGAGCAAGATAAACAATATCTACTTCACCCTCATTACGCCATCGCGAGTACCTAAGTTGCCGAAAATTCACAGAGTGCTGCCATTGGGAAAAAATGGCAGACTCCGCTAAATGCCCAATCTTTTCGCTATCATCCGACTTTATAGGAGCAAATAATGCTGCGCGCATGGAAGGATTGTTGAGATATATTTTGAAGTTACGTTCCCTTTTCATCGTCCGGCAATTGTCGTCCACCGTTGTAAGTTTTATTATTAGGAATGCGCTTTCGAGATATTCGATGTACCGTTTGATAGTTGGCTTAGCTAGGCCAGATTCTTGTGTAATATTTTCAAGGCTGGCTTCATTGCCGGAGTTGTATGCCAAAAATGAAAATAGCTTATTCAACTGTTGGATTTCATTTATTCCATAAAGACTCGGGAGATCCTTGAGTAGGACTTTATCTATAATGTCGTTTCTTATGAACTGTTCTGAATTTTGCCGTATCGTTTCACTCAACACTGCTTCAGGATAACCTCCAAAATTAAGGTAATTGATGAACTCATCATTGAGTGCGACAATATCCGTGGTTTCATATGGGGTGGTTTTCCCTTTCGTAATTAGATGTTGGTCTTTTCCTGTGAAAAGTAGAAACTCATAAAATGTAAGTGGGGGCAGCATGAACTCTGAGAAACGTCCTGCTCCAGATTCTTGGCTCTTCAGACGCAAGGCTGCTGCCGCCGACCCGGTCGCAACAAATTTAATGTTGGGGTAGGTGTCCACCAAATCTTTCAAGTGAACTTCCCAATCTCTCAAATATTGAATTTCGTCGAAAATAACTAACCGCTGTCCATTATCGAGCGGTGGCATGAATGAAATAAATTTTTCAAGCGGCATACCAGAATAGATTGGGGCATCTATACCAGCATACAAAATCGCATTTGGATTTAGACCTCCGGCAATCGCTTCATGGATTAGTTGCTTTATTATAACTGTTTTTCCGACACGGCGTGGACCTAATAATATCGTCGCGCGTTTGACATCAAAATTCAAAGCGAGCGTTTTGAATGCAGAAAAATACACTCGCCTTAGATAAATTGCTTCAGGAAGGCCTTGGACCGGGGCCGTCCACCACGGGTTATCCCGTGCAATTCTGGCTTTGATGTCGGATTCGGATATGGCAAGCATTTGACTAATAGTCAAACACCTCTATCACTATTTGTCAAACTAACATAAGCCTTTGATTATATATCGGTTTTAGACATAAATTAGTGCCCCGTATTCGCCTTTTTAAGCCGTTCGACTAGGCGTTGGAAATGGTTTGCCCTGGTTTCCGCCAGCTTTAGAGCCGCCTTTTCCCACCCCGGCGGCGCTTGTCGGAACGCTTTCGCGTTCGGAGATAACCGCGCCTGTCGCACGGTCTGGACGGAAACGCCCAACATTTTTGCCACATCTTCATGGCCTAGCGGGGCGCAAACGGCATCGATGGCGTCTTTAAAATTCATGTATATGAGCCCATTGACAAGCCTGCGAATGTATATATGCTCATATACAATTCTAGTCAAGGAATGTTGCCATGAACCGCACCTCACTCGCTCGCCGGACCCAAATCATCGGAGCCTTGGTCGAGGGCAATTCCATCCGCTCAACCGAGCGCATGACCAATACCCACCGCGACACCATCATGCGGTTGATGGTCGAGGTTGGGACCGGCTGCGCCGCACTCGCCAATGACCAAATGCGGGACCTGTCTTGCCAGCGGCTACAGGTTGACGAAATCTGGTCGTTTGTCGGAAAAAAGCAAACGCACCTTAAGCGTGGCGACGACAAGGTGCGCCTTGGCGAGCAATGGACGTTTGTGGCGATTGACCCGGATACCAAGCTTGTTCCGGCCTATTTGGTCGGCAAGCGGCATCGTCAAAACGCTATCGCCTTTATGACCGATATTTCCGAGCGGCTTGCGAACCGGGTGCAGCTTTCATCCGACGGCATGATTGCCTACGCCGACGCAGTAGATCGCGTCTTTGGCGCGGATATCGACTACGGGCAGATAGTTAAATTTTACGATGCCGAGCCCATCGGGCCGGGTCGCTATGCTCCGCCGCACGTGACAGGTGTGGCGCGCACTGTGATGGTCGGCTCACCGGATCACGCGCATATCTCAACCAGCATCGTTGAGCGTCAAAACCTCAATATGCGGATGAGCATGCGGCGCTTTACCCGCCT
>PKZC01000051.1:0-932 GCA_003132905.1 Bryobacterales bacterium | reverse complement strand
TGTGTTTCGGCATGGAATAAGGACCCCGTTTTCGGGGTGATCGGCATCCAATCGGGACCCCGGCACTGAGGGTCCACACTGGCTCCCATTTTTCATGGGAGCCGAGATTGGAATGCTGTTCGTGGAGACGATTGCAAAGATCCGTCGCGCCTACTTCGCCCATGGTCAGCCGATCAAGGCGATATGCCGTGATCTCGGCGTCTCCCGGAAGGTCGTACGGAAGGTCATTCGCTCGGAGGCGACTGAGTTCCGCTACGAACGAGAGGCGCAGCCGCTTCCGAAGATCGGGCCTTGGAGCGACAAGCTCGATCAGTTGCTGTTGGTGAATGAAGGTAAGGCCTCGCGAGAGCGCCTGACGCTGATCCGCCTATTCGAGGAACTACGCGGCTGCGGTTATGGCGGCGGCTACGATGCCGTACGTCGCTACGCCAGACGGTGGAGCAAGGAGCGAGGCGCTACAACGGCCGCGGCGTATGTGCCGCTGAGCTTTGCGCCGGGTGAAGCCTACCAGTTCGACTGGAGCCACGAAGTCGTCCTGCTAAACGGCGCGACGGTAACCGTGAAGGTGGCGCACGTCCGGCTCTGCCATAGCCGCATGCTGTTCGTGCGCGCCTATCCGCGCGAGACGCAGGAGATGGTGTTCGACGCCCACGACCGGGCATTCGCCCTGTTCAAGGGCACATGCCAGCGTGGCATCTACGACAACATGAAGACGGCGGTAACGACCATCCTCGTCGGCAAGGAGCGTCTCTACAATCGTCGATTCCTGCAGATGTGCAGTCATTACCTCGTTAACCCGGTCGCCTGCACGCCGGCATCCGGCTGGGAGAAGGGTCAGGTCGAGAACCAGGTCGGGCTCGTCCGCGAGCGCTTCTTCACGCCGCGGCTGCGGTTCAAGAGCTACGACGAGCTGAACGCCTGGCTGCTCGATA
>PKZC01000196.1 GCA_003132905.1 Bryobacterales bacterium | reverse complement strand
CTATCTGTACGATGTACTAGGCGTCGCGCGACGTATCGAACAATTGACCAGCGGGACATTTCAGGTGAAACCTGGATCGCTGTTTCCCGCTCTTCATCGCATGGAGGAACAGGGCTGGCTCGCATCTGAATGGGGCGACTCGGAGACAAATCGCCGGGCAAAGTATTATGACCTTACAAGATCTGGACGGCGGCAGCTAGGGACTGAAACGAAGCGCTGGGACGAGGTGGCATTGGCGATGGCGCGAGTGTTGGACGCTAAGTGAGATTCCTTCTTAATCTATTTCGGCGCAAGCGCGTTCTTCGAATAGGACACCCGACCCGAGCGGCGAACTGCCAATCACAATGCCACTCCAGTCGCGACGTTCCGGCGCAAGCTGGTTATGGAGCACCATTCTTCAATGGTCACAGTCTTCTGAGAATCAATAACGTTCGTCGCTCTCTGGGCTTTGGCTTTCGATAAGTTTCCGATATTCCTCGTCCGCTTCATCGATCGCCGATTTGAGGATCGGATTGTTCTTTGAGTGATCCCTCAGAATGTCGGGCACGTGGGAATCGTTATTTCGCTCCCGGTCACGCTCCAGCAAGCCGCTGATCCACCAAGAAAACAACATTGCAGGAATCAACGCAAAAATGGTCCACATTCTCCGTCGGCGCTGACGGGCCGCAGTTTCACCCTTATAGTCCAACCGCTTGCGTGGTGATTCTAAGCCCCGCTCACGGTCCCCCCTCTCGACCACGTAGATGCGGTCGCCCTCTGGTAGGCTCCTATATAGAGATTCCAATCGCTGTTGATCGGCTAACTCTTCGGGGTCGAATTCGTCGAGATCGATCTGCTGCCCAGCAGCTTCCGAACCTGGCGGGGGCTCATTTTGGCAGGAGGCACTTTCGCCTGCGACCATCCTCTGGAAGAGAGCGAGGGGCAATGTGCCGTCGCGCGGCCCACTCCGTGTTTCGATTTCAAAGCACACGCGTTCGCCAGGTAGAAGATTAGTAACGATTCCGTTGCCAGTTGAAATGGAGAATTTCATGCCCGTGACGATCTCGGGCGCAGCACTTTGCTCCGCAGCGCCCAAGGTCTTATCGCCCAAGTTTTCGCTCATCTGCTGCTGCCCCGCGCTGGCCAAACGAAGTACAATCCGGCAGCGACTACGGTAGCCATGATCCACTCGACCACGAGCCTGGGCTGATCTACATGGAGCGATTGGTTTGGGGGTGCGAAAAGTAGGTGATATCCAGCGGGGGAACCTCGCCGCGCCCAAGGCGGATAAATGCCAGCAGCGACTACTATTGAAATCCATCCCCAGATCACGAGCCTGTGCCGCGTGGTCATAGACATGGAAGGCCTTTCGATGTCATCGCCGCTTATCTCTACGCTTCAAAAGTTATATCACACTCATAGTGTGTAGAACTGATAGTGTTCAGGCTACACGATTACTAGGTGCGGACCTCGGACCCGCGCGTGGTCTTTGGCAGGCGCGTGCGTGAATTGCGGATAGAGCGCGGTTTGTCACAGGAGCGCCTAGCAGAACTTGCCAAGTTGCATCGCAACTACGTAGGCGGCGTTGAGCGTGGTGAGCGCAACTAAGGATTGCTTAATATCGTTGAGCTGGCGCGCGCGTTACGTGTTAGACCTTCGGAGCTAATGGCGTCGATTCCCTGACTCAGAGCGAGAATGAGGAAAAGTTCCCCTGGTCGGCCACGGTATCATCGCGGTCCGCCTGAGGAAACTGTCTAACTTACCTGCCGTTGTCGTAATCTCAACGTGTGCCAAGTTGCCGGGTATTCCACCTTTTCGACAGCTGGCAGGAATGCTCCTCATCGCCTGGAGGGTACCTGGTGGACATGCAGGTCGCCCAAGGTGGCTGAGAAATCATGCCATTGCACTCCATAGACAGGGCTTGGCCGGACTCATAATCCGTTGGTCGAAGGTTCAATCAAAGTGTCCCACCCGCGCCAAGCGCAGTTTAAGAGACATCGTCCGAGCGAACAATTTCGGGTAAAATGTTTATGGCTTCGGCCGCAATACGGCACTCATCCGACGCGGGCCAGCTACTGATAGACGTTCGGAGCGGGATTGTTCAGAGGGAAAACAGTGGGCCAGAACCAGCAGCACATTGATGAGCAGGCGCGAGAGCAACTTCGCGACACAATTGGGCGGGGTGGCTGGAAAGACATCGCTGAGTTGGCCATCGACGCCATCGAGTTTGTAGTCGATCTCTGCAATGCCGGACAGCTCAGGGGTGATGAAATAGAAGACTTCTCGCACGGCGTGCAGGTCACCATCAACATTCTTTGGGAGCTTGGCGATGGCAGCTACGAGGAAGACGTTCGCCGCCTGTGCGAAGCCGTGGAGTCTTTTAATCATGCTAAGGCGTCCCGCCGTGATCTCCCGCTTAAGAATGAGGGCCGCGAAAATTGGCCGCTTTATAAAGCTATGGCGTGGTGCCAGCATCTACAAGATACGCGTCAATTTCTTAGAGAGTGCAGCGATTCGTGGCGGTGCGAGTTGGATCGTGCCCTTAGGAAAGACTCTGGATCCGCCCTGAAGTGTATTGAGCAAATCGAGAAGCGCATTCCTATATTTCATTCGGCCAGGTTGGCAAATGTTTCGGCACAAAGTGCTGCGTTAACAGAAGTCTTGCTCTTGAATGCTCAGCTTACAGTCTATGCTGGTCATTCTGAACCTTTGCGTCGTTGTTCCAACTCCATCTGGCGTCCGAACGACGGGTTAAATGGGTCTCAAGGTTTGGCCGCCTTTTCCCGAGCCATATTGGGGGACGACTTCAAGGGACATGAAAATTGGCTGAATCAGGACGACCCGCTCCGGTGGGTGAAGAAGGAAGCGAAGCGACTCGATTCGCTTTACGACAACGACGGTCGGCTTGATTCCACTGAGAAAGTTATTCATGAACGAGCCTATATTGATCCGCTGTACGACGAAACTGGGCATATGAGCTGCTTAGGGACAATCGAGAGGTATTCGCGCGAAGTAGTAGAACATCCGAGCGTTCAACTGGAGATTGAGAATTTCGATGCGGTCTGCAAGGAGGCCGGATTGAATCCAGCGCAGCGGAAGGCCCTTATACTTCGTCGGAACGGGAAAATCATGAGCCGCAAGGATTTGAAAGAGTGGAGGCGCTCTCAGCGGGCAGTCAGCCGCAACCGTTCTGCTCTGGTCACAGCCATAACGGCGGCAACCAAGAAAAGGGTAATAAAACCACCTCTGCTTTCAAGCGGCAGCTATTCTGGGGTCGTCCGAGAAGGCGCGGGCTATACTCTGCCCCTACCCTATGATGACAAGCCTACCCAGAGACTTCCCGCCCCGGAAGCTATACGATGGTTCGATTCTGCACCTCCTCCGATTTCTCGTAGTGTCCGCAAAACAAAGCACTTATTTAGAAAAGTGTCCGCACAGCCTTAGCTATATAGTAGGAGATCTTATCTGCTATGGGTAGCTTGATAATCGCATTCAGTTCGCCGGGAAAGAAGCCGTTCTCTGTAGCAACCGTCGAAGACCCGGAGCTTCTGCTCACCACTGCCCGATTGGCGATACGCCAGGCCGAAGAGCGTGCTGCAAGTTTAGCCGAATCGGATCCGGTATTGGCACTGCTGCAAGCAGCTGAAGTGGACCGTCTCCGCACAGCGCTCGAAGTACTCGTCCCAGGTTTGGCCGAAACCGCGCCAGAGTTGAACAATCAAACAGTCAGCGTAATGTAAACTCGCCATCTAATCCGCCGCTGGCAATCCATCATAGCTATCCGCAGTCGTTCCTACCCCGACCTGGGACACGAAAGCCCGGGGGGGACCCGTACATACCAGCACTGATGAAAACCCATGTTCCTGATGCCGTCGAACGCGACGATGCCGGAGGTAACAGGCAGAGACAAATGAGCAGCACGGCAGATGTCTTCGAATCTCTAATAGTACGGGCCGTCGAAATCGGTGTGCGCAAGGCGTTCAACGTGAATGAAGTCACTAATCGGCGCTTGCTCTCAGTTGAGGAAAGCGCAGTATATCTGGGCCTGAGCAAGCGCGAGATCTACAACATGATCGCCACAGGCGAATTGCCTCCGGTGCGCCATCGTCGCCGAAAGATGCTCGACATCCGAGACCTCGATCATTGGATCGAGCGGAACAAAGCAGGCTGACAACGATTACACTTATTGCTAACTGTTCTGGATGGCAAGAACTGACAAACCGAAAGGGATTGATCCCTTTCAAAGAAGCGAGCACCGAAACAGCGCGACCAGGAGTCGCGGCGCGCCAGGCGAAGGCGAGAAAGGCGAAAAGTCATGCGTAAGAAGATCGCTACGGGCAGCGTATTTCGCAAGGCGTACACCGATCGCAATGGTAAGTCTTGCCACACGCGCACTTGGTATCTCAAGTATTACGTTCACAAAAAGCCGATCGTGATCTCGGCTGAAACCGAGAGTTACGATGAGGCCTTGGTTACTCTGCGCCAGAAAATGGCGGAGGCGGCACGGCAATCCGAGTTTACCGCGCATCCTGAGCGCGTTCGAATGAACCAGTTGTTCGATCTCATGCTGGAGTTCTATCGGACGCAGGAGCGGCGCAGCACGTACGATGTCGAGCGAAAGGTGGAGGGCCGGCTACGAGGGTTCTGGGGCAAACTGAAGGCCCAGGACATCGGCAGCGTGCTGATTGATCGATACCAAGCAATGCGGCGCAAAGATAAACCGCGGCCCGCAAATGGCTCGATAAATCGCGAGCTTGCCTACGTGCGCCGAGCGATGAACCTCGGGGCACAGCAGGATCCGCCTTTGGTGCTTCGCGTGCCCCACTTCGCGATGTTACCCGAGGCCGAACCGCGCGAAGGTACGCTCCAGCACGAGAAGTATAGGGCCGTCCGGGATGCCCTGCCCGGCTACGCGCGCATCGCGCTGGTTATCGCGTACCACTGCGGCGCCCGCAAGGGCGAGATTCGCGGCATCCGCAAGGACAAGATCGACATGAAGTCGAAGCGTATTAACCTGCCCGGCCGGACGACCAAGAACGGAAAAACCGCGGTACCTACCGATTTACGCTGACATGGGGGCCGAATTGGACATGTCGATTGAAGCTGGTTCGAAGGAATGCCCGTACCTCATTCAGCAGGACGGCAAGCCGGTTTACGACTGGGAGAAAGCTTGGGCGACGGCGTGTGAAGCTGCCGGAGTAGCCGGCACCTTGTTTCACGACCTTCGGCGCACCGCACTCACCAATATGGTCGAAGCGGGCCTCAGCGAAAAAGAAGCCATGGAGATTAGCGGCCATAAGACGCGGAGCGTGTTCGATCGGTACCACATTGTTTCGGAGCGGCGCCTCAAGGAGATGGCCGGCAAGCTCGAAGTCCATCTCAAGACCAAGGACGACAAGCTGGCGGAGCAACCGACGCCAGGAACGATCAATTAAAGACTCGGCTTTTTGGTGCAAGACAACGGTGCAAGACAAGATGCGGAAATGCGAAAAACATGGAGCTGGCGGAGGGGCTTGAACCCCCGACCCTCTGATTACAAATCAGATGCTCTACCAACTGAGCTACGCCAGCTTTCGGGCGGGTGCAAACGTTTGGAGCGGGGTACGGGAATCGAACCCGTGTAAATCAGCTTGGAAGGCTGACGCCCAACCGCTAGGCCAACCCCGCGCATTGCATCGAATCGACAACCGCTAACGACACCATTGTACTAACGCGTAGCTTACCGCGCACGCAGCTTATGGGTGCGCGACTAGAGAGTAGT
>PKZC01000400.1 GCA_003132905.1 Bryobacterales bacterium | reverse complement strand
TTTAAGCGGTCGTAGCACTAGATAGATGGAGCGCACCGTGGGCCAATCGTCCGGCCGCATGGCTTCAATGGATAACGCTGTTCCCACTTGCCGATTGTGATCCTTCCACTTCCACCAATCGTTGAGTCAGGTATCGTCGCTCGGGATCATTGGCAACCAGTGCGAGCGCTTGCCGATAAGCTTGGGCCGCCTCGTTCCAGCGGCACTCGCGCCGCAACAGATCGGCCCGGGCGGCCGGCAGCAAATGATATCCGGCTAACTCGCCCTTGGCCTCCAAAGCTTCGATCAATGCCAGCCCTTTGGATGGACCTTCCGCCATTGCAACCGCGGCCGCGCGATTGAGTTCCACAACGGGAGATGGCCGCTGCCGCAGCAAAGCGTCATACAGTCGCGCGATTTGCGCCCAGTCCGTATCCTCTGGCCGCTGCGCCCGAGCGTGAAGTGCCGCGATAGCCGCCTGCAAGGCGTATTCTCCGCGCGCGCCTTCCCGCAGCGCAGCTTCCAGGAGCGGCACACCCTCGGCGATCTCGCGCCGATCCCAGAGCTCGCGATTCTGTTCTTCGAGCGTAATGATTTCCTCGTCAGGTCCCGAACGCGCCATGCGCCGCGAATCGTGCAGCAACATCAGTGCCAGCAACGCGCGCAGCTCGGGATTCCCCGGAATCAGCTCACACAGCAATCGCCCCAGCCGGATCGCCTCGTCGCAAAATTGCTGCCTGATCCAGGTTTTTCCCGACGTCGCCGCGTAGCCTTCCGTGAACACCAGGTAGACCACCAGCATCACGCCGTCCAATCGCTCGGCCAATCTTTCTTTGGGCGGCATGGCGAACGGAAGGCCCGCATCGCGAATTTTGCGCTTCACGCGGACCAGGCGCTGCGCCATGGTTGCCGGCGGCATCAGAAAACCGCGAGCGATTTCCTCCGTCGTCAGGCCACACACCGTCCTAAGTGTCAAAGCCACTTGCGAGTCCACGGCCAGAGCTGGATGACAACAGGTGAAAATGAGGCGTAATTGATCGTCGACCATGCTTGCCTCCGACAAATCGATATCGGACATTTCCACGTGCGCCAGGCGTTCGATCTCGCCGCCTTGTTGCCCAAAATGTTCCTCAAACCGGGCGCGCCGCCGCAGTTGATCCACGACACGGTTCCGGGCGGCGGACACCAACCATGCGTACGGGTTCGCGGGAGTGCCATCGCGCGGCCATCGTTCCAACGCCGCCACGAACGCATCCTGTACCGCTTCTTCGGATAAATCGAAATCGCCCGTCAGGCGCACCGTGGTGGCTAGTACGCGCCGCCACTCCTCGCGATAGAGCGATTCCAGATTCATCCCGTGCGCCTTCGGACTAGCTGGAATGCGGTGGAACCAGCGGCCTTACTTCGATCGAGCCCGTACGCGCCGAAGGAATGCGCTCCGCAATTGCCAGCGCTTCATCCAGATCTTTGGCCTTGACGAGATAGAATCCGCCGAGTTGCTCGCGCGTCTCGGCGAATGGACCATCCGTCACCAGCCGTTTGTTGTCCCGCATGCGGACCGTAGTGGCCGTCGCCACCGGTTGCAGCTCGTGACCCGCGCGATGATTCCCCGATTGCTGAATGCTCTGGGTAAAGCGGCCATACTCCTGGTACACCGCGGCGCGCTCTGGTTCGGTCATCTTGACCATGTCAGCTTCGTTTCCGTAGATCAGTAATAGGTACTCCATAATGTCTCCTTCGCCATATAGTCGAACGGCCGGCCGCTAAATCGACACTAGCGCGAAAATCTTTTTGAGCGCGACCGCACGCGTACCACCAGGTACCAGACAATCAGTACGTTAATGATGGTGACCACCAGCTTTACGACCGTGAAATGCCGGACCAGCTCGTAGATCTCGAGCGGGATAAACAAACCGGTGGTGATGATGGTGAAATACTCCGCCCAATGTTTCCGCAGCAGCAGGCCCATGCCTTCCGTCAAGAACAGCCCCGCGTAAATGAACGTGCCCACGCTCAGCTCTTTCAATTGCTTCGGTGTGACGCGAAAGATCTTCACCAGAAAGCCATGGATGTAGCGATTGTCGGTGTCAACGCGCAGCACTTGCGCCCAATGGAGGACCGAGTTGGAAAGGTCTTTGTGCAGGAACCGGAGAGCGCCGATTCCAATAGCAATAAGAAGTAGAGCTTTGACAAGCTTGAACAGCCCGATCAGAAACAGGACGAACGAGAATGGTTCTTTCGACGACTGCTTTTTGGATGCTTTCCGAGGTAACGTCGCGCGCGCCACGATCTATGGTACCTGCACGATTGGCGGCGGCGGGTCAATGTCCGGCCGGTGTCGCGCCGCGTTTGGCCTTCACCGGCCGAAGGAGGAAGACGATGGGTAAACAGAGAACGCACACCAACACCATGTATCGGAAATCGTCCACGTAAGCATAGAGCACGGATTGCTGATTCAGGCCGTTCTCAAGCAGGGCGTAGGCGCGCAGCTTTGCCAATCGGGGTCCCGCATGCAGCGACATGTAGGTCTGAAGCCGAAGCAGCGTCTGCTGAACCTGCGCGGTGGGAGCGATGTAGCGGCTGAGCTCGGCCCGATGCACCTGCTGACGCCGCGCGACCATGGTGTCCACTACGGAAATCCCGATGCTGCCTCCAATATTGCGCAGCAGATTGAAAAGGCCGCTGGCATTGCCCATTTGTTCGTTACTGAGCGTTCCCACAGCGGTGGTGGACAATGGCACGAACATCAATCCGGTGCCCACGCCGCTGATGATGATCGGCCATAGCAGCGACCATTGCGATATTTGCAGGGTCACATTCGATATCCACCAGGCGCACCATCCGAAGATCGCGAATCCACTGGCGATCAGGTAGCGGTTGTCCACCTTGGCCGTCAATACGCCTACGATGGGCATGATCAGAATCGCGCCAATCCCGCGCGGGCTGACGGCCAGGCCCGCCGCCCAGGCCGTATAGTTCAGCAGCGTTTGGTAGAACAAGGGCAGAAGCGTAATCATCCCGTAGAGTACGGCTCCGACGGCTCCGATCAAAATGCAACTGATTGCGAAATTTCGATCCTTGAATATTTTCAGGTTCACGATGGGAGACTGGATCACCAGCTCGCGGATCAGGAACGCCACAAGCGCGATCACAACTACCGCCGCGGCCCAGCGAATCCAAACCGCGCCGAACCAATCGTCTTCTTGTCCCTTGTCGAGGATTATCTGTAGAGTCCCGATCCAAACCGCAAGCAGGCCTAAGCCGATCCCGTCCATCTTGCCTGGCTTGGCGGATTGAATATACGGCGGATCCTTCACGAACCGCATGATCATAAAGGTAGCCACCACGCCAATCGGGATGTTGATGTAGAACGCCCAACGCCAGGAATATTGATCTGTCAGCCAGCCGCCAAGCGTGCGAGCGATCAGAATCATTCCCAGGCTTTGAGCCGCTCCGCAGGCGAATGAAGCTACGGTGAACAGGGAGATGCAAAACAGCAAAAAGTTGCGGCGTCCAAACTTTAAAGAGAACCAGCTGCTGGCGGGCAAAACTACGGCGTTGGCAACCAGATAACTGGTGAGCACCCAGGTGGCTTCGTCGGTGCTGGCGGAAAGGCTACCGGCGATGTGGGGCAGGATGACAGCCGCAATGGCCGTATCCAGCACTTCCATGAAGGTAGGTAGAATTACGGCGGCGGCGATCAGCCAAGGATTGCAATCGGGACACCAGTCCGCAATCGAGGTTGTGCTGGCTTTCGCGTCTGGCAGGACGTTCTCCCGAGATTATCCGCGAACGGAATTTCCATTACTTGCGACGTTCATCAGGATGCGTTCCGCGCACCATCCGCAGCAATTCCGCATTCAGCATTTCATAACCCGGCGCCCGGGCGTGCCACGAGCGTTCCACCTGATCCAGGACATCCAGCGCAGCGGCTCGGTCGCCCTGATCTGCGTACATTCCCGCAAGCTCCAACCTTAAGAGATAGTTTCGCGGCAGAAGCGGAATCAGGGGTTTCAGGATGCAGATCGCATCCGCCGGACGATGCTCGCGCCTGTAGATTGTCGCCAGGACAATCGCGGCGTCAGTCCGGTTGATGTTTCCCTCGCCAGCCACCCGATTGATGGTTGCGATGCTACGGGCCCGATTGCCCTCAAATCCCCCCAGAAATCCCAGCATCTTCCAACCGAACCGCAGACTGCCGATCACGTACCCTTAGATACCTTGCGTTAGTTCCGCATCCACCATGCTTGGTTCTGTGCGTGTCACCCGCTCATGCAATTTCCTTGCGCGAGTTATATCGTGCAGTGCATCGAGACACGCTTTACGCGCGATGAAGTTGTACTGCCCTTGCAAAATCGTAGCTGACTCCCAGCGCATATAACGCGTCGGCATCGTCCGGATTATCTTTCAGGCGAGACTGCGCAAGTTCGATAGCGCATTGGATAGCGGCGGTGAATTGCGACTGATCCGCAGCGCTCATCTTGAGTTTTGGCATCTTCAGGAAGGAATTGGAGCTGCTGAGCATTTCGGTCTGGAGCATGCCCTCGCGAAACATTTCGCGATACAGAATCGTTTGCGCTATATGGTTGCGAATCGTCGCCGATTCCGGGTGCTTGGCCGCGGCGGCTACAAATCCCGCCAGCGCCTGATCATATTCGAGATTGTAAAAATGATCGAATGCCGGGTTGTCCAGGACATTCCACGCGGGCAAGCTTCCGCCGCGCGCCACCGCGATCGGAAGAAGCAACCACGCCCACTTTTGAAGCCGCATTGGTCAGAGATCCTGGGACTTCGGCTTAGATCCCCAGTTGATATGGTTCCAGCGCGGGCGCGATGCTTTCCGTCCAAGAGCGATAAAGGACTCTCACCCTTTGTCCCTCCGGAAGTGCTTGCAGCGGGATGACGACGCCGTTGCCGAAGCACAAAGCCTCGCGGCTGCGGCCCAGTGTGATTTCGACAAAGAGCGCATCCTCCGTTGGGTTGAGCCCGTGCCGTCGCTGCATATCGGGAGAGATTCCTTATACGCGCAATAGCGCATCGGCCGGAACTGCTATCACGGGGCTGGGGTCGCAACCGGAGCGAAGCAGTCCCGGAGCGATCAGGTAGCGAAGGAAGACGTTCACTAAACTCCGGAACACTCTTGCCAGGGTGCCGTTTGAAACGCCAGCCTGCGACGAGATCTTCCATCGGGAATAATCCGATCGCGAAACCATTCGAATCAGCCCGCTCCGAAACTTGTGTGCTACCAACTCCTCGCCCTCCAGAGCTGGGCGGTTAGTAACGTTCATCGATGAATCGCCGCGCATGCACCCTCCACAAATATAGGATGCCAACGCGAGGAATTTGTACACTGATACTGGCCATGAAAACAACTTTCGAGGGTCCGTGAAGTCTGAACTCAAACTTTTCGGTCCGGCGCATCTGTTGATTTTGATTTCGATCCCGCTGCTAGCCGTGGGACTGGCTCTGTGGTGCCGGCGAAACGGCAGTGCTGCTCGGTTCATTCGCTACGGCCTAGCCGGGTCTCTGGCCTTGATCGAGCTGATCTGGTACGTCTACGTGCTACGGGTGCAGGGATTCCATTTCCCCAATGGCCTGGCTCTCGATCTGTGCGATGTCACGCTCTGGGTGACCGTGCTGGCGGCTTCCACGCTGAAACCTTGGGTCTGTGAGATTGTTTACTACACGGGTTTAGCCGGAAGCGGCATGGCGCTGTTCACGCCGGATCTATGGACGCCGGGCTGGTCCTATCCGATCATTTCTTTTTTCCTGGCGCACGGAATTACTGTAGTGACGGTATTGACACTGGTGTGGGGAAAACTCGCGAGGCCGCGCGCGGGTTCGGTCTGGCGGGTTTTAGCGATCGTGAATGCCTATGCGGCAGCGGTTGGTCTGTTCGACGCGATCTTCAAGACCAACTACATGTATTTGTGCCAGAGACCGGCCGGGGCTTCGCTTCTGGATTACTTTGGTCCGTGGCCCGTTTATCTGGTGGGTGGCGAACTGATCGCGCTGGCTTTGTGTTGGTTGCTGTGGCTTCCGTTCCGATATTCTGTGGTGCGCCCAGGTGGAGGCGCTTAAAGCGGTATCCACACAATGCGGTCGGCCCATTCTTCAGCTTCGCTGGCATTCCAGATGAGAACAAGTTCTTCAATCGCGGTCGAGATGGGAGTTGTTTCGCGCAGCAGAATTACTCCGGGACTCCGAGCGCCAGACGTGAAGCGAGCGAAATGCGCAGGCATTGTCCGCCGATCCTGGCTGACAAGAATTCGCCCGGAGTCCGCTGCGATCCGCAGCACTTCTGGATCTCCCAAACCCGCAAGGCCGGCATCGCCAGAAGTGCGCATGTCGATCTCGCGTGCTGTCCTTCGCAACCCTCGTAGGATGCGCCCGTCCAGGTCTGCGTCAGCCTGGAATCTGACTCGCATGCCGCGCCCGCTGCAGCTTGGCAATCAATTCGGCGTTCGTCTGCCTCGATTGCCGCTGTTGCTCCTCGGCCGCGCGCTGCCCTTCCATCAAATAGGCTTCGATCTCTTTTTGGTTCCCAAGATAAAACGCAAGAGCACCGTGCACCTGCTCAAGTGTCAACGCCGGATAGCTCTCGACCATGCTTTCCGCCGACATTCCCTCGCGAAATAGGTAGACCAGGGAATCAAGCGATATGCGAGTGTCTGCGATGCGATATACGCCTTCGCTGTAGCTCACGTATTCCTTCGCCATGAAACCCATGATCTGTGGTGCGCCCGGCATGACTCGAACATGCGACCTTCTGGTTCGTAGCCANNGCATACTTTTGGGCATACCTCGCTCGGCGGAGAAGCCGGGCATTCGCCTGTTCTATAGAAGATCGATAGAAGATCAACCCCGGGGGGGTAAATTGGGGGCATGGCCGCTCGGAACGACAGCGATTGGCGCTGTAAGAAGTGCCGGCATTGGAACCGCGAGATAAGTGCGAACTGTCGGGGGTGCGGGAAAGTGCCCATCGGGTCCCCGTCAATTTCGGTATCNNGAGCGCGAAGCAGAGGGGATCACACGCCACCGACTCCAGGGACCGCGGTTCCCGCGGCCGGTTCCGCAATCGGAATCCGACTGGGGCGCTAAGTCCGTCGTGGATTCACTTTAATGGAAAATCCTGACTTCACAAAGTGGATTGAGGATGCGGCCCAAATCCGAACATCAGGCAGATGGACCGCCGTCAATGCCAAGATCGAGCGCATGGCTGACAATACCGGCGCTGGAAATGAGTGGTACGTGCAGATTCTCAGCTCCCTGGTATTCCAACTATTGAGCGAGTACAGCCGGCTAACTCGCACCTATGAAGAGAACAGGGGTACAGACATCTCTGTACTCGCGTGGCAGGCGCGCAATCTCATGGAATTGTGGGTATGGTGTTTGTACTGCACGAAGAGTATCGAGAACGCCAGGCGCCTCTACGAAGATGCAGGGCGTGACATGCTCAGCATGGTGAGCGCATATACGAAAAGCGTCGATGGCAAGGCGGAGTTGACCGGCGTGATTGAGCAAATGAAGCTGGCGGAGGAAGATCTGCGGGGAAGAGCCGTATCGGAGGGAATAGAAAATCTGGATGGCTCATACAAACGGGTCGATGACGCGGCGAAAGAGTGTGGGGTTGGAAATTACTATAGTCTGTTCTTCAAGATGGCGTCCAAGTTCGCTCACCCTACTGCGATGCTTATGCTGACTCCCTTAGACAAGTTGAAGGATAGCGGGCTGCGAGACTTCTTCTTCAGCGAGGGGTGTCTCTGTTTCAGTGAAGCATTTCGATGCCTGGAGAACCATCTTCCTCCTGACAGCTAAATGCGGAAGGTGTTGCGCGAAGCGGGCCAAGGAACATCGCACGCGGGCGATCCCTCGGGAAGCACGGGCTCTAGCCGAAAACTAGCCGCCCCGGAGCGCCCTCNNCCGCATCCTTCACGACCTAGCGTAATCGATCACATCAAAAGAATCGATTTGAGTTTCGGAAGGGGAGGGCGTACTCTAGACTTTCGCGGTCCTCTTTCGGCTCGGACAACTCCGAGCTTCCCATCGAGAATCAGTTAGAACCGGACTAGCCCCGTTTACCTGCCCGACGCTCCTTCTGGAAGGTGTTTGATGCTGAATTTGAACAGTCGATTCGTAGCCACGGGTGTTGCCTCCGGTGCAATCGAGGAGAGAAACGCTCCTGGTTGCAAGGAATGGAGAGACATCCTTCAAGCGTATCCGGTGGCCATGCAGCAACATTGCCAGGCGGTCCTGAGCCTTATGGCGCTCGATGCGGCAACGTTCAACGATGGCTGGACGAAAGCTGAGCAGGCGCGCAAGGTGTGCGAGAGTTACCGGGAAAGGCTGTTTCATCACAGGCATGAGCACAGTTGCTTCACGGCCCGTAGCTCCTGAACGGTTCCCGGCCCAAGGTAGAACGCAGCTTCGGTTTCGACTGACGGTCAAAAAGGCTGACGCTAGACCAAAGTTTGGATCTCGTCAAGCTGGACGCGCAAACCGATTCAGTCGGCCTTCGGCTTGTTCTTGCTCCCTGGCGGCCTGCCGCGACGTTTCAGCGCTGTCATCCAGGCCGGCGGACGGCCCCGGCGTTTACCTTGGCCAGCCGCTAGTCGCTCCAAGACGAGGATCGCTTCGGCGAGCTGGTCCCTCTCCGCCCGGAGCTCGGCGAGCATTTTGTTGATGTCCATTCTTGCAGGATACCGAGTGTTGAAACATAAGTCCGACACCGGCGGGCCAGAATACATCTATGCTGCGCTTTTTCGATCTCCTGGCGGGCGTGTGGATCTATCTCCAAGCGGTTCCTTGACGCTAGGGACAAGTAGAGAGCGTACTTGAGGATGATTGCGACAGCGACGATCAACCAAAGCAGTTTCGATTTCATAGCCGACGACACGCTCTTCTGTTAGGGTTCCGGTCTTGTCGCCGACGGGTGCTCCTTCGATCATCGGCTTCGGACGTGGGCGAACTTGATCTTTACTCACTCTAACGCGGTTTGTGCCCCTGCATTCGGACCCTCTTGCACCTCGGGCACCGCCATTTTCGTTTCTTGTGGTAGATGTGCCCTTTGAGTTCCTTCATGGCGACTTTGCAGCTCTTGCAGGTCACGGGCTTTATTCGTTTCGACGATCGCGTCGCCTAGGTGGGGCCGAACGGGAGGCGCACTCTCGCACCAATGCTCACACAATAGTGTGGGTACTTTCGGAAGGTCGTACCGGGAGTTCGAGCCAGACGGCGGAATCTTCCCAGGGCAGAAATGACCCTTGCCGATGTGGTAGCGGCCTGAAGTACAAGCGCTGCTGCGGGCTAAATGTAGTCAAGTGACGGCTGCTAAGGCGCCGCTGTCAGGCGTGGGCCGGTGTCGGAGCCTGTGATCGCTTGGTGCTTCTTGCGATGGCTGTATAGGAATCGGCTTTGGTCCTGCTGGTACTTTCGGTGCGATGGGCTGCCTAAAACTTGCGCGCAATCGAGGCGATTGCTGTATACTCCTGAGAGATCGGGAGGCCAAAACGGAGATCCCGGATGAAAGGCCCATGTAAGTGAAGACGCCCAACTTGAAACCCACGGTCGCCTTGAGCATCATCCTCTTTGGAGGGGCCCAGCTACGCGCAGATACGATATTTACAGACTATATTTCACTTACCACATTGGGAGGCGGCACCATCTCCGGCGATTTTGATATTGACACGACAAATCTCACGGAATCAACGTTAGTCGACATATCGTTCACCGGTGATTCGATCGTCAGTCGCACATTTACGGACCTGACGTTTTCCCCCCTTTCGATCACCCCGACTTATGTTGACGCCCTATCAGTGACGAACGTTGAGTTGCAATTATCGTTCGCAAACCCTTTTACGACCCCCAGCACCGATCTCGTCCTCTCTGGAGACTTTTTGGCGGCCGCCCGCACCGACGAGATTACTGGGGGGTATGCAACTCCGGTCCCGGAGCCATCCACAGGGTTCACTGCGCTGATGGGAGCATTGGCTGTATTGGGGCTCGCTCGAATACGCAAGTTTCGTCTGGAGAAACAATCGCACCCCGCAATTCTCCAAGCCCACTAGACACCCACCGCTTCCAGCGCCGAACGGTATTTGCTCTGCTCCTTCCTAAGTGTGGTGTGGTGTCCCACAAAGTGAAGAATGAGGGACGGATGATTTTGCTCACGCGTCCCGTGCGTTCTCAGCTGGTTAGGTGCGGGGAGTCGATGGGTTTTGGAAGCGGTAAAACAATCAAGCTGTGTTTCACAACCCCAACTTCCCGGCGCTGTTCTCGCGGAAGAGTGAGCCATCGCGAATATACCGCCGCACCATCTGCACGCTCCGATGCCCTGTTTGTCTCATGATGCTCCTCTCCGACGCCCCGGCAATCGCCGCGCTAGTAGCATGCCCTGCCCTCAGCGAGTGGCCCGCGTACTTCGCTGGATCTAGGCCCGCGCGCACTGCCAATTTCTTGACGATTCGCGCCACGTCGATACCGCTCAACCGGCCCGTGCGAACTTGGCCATGCCTATTGATCGAACGGAACAGGGGACCTGCGTCCGAGCCCGCTTCCTCAAGCCATGCTTGGACCGTCCGCACGGGGCACGTCTCGGGATTCGAGCCGTAAGGGATTCCGATCTTGCGGCCCGCGCCATCCTGATCGGTCTTGCTACGCCGTAGAGTGACCGTAAGGCCGTCCTTGCCGAACGCGCAATCCTCTACGTCCAAGCCCACAAGCTCTGACCGCCGGAATGCTCCCGCAAACCCGAGCAGGATTAGTGCCCTGTCGCGCGCGCCGATCAACCCAGGGTCAGCTACATCCACCATCGCGCGAATTTCATCCGTGAGCGTGGGTGCTTTGGGTGCCGCCGCCGTCCCGAGCGTCCGCCGGACGCCCTTGAGCGTGTTGNNTGTTGCGCACCATGCCGGCCGATGTTGGCGAGTCTAGGCCCGTGGCTTTGTGTGCTTCTGCGATTGCGTTCAAGCGTCGCTGGATGCTTCCCACCTTCAGCCGGCCCGCGCACTCGGCTATGTAGGCCGCGACGGTCTCGGGCGCCGCGGGCAGCGCGCTAACCGCGTGCGACTCGCACCAGGCGCAGAAATCCCGCCAGTCCGCCCGATACCCTCTGAGCGTGTTCTCCGCCTTGCTCTGCCTGGCAAACTCGCGCGCCTGATCGAGGGAGGGCGGAACGATGTCCGCCCCCTTGCCGCCCTGAATCGGACCGATAACCGACGTGTCCGCGCTCATGCCGCCACCGCCCCGAACGCATCCTTAGCCTTGCGCGTGAACTCTGGCGTGACATCGTCTTTCGTGCGCACGAGCGCCCACTCGGGCCACTGTGCAACCTCGCGCGCGGCCCGTAAGGCGTCCTTGAGGTTCGATGCGGAACCCGCGGCAAGGCCCGTTAAAACATGCGTGATGATCCAATAACCATCGGCGCGATTGACCGCGAGATGTTCGGACACCGGGACGGCCCACGCTTCGGCCGATCGTTCCGCGTTCCATCCCGCGCGGACATGGATTCTGGCGACGGGGAGCGATTCGCGTTCCGCCGTGAGCCGGATCATTTCATCCCAGTACTCGACATCGTCCGGTTCGCAATTGAATCGCGACCTGAGGGCCTTATCAAGCGTGATTGGGGGCGGCAATGCGACCTTGCGGGTAGCGGGAGTAGTGCGCCCGTGTTTCGGTTCGCCCTGCCAGGTGATCGTGATCCGCGAGTCCGCAATATCCTCNNCGAACCATTCCAGGCCTGACTTGCTCAGCGAATCAAGCAGAAACTGACGGCGCTTGACGCTATCGGGCCGCGACGGATTGAGTATGACTGCGCGTCCGGTGTTCATGCCGCCACCTCCGCCACGCGAGCGGACTCACCCGCCCGCGCGATCATCCAATCCGTAGCGTTTTGTGCTTTGCTGGCAGCGTTAAAGATCGCTTTGGAGTCCGCCTTCAGCACACGCAACCATGACGCGAGGTATTGCGCGTGATCTTCGCGAGGTTCGGTGCTGAGTCCCAGGTGCGCGCATGTGAACGCGGCGCCGAGTTCCGCGATGAGCTCCTCCGCCGCATAGGCGTTATCGCCGAAGCGCTTGCCTAGCTGGCGATCACAGCGGGCCGATGGTGCGGTCCAGTGCGTATGCTCGTGCGCAAGCGTCGAATAGTAGGCGACGTTATCCGCGAACGCTCCGAAAGGCGGCATTTGGATATGGTCCGTCGCGGGAGCATAGAACGCTTGGTTTCCGCCGTGGCGAAGGTCCGCGCCAATCGCGCCGAAGAACGCCTCAGCGTGGGCAATACGTTCGGGCATGGGCATGTCCGCGTCCACTTTCGGCGTGTAGCCGTCCACCTGGGCGGCATTGAACACGCTATATCCGCGAGTGAATAGCAGACGCGAGCGGCCGGACTCCGCGCCATCCTCCTGCGATTCGCCGGAGTCGTTCGCGAACTTCCAGAAGACGACTAGAGTAGCCTTCTCGCCCTTGCGGACTTGTGCGCCCTTATCCTGCCATTGCTGGTAGGTTGCCCATTCGCCCCGCTCGTACCCTTTGGCTTGCGCCGTGGCCCACAGACACACGGTATTGATGCCGTGATATGGTTTCTTGCTCGTTGCATTGATCGGGGAGAAGGCATAGCGCCCCGAAGTGTGCCAGGGCATGCGCCATGTCCCTACGCCTTGCTCGATTGCGTTGATGATTTGGGCCGTCACGCGTGCGTAAACGTCCCGTTTGTCGGTTGCGGTACTGTCAGAAGTAGACATCGGAGCTCCCATCAGCTTTGGTGTTAGGGGCCGTACCAAGGTGCAAACTTGATGCGGTCCCGTTTCGCTCTAGTGTTCGATTCTCTTTACTAATCGAACATCAGAACGGACTTAGAATACAGCTTACCCTCTAAGCGGTCAAGCGAAATATCGGTGCAATCGAACTGCACTTGCCCCCTGAGCTGACACAAACGGTTAAGACACTGTTGGCCGTTCGCTGAAAAATCCTCGACCGGCAAAACGACTTTACCGCATACTGATTCTCGGCTGGTGAAGCGGAGGTGGGCCCTGCTGGAGAGCAACCCGCCGAGGAATAGCCGGCTGGAAACTCATCGAAACGATGGGTGGGGGCGGCAGCCGTAGTCGTCCCCAAACTTCGCCAGGGAGAAACCCACATCGGACGATAGATTTCCGGATGCCTTGGAAAACTCATAAAGGAAGCTGCCGCGCAGCGGCATCCTTGTTGTTCGCAGTGAGCTTTCGCTCGAACTCGGCCGGCGGCAGATAGCCGAGCGCCGAATGCAGCCGCTTCTGGTTGTAAATCTTTTCCAGGAACTCGCGGA
>PKZC01000349.1 GCA_003132905.1 Bryobacterales bacterium | reverse complement strand
CCGCCGAGGCCTAAAAAGGCTGCAACCAGCAACGAAAGGAACAAGAGAGAACGTTTTCGCATCGTTAAATCTCCGTGATCGATCATGTTACGCTACTTTCTCCCGCGAGGATCGAAGGACGTGTAGCAAGGGACAATTTTACACCTATCGTCGGCCGGACAATATCCTCTGGTTTCAACGTATTCGCCAGCGGATGGGTTTTGCGGAGCGCAGGGCTGAAGGGATCTGGGCACGGCGGTTCGGGCGCCAGAGCATCCAACGCGCCGGGTGCTTATTCCTTCCAGTCACGATCTGGCGTGTCTTGTAGAGCCACTGGCCATTCACCTTGCCGAGCGGGAAGGCGAGGAAACAACTCCTGTTGGGCGTAGGCCTGTCGCACTCGGTCACAGGCGATTTGAAAATATTGTTCCGATATTTCGACGCCGATAACCGCTCAGCTTCGCTGGCGATAACCTTCCGCTGCATCAGCGACGACTTCCACGACTAGTCGCAGCGGATGCAGTATGCTTCGAATTCCCTCGCCCTCGCGAGCGCCGCAATCCTCGCAAACGCTCATCCCTGCAATGCGTGATTGAGGCAGCCTGGGCACAGGCGGACCACGGCGCTAGAGTATCACCGCCGGTTCGAGCACCCCCAGAGAGCTACAGTGGAGTTAATGTCGTCCGCCGGGAGTCAGCTTGAGCCGCGGCGCCATCACTATGTCCCGAGATGCTGGCTGGCGGGGTTTACGGATACTGGTGAAAAAGACGGGACGTTGTACGTAACCGACTTGGGCCGCAAGAAGCAGTGGAGCGGCAAGCCTGACAACAATGGATTTATTAACGATTTCTACAGGATCTCGGAAGAGGGCCTCGATCCTGTGATGGTCGAAAGGGCTCTGGCGCAGATGGAATCAGAAGTAGCGCCTATTTTGCGAGCGATGGACCGCGAGCGATGCCCGCCAGACAAAGAAGCTTTCGCAAAACTGCTGTATTTCATGGCAATACAATGGGCCCGGGTTCCTGCCTTTCGCCCGATGATTTACAAAGTGCTGGACGATGTTGCGCGCGAGCGCCTGGCGATCGATTTGAAGAGCAAGGAGGCATGGTTAGCAGCGCTGAAGGACGCAGGTATGGCGGAAGATGCCCCTGGCGCGTCTTACGAAAGCATGCTGGAATTCTACAATTCCGGTCAGTTTTCTATCAAGGTCCAAACTGAGTGGTATCTGCAGCAGACGTACAAATCGGCAGAGCACATTTTCCCTATTCTGGCGGGACGAAAATGGCGTATGACATGTAGCCCAAGCGGCGGCTTTATCGGCTCCGATAATCCCGTCACTCTTGATGCTGCCAAGGGAAAGATGATCGGGTTCAAGAACGCGGAAATCATCACCTACCCCGTGAGCAAACACGTTGTCGTGTATTCCACTCTTGAGCCTGGGCCCGCGCCGGTTGAGAACAGGAAGCACGTGGCGCTTACTAACACGATGTGCCTGATGAGGGCTGAGCAAGTCTTCTCGGCCGCGCCAGATTTCTGCTGGGGCGATAAGCATCGCAAGGTGCAGACGGACTGGACCCTGTTCGATAAAGACGGGTTCTGATCGATCACTGCCGTTCGAAAATAAGGCCCGTTCTCGCCTAGTCCCTCGCGATGCTGTTGAGGCTGGTGCTATGGCGGTAACCGTCTGTCCGACCTCCCGACGTATTCGCCAGCGGATGGGTTTTGCGGAGCGCAGGGCTGAAGGGAGCTGGGCACGGCGCTTCGGACGCCAGAGCATCCAACCCGCCGGGTGCTTATTCCTTCCAGTCGCGATCTGACGTGTCTTATAGATCCATTGGCCATTCACGTTGACCCAACATGCGCAGGGGGCTCATGCTCATGTAGCAGGGTTCAGCTTACCGGCTGACCTGGACGCTGGTTCCACCGGCGCCAGGGCCGGCGAGGCGGGCGCCTTCACCGGTGGAGACAACCTTCACCCAGAGCGCGTCCTTGTCCTTGTAGTACGAGGTGGCGCTGGCCTTGCGCAGCGCATCCAGGCTGTCCTGCGGCGTAGCCGAGGCTGCAGTGGTGAATCCCGGCAGCTCAAAGATCACCCAAGAGCCGGCATCCAGTTCCGACAGCGAGAGAGCCACGGCCGGCCTTTCGGTGGTCACCTTGATCTCGCTGCCGGCACGTACGTTGGTGCGCGTTAGGTTGTACTCCTTGCCATTTCGGCTGAGAACGACTGGCGGCGGAGGAGGTCCCTCGGGGCCACGGGGCCGACCAGACGGTCCGCCGGGTCCGCCAGTAGCCGCGCCAGGACCACCGGGGCCGCCGATACCAGCACCAACTCCCCCAGCTACAGCCCCGCCTTGACCACCGCCAGGACCGGCACCTGCGCCACGAGCGTAGCCGCCCAATCCACCTGGTCCTCCGGGGGCGACAAAATCCAGGCGCCCAACATCGCCCTTGCACACGACAGCGTTCCAGGTGGGCTTGATCTCACAGGCTCCTGCGTCGGCTGCGATGCTGTCGTTGACGCCGTCATTGATGAGAACGTAGGAATCGGGACCACCGCCGAACGAGCCATCCTTGTCGCGGATCACCGCGGTCTTATAGGCCGTACTGCCGAAATTATCGCTGCCCCACTTACGCTCCATCGGCGGGAAATAAACCGGCTTTGCTTTGACGAATTTCACGTGCTCGACGGAGTTGTTGGAGCTGACCCCGAAGCTGGTATACAGCAGGTAAGAGATCGCTCCGGTCTTGCGAGTAGCGTTGTCCTCGAAATTCACGAAGGTGTCATTCACCACGTCATGACGGTAATCGTAGTACTCGTAGCCGCGGATCGGGTAATCCGGCATTTCGGGCTTCGGCAAGCTGCGGCCGTAAGCCTTTTCCGCGTCAGTCCTGGGGTTGCCGATGTTCTCGGTTTCGCCCACGAACAGCGAGTCAATGACCTTTGACGTAAAGGCGTATCGACCGAATTCGCCAGACGCGTGCGTAAAGCCGATAGCGTTGTCGGCCAGCTTCACATTCCTGAATACGTGCATCTCACCGCGGCCCCAGATGGCATTATTCCGGTTCTTGTAGGCGGTGAGATCCTCGAAGACCGATTCCAACGCCTTGCTGTTCCCGTCAGCGGGATTTTCGTGGCCGGTCTGCGAGCTGCCGGTAACACCGAAATGGCCATCGGGCCCAACGTTTCGGTCGAACATGAACGAGTCGTAGTTGGAGTGGGCGATGTTGCCCTTGAACTCGCGGAATGGCGTTCGACGCGGCCAGGTCTTCGCACTGATCTCCGTGCCTTCGAACTTACCCGTCGGGTGCTCCGGCAATGACATCCAGAAGCCGGTCGCGTCGGAACCCGCAGCCACGTTATCCCGGTAGATGTTGTCCGGGTTGGTGATCCAGAAAGTCGACGCCGTGTTGTCCGAGGG
>PKZC01000455.1 GCA_003132905.1 Bryobacterales bacterium | reverse complement strand
ATGTGTTCGTGCAAAACACTGGCGGGCCCTGCATCGGCTGCATGTTCCCGGACATGATCAACGATGATCGCTACCCGTGTCCTGGAACACCGGCCATCGCCGACATCTTGCAGGCGGTCGGAGCTCTCGCCGTCTACGCGTTAGACACGCTGCTGATGGACCGGCCGCGCTACTGGAATTACCGGCGGATCACGCTTTCAGATGCCGAATTGGACGGCGGATCCTTGGTGCCGCCGCGCGAAGGTTGCCGTCTGTGCTCTCCGGGGGCCAATGGAGCTTGAGCGAATCCAAGTCGGCTTCCGCTACCGCAAGGACTTGGGAGACCTACGCTCTCTCGCACAAAGCATAGAAGAAGTCGGCCTACTGCATCCCGTGGTCGTCACGCCCGAAGGCCGCCTGATTGCCGGACAGCGTCGGCTGGAGGCTTGCCGCGCATTGGGTTGGATAGATATTCCCGTGACCGTCGTGGACCTGTACCAAGCCGCGCGCGGCGAGGCCACGAGAACTTTGTCCGCAAAGACCTGCTCCCAAGCGAAATCGTTGCACTCAAGCGAGCAATTGAACCTTTGGAACGTCGCGATGCCCGCGAGCGGCAAGGGCACCGCGCGGACCTCTGTCATCCCGCCACAGTGGCGGAAGGTCAGAGGGCCTACCCGGGAGATGCACGCGATAATATTGTCCGATACCTCGGTGTCGGTCGCACAACCATCGATCGCGCCGAAGCAGTTGTTGAAGCCGCAGAGGAGCAGCCCGAGGAATACGGCCATTTGGTCGAGCAGACGGATCGCTCCGGTAAAATAGCGGACGCTTACCGTCGGCTGACGGTGTTAAAGCAAGCCAAGGAACTCGAGACCGAACCACCAGCGCTACCGACAGGCCCATTCCAAGTCATCGTGGCTGATCCGCCGTGGCGCTACGAAGGCGGAAATGAGTTGCCCTACCCGACCATGGCCATCGAAGACATCAAAGCAATGCCGGTCCGCACTATAGCCCACGACAATTCCGTCTTGTGGCTCTGGGACACCAATGCTCACTTGCGAGTCGCCTTCGAAGTGGTTGAGGCCTGGGGCTTCGAATACAAGACGCTCCCGACATGGGTCAAAGACCGCATGGGTACCGGCGAATGGCTGCGGGCAAACTGAGCACTGCCTGTTAGCGGTGCGAGGCACACCCGTCTTTCTTCACGGGAGTCACACCACAGCGCTTCAGGCGGCGCGGCGCGATCATTCGCGGAAGCCAGAGGAGTTCTTTGTGTTGGTGGAGGCCACCTGCCCTGGTAGCAAAGTAGAATTGTTCAGCCGTCAGCAAAGGAAGGAATGGTTAGCATTCGGGAACGAGATCAACAGATTTCGCACGGGGCCCTCGTGACTGTCGGTCACATTCGCAGATACTTGTCTACAAGAGGCGTGGCTGGCTATCTACAACTTCGACTACAGTTGCGCGAGAGCGCCAGTAATCAAAGGTGCGTAAACTCTCGACCACGTATCGAAATATGGCGAATCGCGAGTTGATCGCTCCACTTTTGTTGCGGCAGGGGCTCTGCGGGTATTGGCATACCACTTCATCGTTGTCCGGAACTTCGACGGCTGCTTCCAAACCTTCCCCATTTCTGCTGAACTGCAGGGATCGAGCTCCCGGCGCGGTGAAACGAAGTCTCCCCTGACTTCAGAACACTAGGCCGGTGCCGCTGTTGGAGACGATCCCACATCTCGACCGGTGGGCTCGCGACAGCAGTTTGCACCTAGCGTGCCGCAAACTTTCAATCGCCTGGGAAAAGGGCGTCCGCCGAGTTGAATGTAAAGTTGCAAACTCACAAGCATCTGACCTTGCAACTGGTATGGGAAGAGTATCGCGAAACCCAGCCCGACGGCTACGGCTACAGCCGCTTTTGCGAGTTGTACGAGCGCTGGAGCCGCAATCAGGATGTGGTGCTGCGCCAGGAACACCGCGCCGGCGAGAAGATGTTCGTGGACTGGGCTGGCGACACCATCCCACTCCATGACTCGCGCACCGGCGACATCATGCCGGCCTCTTTGTTCGTCGCTGTTCTCGGCGCCAGTACGTACACCCTTGCGCGCGCCACGCTCAGTCAGGATCTGGGCAACTGGGTGGAAGGTCACGTGGCGGCCTTCGAATATTGCCAAGGCACGCCGAGACTGGTGGTTACGGCGGATCTCGGCGAAGTCTGGTAGGGATCGAATCGCGTGGCTGGGCCGCCCGACCACGGCCGGGAACAACAACTCCTCCAGCCGTCGATCATCCAGATCATCCGGCAGCGGCCAGCTCAAACCAGCCACGGCGGCTTTGTGTAAATAACGATGAACGGTCGCTTGACCGAGGGAACAACTGCGGGCGATCTGATTCTGCTGCAACCCCAGACCGAACCGCAGACGCAGGACTTCTTTCAGTTTTCGCATGGACACACACTCCTGGGCCACGAAGTTTCCTCCACGTCTGTGGAATCGACTTCGCCCCGCTGGTGTCCAGCGCCGCCTGCTTCGATTAAGGCTTCTTCAGAAAATCATTCCGGAATGTGAATACCGATTCCGGGCCGAGCCCGTTTTGCGTTCCACATCCCGCCGGAATGCAGATTTCAGTATTTTCCGGAATCCGTATTCAGCATTTCCCGGAACGCTTATTCACATGCCCCGGATTCCGCAACGCCGAGTTCCCGCGCCAGCTCCTTCACGGTCCGGCCTGCTTCCACCTGCTTCAGCACGCCGATGATCTGTTCTTCTGTGTGCTTGCTCTTTTTCACCGAAGCTCCTTTTCTTCGCCTTTTACTGCTGGAGCTTCTCAATTATGGCTGGAGGAGATTATCGAAGGCAGGTCAAAGGCTTCCTTGTCTTCGAGGCCAAGACTCGCGATGGTCAAGTGTGTGGAACGCCTGCTCGATACCCAGGCGAGGATCACTCCTACCTGGTGAGGAATCTGGAATAACTTTACACACATTCCAGAGTTCAGGCGCGAACGGACAGCGGAGAAGACGTGAACCTATGGAATTGACAGAAAGAGCACGCAGGCGGGGTTTGCGACGGTTCGGACGTAGGGTATGTTACGAGTCCAATGAGCCGTCCTCCTGACTATGGCAGCGGATGAGCATTCTGGGGTAATCGTCGCTGCCAATGTCTCACTTAATTGCGATCGTCACAATGTTCGAGGTTATTCCTCCGATCGTGATCGTCACAGGCGCGGCTCCGCTCGTTTGAACGCCAGGCGGCACTTGTGCATTGACCTGATAAAGGCCGACAAATCCAGGCGCTAGCCCTGAGAAGGAAACGTTTTGCGACGCAACACCGCCAACCATAACTGTCGGTTTCCCCAACGTGTTAGACAAAGGCTGGAGCGGGGCCGGTTGGCCGTCGGGGGGCGGATTGTCCACTTGGCCCAAGCCCGTGCAATAGATGGTGACTACATCACCGGCAGTTACCGGCGCGTTTGCGTCAGCGACGATGTTCGTAACACCGTTCACGATCACGCCTTGGCCGGTACCGTCCTGGCTGACTGCATAAATGCCTGGAAACTCATCAGTGATCGTTATATCAACGGGGAAAGATTGCGTCGCACCGCGCTGAATCACGAGATGCTGAATTGTATTCGAAATCAAGCTGAGGGGGAGCACCGCGTTAACCTGCGTATCGCTCGCGTATTGAAGCGGCAGACAGAAGGACCCTACGAGCACTTGCGAATCGCTTAATTGGCAAGGCAGAGGAAGCGCGCCGGCCGCCTGTCCAGTTGCCAGTTGACTGCCAAAAATCGACACGAAGCTCCCGGGCGCGGCTTGTCCAGGGCTTAGGTAGCTAGCCGCATTTACCGCCACGGCAGATGACGCCGCTGATGGTGCGGTCTGGCCAGTGACCGTTCCGGTCACTGCAACCTGTGCATTCAGGAAATTTTCCCCTGGCGTCCCTGAAAAGGCCGTAGCCGTCGCCGTGACTGAACGCGTGCGCCCGTTGCTTGGCACCCACGTAGTTGCCCAAACACCACCCCCTTGCTGAGACATGGCTGGAATGCTCTGGGTCTCGCCAGTAAAAGTAACGAACACACTTCCATTGATAGTCAACGGGTTGCCGCAACTATCTTTGGCCTGGACCTGCACGCTCACCGCATCCCCCGCGGCGACTGTGAAGTTGGACCGCAAGACGGGAGAAATGAACTCGAGAGTGAGCTGCGTGGGGCTGCAACTAGCTTCCGGCTTAAGTGCGTTGAAACCCGCGATTGACGAGTTGGCCGATGTCGTCGAAGCTCCGCCAGTATTCGCGGAAGCGATCTGGATGGTTTGGACACTGCCGTCGCTGAATGCCAGTGTTAATGTGCATTTTCGAACGGCCGGCGGTAACGCACTAACATTGGCTTGCACCGCGATAGAGCTATTCTGCCCCTGCCCAATTGTTCCATTCGTTGGACTTGGCGTACACCAATTCTGCCCATCGTCGGTGACATGCGTGGAAGTGAAACTGATTTGGTTGCCGGTGGAGTTAACGATTGTGATTTGCTGAGGCGGCGGATTGGGTCCCACGAAGATGAGCCCGCTCGGAGATGCGATCGGAACAGTGCCATTCTGAACCACGTTCAGCAACACCGAAACAATTTGCGGTGAGTTGGGCGCGTCCGACATAACCGAGATGGAGCCATAGTATTGGCCAGGGCTTAACTGCGAAGGATCGACGGTAACAGTCACGAGCGGCGGCGCCGGATCTTGAGCGTTGGATGAACCATTGGTCGGCGTGACTGTCAACCAAGTCGATCCGCCGGAGAGAGTCGTGGCCTTGATATTCCACGTCATCGAGCCTTGGCCGGTGTTCAATACGGCGAAACTATCGGAGGGAATCGAGGTATTGTTCGCCGCCACGGTAAATTGCAGGCCAGTCTGAGACAGGCGTATCGAATGAAGCTGCGGGGTTACGACGACAGTGACCGATACGGTCGCGGTCTGATTCGAGCCTTGAACGCTCACCTGTTCCGTACAAACGCCGGGTGGCAGCCCGGAGGCGACCGTGAAAGGCAGCAGAGCAGGTTGGTCAAACGCGGCCGACCCCGAGCTGTTCCCCAGAGTTATGCAACCTCCCCCGGTGCTCGTGGTGGAGAACTGCAGTGTGCCGCCTCCGGTATTGGAAATCGTAATTTGTCCTTGGATTGGCGCGCCATTCTGCACGGCCGCAAGATTCAAAGTGGGTGGTGTTACCGACAGAACCGGGTTTGGAGCGGCGACAACTAGATTTACTGCGGCGGTGTTTGTTGCTGGCGTCGCATTACTGCAGGTGATGGAAACTTGCCCCGTGTACGTTGGATTGGCCGGGGTATTGGGAGCCAAGTTTTTCACGCCAGCGTTGACTGACGCGGTTAAGGTGAAAGGCGTCTGTCCCGACGCTTTGTCCACGGCAAGCCAGTTCGCGTCGCTACTTACGGTCACAGTGCATGTGGTCGCCGCGCTTGCGCCGAACACCGAAATGTCCGAGGGGAGCGGTAGAGCTGAGTCACCTTGCCGGTAGCTGAAGGTGAGCGCTGTTGGCGAAACGATTACCGAAGGGGGAGTGATTGTTATCGCGAACGCTTGCGATTGTGATGCTGCTCCCGCGCTATCACTCACCTGAACGCTGAAATTGAATGGACTGCCCGTAGCAGTGGTGGGAGTTCCGCTGATCACGCCGGTGCCTGGATCCAGCGAGAGTCCGGGCGGCAAGCTCCCGGCGGCAATTGTCCAATTCTTGTAGGGCGGAGTACCTCCGGTAGCGGATAGCGCCGGAGCAGAGTAGGGCACTCCTGGCTTTCCCTGAGGCAATGCCGTGTTAGGTGTCACGGAAGGCGCGTTGACGCTGGTGGTCAGAGTTGCAGTGACGGTCTGTGCGCCGGCAACTCCGGTGGCAGTCACTGTAATCACGCAGCTATAGCTTGTATTCGCCACGAGTCCTGCGGTATTCACCGAACCCGTGACTGTCGCAGGCGTGGTGCCTGTAGTCGGGCTGAAGGTTAGCCATGCGCAGCCCAAAGCCCCAGGCGTGGCTGTGAAGTTGACGCCGCTAGCTGGATTGGAGCTGCTAACAAAGAAGGCCTGCGACGCGGGCGGCGGGTTGCTGATCTGGTAAGCGCCAAACGGAACTGCCGTCGGATTAATTGTGATTGTGGTTGTCGTGATGTTCGGTTGGGTCACCGTCAGCGACAGCGCTTTCGAGG
>PKZC01000387.1 GCA_003132905.1 Bryobacterales bacterium | reverse complement strand
CCGAGCGCCGTATCATCCTGGTGGAAGTTTCAAGCGCCGGCATCTCGGGCTGGGGCGAGGTCACTTGCGGCGAAAATCCTTTCTACAACGAAGAATGGACCGAATCGGCTTGGCTGATCCTGCGCGATTATGTTGCGCCGCGGGTCATCCATCACGATTTTGAGACGGCAGCCGACGTCGGGCCGCGCAGCGCGCACATTCGAGGTCACCTGATGACGCGAGGCGGCCTGGAAGTCGCGGTTTGGGACCTTCAAGCGAGATTGCTGGGGAAACCCTTGTATCAGCACATCGGAGGAGGGACACATGGAACAACCCGGCGCGAGATTCCGTGCGGCGTTTCGATCGGCATCCAGGATTCCGTCCCGCAGCTTTTGCAGAAGATCGAAACCGAACTCGCGGCCGGCTATCAGCGCATCAAGATGAAGATCAAGCCCGGCTGGGACGTCGAGGTCGTGCGCGAAGTCCGCAAGCGATTTCCCGATATCCTCCTGATGACCGACGCAAACTCAGCCTACACGCTGGCCGATGCGCCGCGCCTGAAATGTCTGGACGAATTCGATCTCATGATGATCGAGCAGCCGCTCGCGCACGACGAAATCATTGATCACGCAAAGCTGCAAGCCCAACTCAAAACGTCGATCTGTCTGGATGAATGCATCCGGTCGGCGCATCAAGCCGAGCAAGCCATCGCGATGGACGCCGGGCGCATCATCAACATCAAGTTGGGCCGCGTGGGCGGTTTCGCCGAAGCGAAACGCGTTCATGATGTCGCGCAAGCTGCCGGGATTCCGGTCTGGTGCGGCGGCATGCTGGAATCCGGTATCGGGCGCGCTCACAATATCGCTCTCGCTACGCTCCCCAACTTCACGCTGCCGGGCGATGTCTCGGCCAGCAAGCGTTACTGGTCGCGCGACATCATCCAACCGCCTGTCGAGATAACTCCGCGCGGAACCATCGCGGTTCGAGACGAACCCGGATTCGGCTACGAACTCGACCGCGATTTCCTCAGCTCCATCACCGTCCGCCAGGAATCCGTAGTCCCGTAGAATTTAATACACCCGTAGAATTTAATACAAGAGATGTCGGAGTTCGTCCAGCTTTTAAAGACCAACCGAAACTATCGCTATACATGGTCCGGCCAAGTGGTGAGCGAGATCGGCGATCATTTCAATAACGTCGCCGTCTTCGCCCTGGCGCTCGCGAACACACGTTCTGGACTGGTGGTCACAGGAATCATGCTTTCGCGCGCCATCCCCGCCGTGATGGCCGGACCGGTGGCCGGCGTTCTTCTCGATCGGCTGGATCGCAAGCGCATCATGATCGCGAGCGACCTGATCCGCGCATTCGTGGCGATCGGATTCATCTTCGCGATTCCGCGCTCCGACACCTGGCTGCTGAATTTGCTCAGCGCTCTGCTGATGGGCGCTTCGCCCTTCTTCACCAGCGGACGCTCCGCCATTTTGCCCAGCATCGCAAGCAAGGAAGAGCTGCACACCGCGAACTCCCTCACGCAAACCACGCAATGGATGACTTTGACCATCGGGGCGTTTCTGGGCGGCACCAGCGTCACACAGTTCGGCTATAAGTGGGCCTTCACTTTTAACGCTCTTTCGTTCCTGTTTTCGGCGGCCTGCATCTCCCGCCTGCGAACCGGACGTGGCGGTTTTCGCGCGGAACGCACCGCTCTCACCGAGGACAAAGTGGTGCGGCCCTGGCACGAGTACACCGAAGGGCTGCGCTACATGAAAGCATCCCCGTTGATCCTCGGGCTCGCGCTGGTTGGCATCGGATGGGCCTCGGGCGGGGGCGCAGCACAGATCCTGTTCAGCCTTTTTGGCGAGCTGGTTTTCAATCGTGGCCCAGCGGGCATCGGCTATCTGTGGGCCGCGGCCGGCGTAGGTTTGCTGGTGGGCGGAACATTCGCGCACTGGCTCGGCAAGCGGATCTCGTTCGAAGCCTACAAGCGCACCATCAGCATCTGCTACGTCATCCATGGCGGATCGTACGTGATTTTCAGTCAGATGCGCAATTTCCAAATGGCGTTGTTGTTCCTCGCGCTTTCTCGATCGGCCATCGCGGTCAGCTCGGTGCTCAACATGTCGCAACTGCTGCGGCACGTCTCCGATGAATTTCGCGGCCGCGTCTTTGCGACTATGGAGACGATGCAATGGTCCACCATGATGCTTTCGATGGCGGGCGCTGGAGTGGCGTCCCAAACCTGGAGCCCGCAATCGATCGGCGTCGTTTCTGGCCTGCTGAGCTCCAGCACTGCTTTCTTTTGGTTATGGGCCAACTGGACGGGCCGACTACCTGAGCCCGCGCGCGAGGGCGTGGAGCCCGAAGAGATCGAAGTACACGGCGACCCGGTGGTTTAGATGGAAGCCAAAACGATACTCGTCACCGGCGGCGCCAAACGGATCGGGCGCGCCATCGCGCTCCGGCTGTACCACGCCGGTTATCGAGTGGCCATCCATTATGGCGGCTCGGAGAAAGAAGCGCGCGCGACTGCCGAAGAGTGCGGATCGGCGCCGCTATTCCAGGCCGATCTGGAAAAAGTAGACGATATCAAGCGCCTGTTCGGCGACGTAGAGGAGCGCCTTGGATCGCTTTACGGGCTGGTGAACAACGCCGCGCGCTTTCGCCGTCGCGATCCCTTACAGCTCACAGAAGCGGATTGGGACTTCATCCACAGCGTGAATCTGAAAGCCACATTTTTCTGTTGCCAGCAAGCGGCGTTACTGATGAAAAAGTCGGGCGCGGGGCGCATCGTGAACCTCAGTTCGCTGGGCGGCATCCGGCCCTGGGAAATGTACGCGCACTACTGCGCCTCAAAAGCCGGGGTGATTATGCTGACGCGCGCGCTGGCCAAGGCCTTCGCCCCCGAAATTTCCGTGAATTCGGTGGCGCCCGGAGTGATTCTTGCCTCGAGCGAAGATCCTCGCGCGCAAGACTTAATCGCAGCCACACCGGCGAAGCGCTCAGGCACGCCCGACGAAATCGCCGACGCGGTGCTCTACTTCATCAACGCATCGAACTTCGTGACCGGCCAAGTGCTAGCCGTCGACGGCGGGTTAAGCCAGCGCTGATCGCCCTATTCGACGGTAACCTTGGTGCCCTTCGACGCATGTTTCGACAGATGATCGATCCGCGCGTCTAGCATGCTTCGCATCCCTTTGAGCATTTCGATGCGGGCATTGCGAAAATGCTCGCGCGTGTTCTGCGGCCAGACGTGATCCATCATCGCCTCGATTTGCGGCGCCGCAATGTCGCAGAAAAAACAGCCTCCGCGCGCATGCTGGTGAGGGCTGCCCTGGGATTCATCCATTTAGACCTCCTTCATCTCCACTGTTAACATCTTATTCTCTAATGAAGCTCGCGTGGGGGTGAGCGAGGCCATGGAGGTGGGCAGCCCGATGTGCCGCCGCAGCGTTCCTATCTCGACCACCAATTCGTCGCCCTTCTTGAACAATCCGATCTCACCCTTCACCGCGAATGGCAGCCGGAGCCGCACTTCATAATGCGAGTTGCGCTTCTCGAACGTATAGGGCGCCTCGGTACGCACCACCTGGGCTGGATCTTCTTTGTCGCCATACAGTACATTGGCAAGCTCGATCAGACGCTCGCGCCCAAGCACTTCGTGCGTGAACAAAGGCACACGCTTCATCGCCACCGGGTCGAAGTATTCTTCGATCTCATCCAGGATCTTGGCCTGCGAAGCCCGCCATTGATCGAACCATGTGTCCGTCACCGCTTCCGGCAGCACGCGATTGACGATGATGGCGTCCACCGTCAGGCCATGCAGCGAAAAGTAGACGAAGGCGCGCTGCGTCTCGCGAAGCACCATCTTCTCGGGATTGGTCACCAACCGAACGCTCGTAATCTTCGGATTTTCCAGCAGCTCGGCAATGCCATCCAAGCGCCCAAACAGCTCCTTGATGTTGCCGAAGTAGCTATCGGGCGGAAGTTCGACCGGCGAAATCCGATTCGCCACCGGCCGCACGGCTTTAAGGATTCCACGCTGGAATGGAAAAACGTGCTTCATGTACCATTCGAGCGTGGTCGGCATGCTGACGAAGCGCATGGACTCGGCGGTGGGCGCGCAATCGAGCACGATCACCTGATAGCTACCTTCGCGCCGGTATTGGTTGACGTACATCATCGCGCTTAGTTCTTCCATGCCAGGCAGGATGGCCAGCTCTTCGGCCTCCACGTCGCTGATCCCGGTGGTGCGCAGCACGGAAACCACGTAGGTGGAAATCTCGCGCCAGTGACGCTTGATCTCCTTCTGGATATTGACCTCTTGGATGGAGAGAAACTCGTCGATCGGCAGCGGATCGTTGGCTTTGGCCTGGAACAGGCTGCTTTCCAGATCGAAGGCGTCGGCCAGGCTGTGGGCCGGATCGACGCTCATTACCAGGGTGCGGTAGCCGAGCCGCGAAAGTTGCAAACCGGTGGCCGCGGCAATGCTGGTCTTGCCCACGCCTCCTTTGCCGCTGAAAAGCAGGATGCGCATGACTCCATAGTAGACAGAATTCAGAAGACAGAATTCAGAATTCAGAATGAAGGAAGTCTTCCGTCACCCCTCCCTGCCCCTGACTGCCCCCCGCCTTCTGAATTCTGAATTCTGACTTCTGTCTTCTTACTTCCGGGGTACTAAGGCCCGAAATAGTTTCAAGTGCCGGCCCCACGCTTCGATAAGGGAACTGTGAGCCGATTCCTAGACAACGCCGCGCAGATCATGGACGCTGCCGAAAGCGCTGTTCAAGCAGGCCACACTCCCACGGATATGACCATTCTCATCACCGCCGAGGGGGGAATTCGCATGGTGGCCGATTCCGATTGGCCGCTCGATTCCCTGCAAGCCCTCCACGGCGCGAAAATGGCCTACCGGGTGAGCCAGAGCGCGTCCGTTGTGCGCGTAGAAGGTCGGGCAGATTCTCGCACTTGTTTGTTCGAAACCGCAAAGCCTGAACGGGCCGCCCGCCTTCTCCTCAATAGCTCGCCCAGCTATTGGACCGGTTCCCGCCTACTGCCGGCCGCGCAAGTTTAAGGCATCCCGAAAATGCGTCACCGCCGGTGGCGCGTCAAACACTACGTTCACTACATCGAAACGAACCGTTTCCCACAGGACCTCGGCGTGCCGCGCGTATTCCCTGGCAGCGCGGATGAGACTGGATTGTTTCTGTAGCCCGATGGCCCGGTCCGGTGCTCCATATTCGGCGCTCATCCTGGACTTCACCTCGACGAACACCAGCATGCCGGCCTCCCAGCCGATCAGGTCCACTTCGCCCCCGCCTGATGACATGCGGTAATTGCGATCGACGATTGTGAAGCCGGCGCGCTGTAAAAAGCGCTGAGCGATATCTTCTCCGCGCGCGCCCAGCGCGTGATCGCCGGTCATGTGCCCTTTCCGGCCATGGTGGCGGAGAATGTCGGCGAATTCGTAGAGCTTGAAAAGCATCATCGACGCCCGTCGAGAAAGTGCGCTCAACGATACGAGGATCTCCGGTAAACTTTGCGTTCAGGATCGGCATGTTCCGGCAGGCGGTGTTGTTCCGCCGGAGAAAGGCCCTGCGCCGCGTGATACAACGCCTCTAACTAGCACCGGCGTACCGGCATGATGGCGCAGGGCCCCTTCGAAAACCGCTCTCGCGCCGATCAAGTCTACTTTGTCGATACGAGGTTTACGACGCCATGGATCGGCTGCGTACCGAAATGCCCACTGGCCGGCCCGGTGTACACCATAGTTAGGTTCGAAAACTCGACCTCAGACCCTCCGGTGATGCAAACCTGGAGTGAGGATGCGCCCTTGGAATCAAAGGGGGCCGGACCTCCGTTTGCCGACGTGGTGGCAGTTGAGCTGATCACCACACCCGGGACGGTAGTAGCGGGGCTATTCGCGGGACAGACGGACGTGTCGTAGCTGACTGCAGCGCTCGTTATGCTGATGTGGTGAGTGTGGGGACTGCGGGTGCCGGGATTGGTGGGATCCACCTGAGTGGGGCTGGTGACGCCGTAATCAGAGGTTTCCATGTTCAGGTCCGCCGTAAAATCGGCCGTGCCGGATCTGTTCATATCCAGTGACCATTGGCCGCGAATTTCATATGGGCCACCCGGCACGTTGGAGGGCGAGTAGTCGTTAATCAAGCCGCTGAGGTGTACGCGCCTGAGGTCCTGACCCTGCAAATGCCCTGCCGCCAAGGCGAGAGCGATGCCGCAGAGGCTGGTTGCAAATCGAATTTTCATGATCTTCTCCTTTTGAATTTGAAGGCATTCCTTGCCCAATCTACATTGCGGGAAATCCGCCTCAAAAGCGTCAAGGGCTGGGAATTTTTTTTGGTTATGATGGCTTCACAGGCTGGTGAAGCCGGAAGTATCTGAAACAACTCAGCTTCTTCTCGCCTGGGCCGATGGCGACGAGGCCGCGCTTCACGCGCTCACTCCTGATATCTATCGGTACTACTGGGAACTTCACGGCTTGACCGCTGCCGTGCTGAAGGTCTCGGAAGAGGCCGTAACGCGCGACCAGGGGCACTGGCGCGTTCCCGTTCAGCAGGATGTTTTTGAGGTACGGTCCGAAGGGCCGTTGCCAAGCATCCCGCTGCCGGCGTAAGTCAGCGGTTGTTGCTCGGAAAACTTTCGATCGCCGGGAGAAGCGAACAACTCCTGGTCACCGTTGGTGAGAACCTCCAAGCGAATGGTATCGAGCGGATGCATCTTGTCTTGGGACTGCCCTTTGGACTTCCCCACCTCGCGCTGTACGGTCTCGAGGCACGTGATGCCGGCAAGGCGCTGGAGCTCCTCTTTGACGTGATTCTCGGCTCGGGATAGAAGCAGAACTCCGGGAGGCAGGTCTTGCCCTTGCGATCCAAGCGAGCATCAAACTTGCAAGCGTTAGGGTTCCACACTTCATGGCGCTGTCGATAGGCATTCTATCCTAGAAATCGCCGCTCTGAAAGTGTCCTAACATAGGATGGTCAATGAGCCTTTTTAGCCGCCTGGCTGGCCGTCTTTGGCGACTGCCAGCCCCGGTTACTCGCCACCTTGCGACCGAGCCGCTCCGAATACCAATGCGCGACGGAGCGGAATTATTGGCAGACCGCTATTACTCGCGCGGCGTTTCGGCGCAGCCAACCTTGCTCATCCGAAGCTGCTACGGACGAGGGACCTTATTCAAAGTTTTCGCCTTGTTATTCGCGGAGCGCGGGATGCAGGCGATTGTTCAAAGCTGCCGTGGCACGGATGGATCGCAAGGGACTTTCCGGCCGTTCTTCGACGAGCAGAACGACGGCGAGGACACGGTGAAATGGATCGAGCGGCAGCCCTGGTTTTCCGGCGATCTCGCCCTCTGGGGCATCAGCTACCTCGGCAATACGGCCTGGGCTGTCGCGAATTCGAGCGTCAGGACCAAAGTGAAAGCCATGGGTCTGCACGTGACGCTGACCAACTTCCGAGACCGAACCTACGCTTTTGGCGGATTTACGTTATTAAGCTGCATCGAGTGGACCGCCACAATACTGGGCGTACTTCGGACGAGTGGCAAGGGTCCGCTAGCTGCTCTGATGAACGCGCGAAAAACGAGAACCCTTACCGCGCAAGCGATCGAGGCGATTCCTTTGCGAAAGGCCGATCGCGTCCTTTCCGCCGACGGGGTTTCCTGGTGGCAAGACTGGATGGATCACGCCGAACCCAATGACCCCTGGTGGGACGCAATCGATTATGGCCACGCGGCCGAGACCATTCCCGCAACCGTGATGGTGGCAGGCTGGCATGACATCTTCCTGCCGTGGCAGCTAAAAGATTTCATGACTGCACAACGCGCTGGCCGGGATGTTCGTATCGTCATCGGTCCTTGGATGCATGCGGCGCTTCCTGGAATGGCGGAATCCCTTCGCCAGAGCATTGCTCTATTTCAGGAACGATTCGGCATTGGGTCAGGCAAGCCGGGCGACGCCTCTCGGCCCCCTGTTCGGCTCCTCTTGATGGGGGCGAACGAGTGGCGCGAGTATCCATCCTGGCCCATTCCGAACAGCGTTCCTAAGACGTATTTCTTGGACGCTGGTGGCGTTCTCGCCTCCGGGCCGCCGGCGTTGGAGAACGGAAGCACGTTCGATTACGATCCGTCTCAGCCCACGCCGTCGTTGCATGGGCCGACCCTCCAAGGTCGAAGCGGTTCGGGGGACATGGCTGAGTTGGAGCGCCGATCGGATGTATTGATCTTCAACACGGAACCGTTGACGGCGGATCTGGACGTGATTGGGCCGATTGCCGGCGAAATATTTTTGCGTTCAAATACAGAGCATACGGATCTTTATCTTTGCTTGTGCGATGTGACGCCAAACTCTCGTTCCACCAATGTCTGCGATGGTTATACGCGATTGCGTCCTGAGCTTGCAATGGCAGGGCGATCGATGACTGACGGCGGTTCCCGCAAGGTGCATGTCGAGTTTTGGCCAACTGCCTATCGATTTCGCCGCGGACATCGCATCCGCGTGTTCGTCGCTAGTGGAGCCCACCCGCGTTATGCACGCAATCCCGGGAGCGATGAACTACTAGGTAACGCGCATACCATGGTGATCGCTCACCAAGAAATTCTGCATGGTCCCAAGCATCCGTCGGCAATAATGCTTTCGGTACAACCGTCTTGAAATCGGTTCCGGTTAGTCGGCTACTACCCTAAACGGCGTTCCAGTAAAAGCCTTTATCAGAACTGATCAACGGGGCCTCGCCCCGCATGTCTAGCAGAAGCTCTATGGTAGAATATCTTCCAGAACGTATGACCACCAAGCGAGAGCCGTATCGAAATCGCATCGAGCTCGTCCAGGGGACTCTGGACATGCTGATTCTTAGGACTCTTCAGTGGGGACCGCAGCACGGACACGGAATCGGTCAAGTCCTTCGGGCCAGGTCCGGGGATGCCTTGCAGGTCGAACACGGCTCCTTATATCCGGCCCTCCATCGCCTCGAAAAAGAAGGTTTGCTTGCATCCGAATGGAAACCTTCCGAAGCGAACAGGCGCGCCAAGTACTACCGCCTCACTCCCGCCGGGAAGCGGCAACTTTCGAGAAAACAGTCGGACTGGGAAGAAGTTGTGAGAACGATTGCGCGCGTGATGCGGCCCGCCGAGGAGGTGTGACGCATGCGATTCCTTCACCGTCGCAACTCGCAGGAACAGGAGCTAGAGGAAGAGATTCTGGCTCATCTGGCGATCGAGGCGAAACAAAGAACGGAAATCGGACAGCCGCCGGATGAGGCGGAACGTGGAGCGAGGCGGGACTTCGGCAACATTGGAATGATCAAGGAGGCTACACGCGACATGTGGGGATACGGTTGGCTCGCGTCCTTAATCCAGGATCTCAAATACGCTTTGAGGATCATGCGCAAAGCGCCGGGGTTCACGGTCGTCGCAATTCTGACGTTGGCGCTGGGAATCGGCGCCAACACGGCAATTTTCAGCGCGGTGGATGCGGCACTGCTGCGGCCGTTGCCATTTGCCGCACCTGATCGCCTGGTACGGCTCGTTTCGATGCAAGGCGGACGATCGCTTGGCGCTCCCTCGCCTATGGACACCCGCGACATGGCCAGCGCGGCTGGCGGATTTGAAGGCATGGTCGTAGACGAACGCTGGCGGAAGAATGTCAGCGGCGTCCGGGGCTCGAGCCGCCCCGAGGAAATGATTGTCGGCCTAGTGCCCGGCGAATACTTCTCTCTCTTAGGGATCAGCCCGTAATGGGACGGCTGTTCACCGAACAGGAAGTCCAGCCCGGAAAGCAGTTCGTCGCCGCGATCAGCCAAAGTCTCTGGCGCAGCCGGTTTGACTCCGATCCGCGGATTCTAGGCCAGACGATACGCATTAACAGTGAGACCTACGAGATTGTCGCAGTGATGCCAGATGTCATTCCACCCTGGATGGAACAAACCGGCGGCCCGATCCGGATCTGGACTCCGTATTCGTTTCCCCAGTACTGGACCGAAGCCGCTCGTGGAGTGCGTGACGGGGAAGCTTTGGCGCGCCTGAAGCCGGGCGTCTCTTACGATCAGGCGCGCGCAGAGCTGGCCGCTATTTCTGCGCGTTTGGCGCGCGAGCACGCCATTGATGAAGGCATCACCACCACCATCGTTCCGCTCGCCGATACGCGATCGGGCCCGGTTCGGCCGATCTTGCTGATGCTGGCTGCAGCCGTTGGCTTGGTTCTTCTGATCGCGTGCGCGAACCTGGCNNGGCACTACGCTCGGCGCTGGGCGCGAGCCGATGGAGGCTTCTGCGCCAATTGCTCCTGGAAACTTGCTTGCTCTCGTTGGCAGGTGGTTTAGTGGGCGTGATGCTATCGTGGTTGGTATCGGTCGCGCTTGCGCTACGTTCTGTGATGACAGAGTCACCGTACACCAGTTCGTTCGGTTCGTTATCAGAATTCTGGTCCGCTTCCCTCGATCCTCGGGTGTTGCTGTTCGCCTTTGCGATTTCCATTCTCACCGGTGCGCTATTCGGCTTATGGCCCGCGTTGGCTGGAACGCGCGTTTCCCTCGCCGACACCTTGAAGGAAGGTGCACGGGGCGGAGCTACTGGCGTGGCGAAGGCAACGTTCCGGCGTTCACTGGTGATCGCAGAGATCGCGCTATCGCTGGTTCTGGTTTTCGCGGCTGGGCTCTTGACCCAGAGTGTTCTCCGGCTGCAACACCAGAATCTTGGTTTCAGCCCGGATCATGTACTGAAAGCAAAGTTCTATTTGCCGCCTGTGCGATATCCGGATGCCCGCTCGATTACGCAATTTTGTGAACGATTCGGTGAGCGACTTCGCTCGCTCCCCGGAGTTGTGGACGCGAGCGCGACGACGGCCTTTCCGCCTTCTATCCCCTGGACCCAGATGTTCACCATTGAGGGCCGCGCGCCATCCCGCCTGGCGGACGTTCCCACTACGCGGTGGGCAGTGATGGATCATCGCTATTTGCCCGTCATGGGGATGTCGATCGTCGCGGGCCGCGATTTCTCCGAATCGGACACGGCAACTAGTTTGCCCGTCGCGTTGGTTAACCAGGAGTTCGTGAAGCGCTACTTTCAGAACCAGAACCCACTCCAGCGGCGAATCCAAATGGGTCCGCCGCCAGGACTCCTGGGCGCTTCAGCCGCAGGTCCAGTGTCGACGAGCCTGGTGACCGTAATTGGCGTCTTCGCCAATTTCCCAAACGACGGTGTGGGCGCACCGCCCGCTCCGCAAATACTGGGACTGTTCCGCCAGCAGCCCGCAGTCAATTACGGCTTTAAGGACATTGTGGTTCAGACCAAAGCGGATCCCGCAGGCATGTCATCCGCCATTTCAGACGCTATTCGGGAGCTGGACCCGGAGATCCCCTTGTCGGAGGTGCAAACGATGACGGAGTACCTGGGCGGGTCCATCTCCAATACGCGGTTGACTACATTTCTGCTTAGCCTGTTCGCCGGTTTGGGGACCCTCCTCGCGGTGATCGGCGCTTACGGCGTAATCTCCTATCTGGTTGCGCAACGCACCCAGGAATTAGGAGTGCGCGTCGCTCTCGGCGCTGACCCGTCCACCGTTCTGTGGCTGATCCTGAGCCAGGGGATCTGGATGGGATTGACGGGTGTTTCGCTTGGGGTCGGCGCCGCGATTTTGCTGCGGCAATTTCTGTCCCGGTTCCTATATGGCATCTCTGAAACGGATCCGTCGACGTTGGCAGGCGCTGCGTTGATTTTGCTGTTCGTGGTTGCCATGGCCAGCGCCTTGCCGGCTTGGCGAGCCATGCGGATCGATCCGATTCAAGCGCTCCGGAGCGAGAGTAGTTGACCCGCAGGGCGTAATACTAGAGCGTGGGTATTAGCATGAGACACGCCAGCGCACCACGGCATGTGGTTTTGCAATGCTAACTTCTATCTCGGACCGCCCTCCTTGCGCTATACTGGGCGGGAATTTCCGAAGCATCCAACCCACTCTGTCAGGAGATCAACCATGAGCTTGCGCATCAATGACGAAGCACCGAATTTTTCCGCCGAGACCACCCAAGGCAACATCAAGTTCCACGATTGGATCGGCGATGGTTGGGCCGTGCTGTTTTCACATCCCAAAGACTTTACACCCGTCTGCACGACGGAACTGGGCTATATGGCGGGACTGGAACCGGAATTCGCAAAACGAAACTGCAAGATAATCGGGCTGAGCGTCGATCCGGTAGGCAGCCACAGCAAATGGAAAGCGGATATTGAAGAGACGCAGGGCCATGCGGTGAATTATCCGATGATCGGCGACCCAGAGCTGAAGGTCGCCAAGCTCTATGACATGCTGCCGGCCGACGCGGGGGATACGTCAGAAGGCCGTACCGCGGCAACCAATGCCACCGTGCGCACGGTGTTTGTGGTGGGGCCGGACAAGAAAATCAAACTGATGCTCAGCTATCCCATGAGCACGGGGCGCAATTTCGACGAGGTGCTGCGAGTGCTGGATTCCATGCAGCTTACCGCCAAGCACAAAGTTGCTACGCCGGTGAACTGGAAGCACGGCGACGATGTGATCATCCTTCCCGCGGTAACGGAAGAGGAAGCCAAGCAGAAATACCCGGGCGGTTGGAAATCGCCGAAGCCTTATCTCCGGATCGTCCCGCAGCCGAAGTAGGCAGTGTTGCCTTTGCATTACTCTCTGAGGAGATCTTACAGGTGAAGTTAAAGCTATATCTGCTAGTGCTGTGGGGGGGCCTGCTGGCCTCGACGCCGGGAATGGCGCACCACTCTTTCGCCGCAGAGTATGATCGCGCCAAAGTGATCAAAGTGAGCGGTACGGTGACGAAATTCGATCTCTCCAATCCACATTCATGGATTTACGTGGATGTCAAAGACACCAATGGAGTGGTTGTAAACTGGGCTTTCGAGACCGGGGCCGCGGGTCAGTTATACAAGCGTGGTATTCGTAAAGATACTTTGCAGCCGGGCATGATGATCACCATTACCGGCTATGGGGCCAAAGACAACTCAAGTACCGCCGACGCGCAGCAGTTGACCATGCCGGATGGAACCGTGATGACCCTCGGCACGGAAAACAATCCCGGCTAGTTGAGGAGAAACGGTCCGGTGAACGTTCGCTTCTTTCTCTTGGTGGCAGTGGCCGCGGGGCTTTTGCCTTCCGCTTTCGCGCAGGCCGATGCCGGCAAGGCGCCACGCATGCCAGATGGAAAACCCGACTTGCAGGGCATCTGGGAAACACGCAATGCAGCTTCATTCGACGTCAGCGAGATCGCCGAAGGGCATGAAATCCCTTATCTGCCCGCGGCGCTCGAGAAGGAGCAAAAGGGCCCGCGCGTAGATCCGATCATCCACTGCATGATGCCGGGAGTGCCGCGCATCAGTTATATGCCGTTCCCGATACAGATTCTGCAGCATGCCGGCGTGGTGATTTTCATGTACGAGTACTTGCATGACATCCGGTATGTGACGACAAACTCCCGTCCGCATCTGGACGGCATCGATTTCGCCATGGGCGATTCGGTGGGCCATTGGGAGGGCGATACGCTGGNNGCACACCCACGGCGATCAACTGCATGTTGTGGAGCGTTACACGCGCGTGGGCCCAAATACGATCAGCTACGAGGCCACGATCGAAGATCCAAAGACGTACAGCCGGCCGTGGAAAATCAGTATGCCACTGCATCGCAACACCGAGCCGGGCTTTGAACTGAGAGACCAGGAATGCACCGAAGGCGACAATGGGCGCGCCATTCATCCTCCTTATCGTGAGATGCCCGAGGGCGATATTTTTGAATTCGTGCGGCCCTATCCTGCGACCAAAGCGACCAAATAGACGAAATAGAGGAATGACCAGATGAAATCCTTAGTCTGCATCGCGATGGGCNNTCCCTATACGCCGACGCGCACCGCGGACGGCCAGCCGAATATTGAGGGCAGTTGGCAGCCCCGTGCCGGCGGCGCTGCTTATTCGGTTCTTCCTCACGCTGGCGGTTTCTTCCTCGGCGCCGAATCAAAGACGGGAATCGTAGAGGGCGGCGAGTTGCCTTATCAGCCTTGGGCCGCCGAAGAAGTAAAGCGGCTGACCGAGCATATGGAGCTGGATCCGACGGGCCGTTGCCACTTCGAGGGCATCCCGCACGCCCTGTATTTCGGCTTCGAGATTATTCAGACACCCAAATTCATCGCGTTTCTCCACGACAACATGCATGCGCGGCGTTTGGTTTATCTGGACGGGAAACCTCATCCGCAGGGGTATTCGGCGTGGATGGGCGATTCGCGGGGCCATTGGGATGGCAACACGCTGGTGGTGGATGTGGCCGACAACAACGATAAGTCAGTCTTCGATATGGCTGGGCATTTTCACAGCGACGCTTTGCACGTGGTGGAGAGATTTACAATAGTGGATAAAGACACCATCGATTATGAGGCGACGTTTGACGACGCAAAGGTATTCACGCGTCCGTTCAAGATGAAATTTGAAATGAAGAAATCGGCCAGTCCTCAAGAGCCTTTTGAATCGGACTGTTTCGGCGGCGAGCGCGATCAGGAGCACATCATCAATGGACTGGCCAATCTGAAAGATCATTACTACTCGAAATAGGCGCCGGCGTGAAAACCCTTCTGTATTTTGGCTTCGCCCTTGGGACGTTACTGGCCCATCATTCTACCGCCGGCTACGATCTGATTCACGGAACCATCATTAGTGGGGTCGTGACACGTTTCGAGTGGAAAAATCCACACGCGCAGCTTTTCCTGGATGTGGCTACGGAGCGGGAAAGCGAGCACTGGGAGATCGAAATGGAAAGCCCGGAGATCCTGAAGCGCCTGGGCTGGACCAAAGACTCGCTGAAGCCCGGCGACAGCATTTCGGTTGTCGGCAGCCGCGCCAAGGACCAGAGTTTCAAAATGCGCGCTGGTTATGTTCAATGGCCGGATGGGCGCAAATTGCTAAGCCTTCCGCCCGGGAGCTGACCGATCGCTTAAAATAGAAGTTCAGATGGGCGATACCCAGCTCCTTACGATCGCTTTGGCCTCCGTGCCGACTATGCTCGCAGTCCTGGTGGGCATCCTGATCAACAACTCTAGACTTGGCGACACGAATGCACGGATTAGTGACACCAACGCCCGCATTAGTGAACTGCGCGGTCATATGGATATCCGCTTTGATGAAATGCGCGACCTGTGGCGATCCGAGCTTTATCGAGTAGAACAGGTGATCGACGCGCGGCTGAAGCATCTGGAAGAGCGCGGCTGAAGAGCGGGCCGGATGGACGAAACCCAGATCCTTACCATCGCTTTGGCCTCCGTGCCGACTATGCTCGCAGTCCTGGTGGGCATCCTAATTAATAACTCACGTCTGAATGACACGAACGCGCGCATCGGCGACTTGCGCGGTCATATGGATATCCGCTTCGATGAAATGCGCGACCTGTGGTCATCTGGAAGAACGCGGCTGAAGAGCTGGCCTACTTGATCGCTTCGAACTCGAACTCCATCACCTTTCCCCGCACCACGTAACACAGATAATGTTCCCAAAACTTCCGGTAGCGCGGGAATTGATTTACCAAAAACTCGAAGCCGAGCCAGCGCCAGAACGCCAGCAGCTTCACGCGTACCTTCACCTGGCGGAACCGCGCCGCGCTGTAATAGCCGAAGCCCCCATGATTCTCACCGAAATAGCGGAACGAGAAGCTGTTCAAATGCCAGCGATGCGTGGGATCGCAGAACGAGCTGAAATCGGTGTAGTGCGGAGTGGCGATAAACAATCGTCCGCCGGGCTGAAGAACGCGATGAAACTCCTCCATCGCCCGGATCACGTCCGACACGTGTTCGATCACATGGATGGCACGCAGCTCGGCGAACGAGCTATCGCGAAACGGGTAAGGAAAACGGTCTAGATCGCACAGCACATCGGCGCGTGTGTTCGCGTTGCGATCCACGCCAATGGAGCCAGGGTACTTATTGATGCCGCATCCGACATCGAGAATCCGCTGGGTGGCGATCACGCCACCGTTTTCAGACATTCCTCAAGTGTATCCACAGCGAAATCCGCTTGATCGCGCGTGATGACAAGCGGCGGGCACAAGCGGATGGTATTGCGCCCGGCACCCAAAACCAAAAGCCCACGCTCGAAGGCCATTTCCTGAATGCGATCGCGCAATTCTGGCGCGCGCTCCTTGGTATCGCGATCGCGGACCAGCTCGAAGCCGATCATCAGGCCCAGACCTCGAACGTCGCCGACAAGGGGGAACCTCTGGGGCCAATCCCGCAGCCGGTCCAGAATGTAGCCGCCGATGCACGCGGCGTTCGCGATCAATTCATTTTCCAGTAATTCGATGGTCGCAAGCGCCGCCGCGACGGCCACCGGATTTCCGCCGAAGGTGGATGCATGCGCGCCCGGCGGCCAGTTCATGATCTCGGCACGGGCAATCATCGCGCTGAGGGGAAGCCCGCTCGCGATGCCTTTGGCCGTGGTGAAAATGTCCGGCGCAACGCCAAAATGATCGGCCGCCCACATCTTGCCGGTTCGCCCCATGCCAGACTGAACTTCGTCGAAGATCAACAGGATGCCATGGCGATCAGCCAGACGCCGCAGCTCGTGCAGAAAAATCTTGGGTGGAACCAGATAGCCACCCTCGCCCTGGATCGGCTCTACGATGATGGCCGCCACTTCCTCGGCTGGAACTATCGTGCGGAACAGCTCGTCCTCAATAAAGCGCACGCAGCCTATGGCGTGGTCGTCCGCCGATACTCCCTCAGGCCGGCGGTAAGGATCGGGAAATTGCGCGTGGTAGACGCCAGGAACCAGAGGGCCAAAACCTTTGCGCTGGACAACCTTGCTGCCGGTGAGCGAAAGTGAGCCCATGGTGCGCCCATGAAACGAGCCCGCGAAGGCGATGAACTTGTCGCGGCCCGTGTGATAGCGGGCCAACTTCATGGCCGCTTCGGTCGCCTCAGTTCCCGAATTACCGAAGTACACGCGATAATGTCCGGCCGCTGGGGCCAGCGCCGCCAGCTTCTCCGCTAACTGCACCATGTTCTCGTAGTAAAAGTCGGTGCCCGACATGTGGATCAGCTGCTTGGATTGCTTTTCGATGGCTTCCACTACTTTGGGGTGGCAATGGCCAGTGGATGCCACCGCGATCCCGGCGTTGAAATCGAGAAAACGGTTCCCGTCCACATCTTCGATCATTGCGCCCTCCCCGCGTGCGGCCACCAGGGGATAACAACGAGTGTACGAGGGCGAAAGCACCCGATTGTCCCGTTCAATCACGGCTGAGGCGCGGGGGCCGGGCAAAGGAGTCAAAAGATGGGGCAGGTCCAAGCGGACCATTTCCGTCGTAAGCATTGCATTTCTCCTTCTGGGGACAGCTATTGGTTTGGTAAGAAAAGCCGCAGGGAAAGAAAACTAGTCAGAGCCGAACAAGCTGGGGCGGGATGTTGCGGGTAGCGACATACGATCTGATTTCATTGTAGCAATTTAATGTCCAACACCAAGCGAAAAAGTCACTTAGCCGCGTCTAATGTGGCGGAAGTAATTTCCAAGACATTCAAGTGGAGGAACAAGGTTCATGAAGAAGACATTGATTGCGTTGACGATAGGTAGTTTGATGGGTTTCGCTGCGTATGCCCAAGAAGGTGCCAAGGACGAGGCGAAGGACGCGGGTCATGACGTCAAGAAGGCTGGCAAGGATACCGGCCATGCCGCCAAACACGCTGGCAAGAGTGTGGCAAAGGGCACAAAGAAGGGTGTCCACAAGACCGCCAAGGCCACCGAGAAGGGCGCCGACAAAGTAAAAGAGAAGACCGAGTAGTTCGCCTTACAAATTCGGCCGCGCCTTGGCGGTCGCGCTACAATTGAAGCTTCCCGCCCATGGTGAAGGCGCTTCCTGACATCCTGGCCACAATTGTCGAGCAGAAAAAGCTCGACTTGGAAGTCCGTGAGCCTGACGTCGAGGATCGAGCGGAGCGCTCCGTTGCGCACCGCCGAGATTTCCTGAGAGCGCTATCGGCCCGAACTCCCGCCATCATTGCCGAGATCAAAAAGGCATCGCCCAGTAAAGGAGTGCTGGCTGCACAGTTCGATCCACCCGCCGTCGCGCACCTCTACGAACAAGGGGGCGCGGCGGCGCTGTCCGTTCTGACGGACGAAAAGCACTTTCAGGGACGCTTGGCGGATCTTGAATCTGCGCGTGCCGCGGTGCAGCTTCCAGCCTTAAGGAAAGACTTCACTATTGATGCGTATCATGTTATGGAAGCAGCGGCTCACGGCGCCGACGCCATTCTGCTAATCGCCGCAATTCTCTCTGAACAACAGATGCGCGATTTCCGGGAGTTAGCGGAGCGCTACGGTATGGCTGCGCTGGTGGAGGTTCACGATGAGGAGGAGCTTGCTCCGGCCATCGCCTCCGGCGCGCGCATCATCGGAGTGAACAATCGAAACCTGCACACCTTTGAGGTTTCGCTCGATACCTCGCTTCGTTTGGGTGAAAAGATTCCCGACGGCGTGGTGCGCGTGGCAGAAAGCGGGATTCATTCGTCCGCCGACGTGCAACGTCTAAGGGCGGCGGGTTATCAAGCGTTCCTGGTAGGCGAGCACCTGATGAAATCGGGCGATCCGGCGGCCGCACTGCGGGCATTGCTCTCATGATGGTGAAAATCTGCGGGATCACCAATCTGGAAGACGCGTTCGCGGCGGTGGAAGCCGGAGCCTCAGCCATCGGATTCAATTTCTACCGGGAAAGCCCTCGATACATTTCACATACGGGCGCGGCGAAGATCGCCGAAAAGATCCCCTCTCATGTGTGGAAGGTGGGCGTTTTTGTGAACGAGCCGCCCGATAACATCGCCCGCATTATGCTCGACGCGGGGCTCGACGTCGCCCAACTTCACGGCACGTCTGATGCCCGAGGCGTGAGGGTCTGGCGAGCGATTCCGTCCGACGTAGAAATCAAGGCACCGATGCCTAAGGAGGTCGAGGCGCTGCTGATTGACACTCCCGCGGACGGCATCTCAGGCGGTTCCGGCAAGACCTGGGATTGGAGCAAGGTCCGGCACCTCGACCTGAAAATCATCATCGCGGGGGGTCTCGACGCAGACAACGTCCGCACCGCCATCGAGCAAGCGAAGCCTTGGGGCGTCGACGCCTGCTCACGCATTGAAAAATCCCCCGGTTTAAAAGATCACGACAAGATGCGACGATTTATCCAAACCGCGCTCAACAATTCAACCCATGCCACCAGCCACTAGCCACCAGTCTCAATCCCCTGACCCCGGCGGTCATTTCGGTCCCTACGGCGGCCGTTATGTTCCGGAAGTTCTCATGGCGCCGCTGGAGGAACTGGAGCAGGCCTATCTGGAAGCGCGGCTCGATCCGGCGTTTCAGACCGAGCTCACGGATCTGCTCGCCAATTACGCCGGACGGCCGACGCCGCTCTATCACGCCAAGCGGTTGAGCGAAATGTACGGCGCGAAGATCTATATCAAGCGCGAAGATCTGCTCCACACGGGCGCGCACAAGATCAACAATTGCCTGGGACAGGCGCTGCTCGCGCGGCGGATGGGCAAGAAGCGCATCATCGCCGAGACGGGCGCGGGACAGCATGGCGTGGCGTCCGCTACCGTGTGCGCTTTGTTCGGACTGGAATGCATCGTCTACATGGGCGAAGAGGACATGCGGCGGCAGCGCCTGAACGTGTTTCGCATGCGCCTGCTGGGCGCGAAAGTGGTCAGCGTCACGAACGGCAGCCGTACTTTGAAGGACGCCATCAGCGAAGCCATGCGCGACTGGGTGACCAACGTTCATTCCACGCATTATCTGCTTGGCTCAGCATTGGGCGCGCATCCTTACCCCATGATGGTCCGCGATTTTCACCGGGTCATCGGGGATGAAACACGCCGCCAGATTCTGGAACGGGAAGGCCGGCTGCCCGATTCGATTTTCGCCTGCGTGGGCGGCGGCAGCAATGCGATCGGAATGTTCACCGCCTTCATCGGCGACGAGGGCGTGCGCTTGATCGGCGTGGAAGCGGGCGGGACAGGCGCGGAGCTAGGCGCTCATGCCGCGCGCTTTTCCGGCGGATCGCCCGGAGTGCTGCACGGTGCGCACAGTTATGTCTTACAAGACGCCGACGGCCAAGTGGCGCTGACCCATTCGGTTTCGGCGGGCCTAGACTACGCGCTGGTGGGCCCCGAACACGCCATGCTGCACGATCAGAAGCGCGCCGAATATTGCTCCGTCACCGACAGCCAGGCGCTGGACGCCGCGCTGACGCTGGCGCGCATCGAAGGAATTATCCCCGCGCTTGAATCCGCACATGCAGTGGCCGAGGCATTGCGCCGCGCGCCCTCGGCCAAAGGCGAGCTATTCGTGATCAATCTTTCCGGGCGCGGAGACAAAGACACCGACATCTATCGTGAAAATCTAAAAGAGCTGGATTCACCAGATCAGGCATGACCAGAATCCAGCGGCTCTTTGAGGGTTTGCGCGGCAAACGACCGGCGCTGATCGCCTACATTACGGCCGGCGACCCATCGCCCGCCATGACTCCGGAAATCGTCGCCGCTTTGGAACGAGGCGGTGCAGACTTAATCGAGCTCGGTGTTCCCTTCTCCGACCCCATTGCCGACGGCCCGGTCATACAGCGTAGCAGCGATCGCGCATTGAAGGCCGGAACGAAGCTCACCACTGTTCTCGATATAGCCGCGCAAATTCGCAAACGCTCCGAAATCCCGCTGCTGCTATTCACCTACATGAATCCGGTGCTCCGCTTTGGCCTGGAACCGCTGGCCCGCGCGGCCGTCAAAAGCGGCATCGATGGCTGTCTGCTCACCGACCTTAGTGTGGAAGAGGCCGAACCGTATATTCATGTCATGCGCCAAGCAGGTCTGGACACGGTGTTCCTGGCAGCGCCCACCAGCAGTCACCGGCGTATGGAGTTGGTAGCGAAATATTCCACTGGCTTCGTTTACCTGGTTTCCCGAACCGGCGTCACGGGCGAGCGTTCCAGCGTTTCTGATAGCGTGGCGCCACTGGTGGGTGCCATGCGCAGCGTTACCGCGCTACCGCTGGCAGTGGGATTTGGCATCTCAACCGCCGGCCACGTACAGTCCGTTGGCGCGGTCGCCGACGGTGTCGTAGTGGGCAGCGCTTTCGAACGGGTGATCGAAGAGAATGCCTCCAGCCCTCAACTTGCAGCCCGGGTGGAGGCTCTGGCCCGGGAGCTCGCTAGTGGTTTACTATCGAAGAGCAAATGAGCACCGAAAGGCTCGCGGATTGCCGCCGCCAAATCGACGCGGTGGATATCAAGATCGTTGAATTGCTCAACGAACGCACCCAGATTGTGCACGAAATTGGCCGCATCAAGCAGCAGTTCGCGCTGCCTGTTTATGAGCCGAAGCGCGAAGACCAGGTGTTTGAAAATGTCACCAGCCACAATCCCGGGCCGATTACGGCGGATGCCCTCAAGCGCATCTTCGAACGCATCATCGATGAAATGCGGACCATCCAGCAGAAGAAGATGAGCTAGGGGCCCGCAAGGTACAATGGAGGCATCGATGAGTAACGTTCAGTTCTATCTCACGATCGGCATTCCGACACTTGCCATACTGATCGGAATGTTTATGAACTCGGTTCAATTCAACTCGATTAATGCCCGCTTAAGCAGCATGGACGCCCGGTTTAGCAGCCAGGATGGTCGCTTCAATAGCATCGAGGCGCGGTTTAACAGCATCGACGCACGTTTCAATAGTTTCGAGGTAAAGTTCGACACACTGATCGGCAAAGTGATCGACCTCGATAATCGCGTCACCCGCATCGAAGCCAAGCTCGACATCCGATAATTTTCCGCGTTCCCCCGGCATGCATGGTAAAACTGTGTTTAGGTAGCCTGACTCTAAGACTACTGAACGCGAGAACCCGAGCAATCCGCCGCCAGTTCTTGTATAAAAAAAATAGGCCCTGGAGGAATCGAGATGGTCAACTGTCCAAACTGCGACGCCGTGATCGACGTGGACGAGGATGAACTGGGCGAGGGTGACACTCTGACCTGCGATGAGTGCGGCACCGATCTCAGTGTGACTGGATTGGATCCCTTGGAACTCGAAACCGAAGAGGACGAGGACGAAGACGAGGAAGAAGAGGAAGACCTGGACTACGACGAGGACGAAGACGAGGATGAAGAAGAAGAGGAAGCCGAAGAAGAGGATTGGCACTAGCCTGCTGCTTTTTTCCTCACTGCTGCTGGCCGCTTTTCTTCCGTCAGCGGCGGGCGCAAAGAAGAAGCCCGCGCTCGATACTTATGCCATCGTGAGCGGCACGGTTTTCGACGGCAGCGGCTACGCCCTTCCCGATGCCGACGTCAGCCTGGCCCCGGAGAGCGAGAGCGGCGACAAAGCAAAGCCGATGGAAACCGTTTCAAGCGCGCGCGGCGAATTCGTATTCCGTGTCCCTCCTGGCCCGATGCGGTATTCGGTGGCCGTAGCCGCAAAAGGTTACCAAAGCCAGCAGAAGAGCGTAAGCGTTCAGAATCAGGAGCGGGTGGAAGTAACTTTCCAGTTGGACCGTGAGTCGAAATAGTGGTGAATACCAAACTCATTTGCGCGGCAATTGTATTATTCTGCGCCGTTCTCTTAGCGGGAAGCCTGCAGGCTCAAAAGAACGAAGACAACACCACGCGCACAGTGGAGGGGATGGTGACAGACACGGCAAATCAGCCCGTGTCCAAGGCCGTAGTGCAATTGAAGAACACCAAGACCTTGCAAATCCGCTCGTTCATCACGCAGGACGATGGCAGCTATCATTTTGCGGGGCTCGGCACCGACGTGGAATACCAACTGAAAGCGGACCACGACGGCGCTAGTACTTCCTGGAAGACGCTGAGCGTCTTCAATTCGAAGAAGACCGCGATCATCAATTTAAAGTTGAACAAGTGAAGCGCGTCATTGTATTTTTCCTGTGCCTGCCTCTGCTTGCCACGGGTCCGCTGACGCCTATCAACGAAGCAGGATTTCAGAAGCTGGTGGAGTCGCACAAGGGAAAAGTGGTTTTATACGATTTCTGGGCCACCTGGTGTGGTTCCTGCCGCGCCGAGCTTCCCGAACTGGTCCTACTGGAGCGCCGGCTGGGCGCTCGCGGCTTGGAGGTAGTTACCATCTCCGCCGACGATCGTAAGCACCAGGCGGTGGCCGAGAAGTTCATGCGGATGTTCGACGTACAGGGGCCTGCGTATTTGAAACAGGCCGCCGACGAGGATCGTTTCATCGATGCCATCGATCCAAAGTGGGGCGGCGCATTACCGGCGCTCTTTCTGTATGACAGGGCCGGCCGCAAAGTTCGCTCCTTCATCGGCGAAACGGACATGGCCACGCTGGAGCGGGCCATTCAGAAGCTGCTGTAGCTGGCTAGCACACCCCTATTTTTTCTTGACAATATCGATCGGTGCGTGATAACTTCCCCAGTGGTATATCAGTCATTTCTATACCTTATGGGGGCAGCCATGACAGCTCGACCGTTCGGGGAGTGGATGCAACCTGATACGCACTTCTATCGCAATGTAAAAGATGATGCCGGAAATGTAACAAATGGGGACTTTGAAGTCGCCAGACCAAGTATACAGTTGATGCAAGGCAGCGGGTTCCACGGCCAATGGCGAGCCGACTCAGTAATCGCACTATAATCATTTGAGAGGTGTAACGATGAGAGCTAAGTTCTACGTACTTGTGGCCGGCCTTGGTTTGCTCGCCACTTCCGCGCCAATGATGGCACACCATTCCTTCACGGCGGAATACGACGCCGCGAAACCTGTCACGCTGACGGGAACAGTCACTAAAGTAGAGTGGATGAACCCGCACGCGCGGTTTTACATCGACGTAAAGGACGACGCGGGCACGGTCACAAACTGGGAGCTCGAGCTGGGCAGTCCGAACGCTCTGATGCGCCTGGGTTGGACTCGCAATTCCCTGAAGCCGGGCGAACAGGTCAGCGTGGAAGGCTCGCTCGCCAAGGACGGTTCCAAGCTCGCCAACGCGCGCAAGGTCACCCTGGCAGATGGCCGCAAAGTATTCGCCGGATCGGCAGCCGACAGCGAAGATAAAAAGTAGCCGCCTGGAGACCACCATGCGATCCTCACTAGCCGTCTTTCTGACTGGCGCCGGGCTCTTGATTACGGCGTGTCTCCCGCTTGCGGCGCATCATTCGTTCGCGGCGGAGTTCGATGCGACCAAATCCGTCTCGCTGCAAGGTACCGTTACCAAACTGGACTGGATGAATCCGCATATCTGGATTTATCTGGACACCAAGGACGAAAGCGGTACCGTGGCCCATTGGCAATGCGAGGGCGGCCCGCCCAATACCCTGACCCGCAATGGCTGGAGCCGGGAATCGCTGAAGGTGGGCGATCAGGCGACCATCGAGGGCTTCCGTTCCAAAGATGGGACCAACACCTGCAACGCCCGGTCGGTAAAGCTTCCCAGCGGCAAAAGCGTGTTTGCAGGTTCGGCTGACGATGGCGCCCCCAAGCGCCCCGCGCAGTAGCCTGCCCTAGCCGGTTCTGCCTGGAGCGCCGCGTGCGCTAACCGCGACTCTAAAGACGCGGTCATCCAATAGAGGAGATTCTTGTGCGTATTCGTTTTCTCACCGCCCCATTCCCTATGCTCGCGTTGGCGCCCTTGCTCGCCTTTGGACAGACGTCGGGCCTGGTGGGAGACTTAACTCCCAAGCCCCCACCTGCAACGCTGGCTGGGCCCGCGCCGCGTACCGTCGACGGCAAGCCGGACATGAGTGGCCTGTGGCAGCGCCCTTATGTGTCCGACATGACCAAGAGCAGCAAAGATGGAACCCAGATCGGCACGGCCGAATTGCCTTTCAGCGAGGCTGGCCTGAAAGAGTGGAAGGCCTATGATGCCGCCGAGGGCGATTACACCGGAAGCTGCTTGCCCTTCGGCCTGCTGCGCTCCATGAACTCGCCCGACCCGATCCAGATCATGCAGAACCCCGGCTACGTTGCGCTGCTGTATGAGCAGAACACCTGGTTCCATATTATTCCGATTGGTAAGCAGCACCATGTGGGTGCGTCCCCTACCTGGTTTGGCGATTCGATTGGGCACTGGGAGGGCGACACGCTAGTGGTGGACACCAACAACTTCAATGGGCGAACGCGGCTGGATACGATCGGGCATCCGCATAGCGACGCGCTGCATGTTATCGAGCGCTTCACCCGCACCGACTCCAAGCACATGAGCTACGACGTGACCATCGACGATCCGAAGATCTTCACCAAGGCCTGGACCAACAAGCGTATCTTCACGCTGCGGCCGGACTGGGAGATCATGGAGTACTCCTGCGAAGAGAACAACAAGGATTTGTACGAGGGCCACATCAAGGCGCCTCCGCCTCCCAAGTAGGAGGCGAAGACAGGTGGGTAAGTAGTACGTCTAAGCTTCGGAGACTACAAAACTTACCGGCACATTTTCCTCAGTATTCCTGGTGTTTTCTAAGGTCCATACCTTAGTCTGGGTCACCGCTTCGAGGGAGCATCCGCAGATTTCGAGCAGGTGTTTCGGAGAGAACCAATCGCGATTCCATAGCGACGCGGCATCCAAAGCGACCACTACAAACCAGCCGAGGGTAGCGTCGTAGAGGCTGGCTTTGATGACGCCGAACAGATCGCGGTTCTTTATAGACAATGAGATAGCCGAGCCCAACCTCGGCTTTTCTTCGAGCAACACCACGGCGCAGGTGGTTGAGATCTCTTCCAGATTCGCGGTCGCTTGACGGATCTCACCCGGCTGCTCTTCGTAGGTCACAGTTACAAGTTCAGAGCATAGATACTGGCATGAATGGGCCATGTCCGTACTATTGCATCCGACTTACCACTCGACCGGTTTACTGAGCCGTGCGTGTCAGCAATGTACCGCTTCCGAGGTCGGCCGCGGACTCCGCCGCTGCCAGCGCCTCACGGCCGAGGATCCGTCGATGCATGCGCCCTACGATGTAGATGCAGATGGCAAGCACCGCGGGGCACACGGCAAGCACCGCGAAGATATCGCGCACTGGCAGGCTGGTGGACAAGATGATCCCGCCGAGAATGGGTCCGGCCACCGAGCCGATCTTCGCAATCGACGTGGCCCAGCCGGCTCCGTTGGCGCGGTACGCGCTTGGATAGAAGATCCCGCAAATGCTGTGCATTCCAAAATGGCCGCCAATCAGGAATCCACCGGTGATCGCGCTCAGCACCAGGAATTCGACATGGCCCATGCCGACGAAGGTCGCTGTCAGAAGCAAAAACACGGTCATGACCGGCATGATCGTAATGGCAATCGCGCCGCGCTTGTCGGTGAAGCGCATGAGGAGCAATCCGCCCACCGCACCCATCGCCGAGTAGAGCGATGCGGCGGTAGCGGCTTCTTTGCGGCTGTACTTGAGCGCCTCAAAAACCACCGGAGTCCAGTTGACGATGAAAAATACGGCTAGCGAGCTTGCGATGTAGCCCAGCCAAACCAGCGGCGTGATCCAGCGCAGTTCGCCCTTAAATAACAGCGCTGGCTTGAAGTCCTTATTGAGCTGCTTTTCATCGCTGACTATGAACGTCGCGTTCGCGGGAACGAATTGATGGGGCGCGATGCGCCGCACGATAGGCCCGATACGATCCGCGCCCAGCCCTTTGCTCGCCAGGAACCGGATCGATTCCGGCAGAATCGCAAACAGGATGCCCGCGCAGAACAGCGAGAAGGCGCCACCGAAGACGAACACCGATTTCCATCCGAACTTCGGAATCAGCCAGATCGCGATCGGTCCGCCCAGCGCCGTGCCGAGCGAATAACCCATCATGATCACTGTCACGATGGTCGAGCGATAGCGCTTGGGGGCATATTCAATGTTCAGGGCCCAGGCCAGCGGGAGCATGCCACCAAGCGGCAGTCCATCGATAAAGCGCAGTGAAAACAGCGACCCATAGCTATTGGCCAGCGCGAAGCACATGGTGAGAATGCCGAACAGCGCAGTCGCAAAGACTACCACGGGACGCCTGCCGATGCGATCGCCCAGGTAGCCCAGCGCGAAGCCACCGACCATGGTCCCGAACAGACCCATGCTGAAGATGTTGCCGAGCTGAATCCTGCTGAGATGATATTGCGCGCCGAAGTAGGGCGCAGCGAAGCTGATGAGATTGCTATCCAGGCCGTCGAAGAAGGTGATGATCCACGAGATCAATACCAGGCTGATGAGGAACCGGCCCAGTTTCTGATTTTCGATGACCTCTGAGACGTCGACGATGTTCGATTCGTTCAACCGTACTACGATATCAAACCGGTCGGCGTCTTCCGGTGTTTACTGCACAGTGGCAGTCTCTTGTTGGGTGACACTCAGGAACGTCCGCTTCATCCTCAGGCTGTTTTTGCTGGCATACATTCGTCGATCGGCCTCCGCCAGAAGCTCATCGGCGGTGACGCCATCCTCGGGCCAGGAAGCCACTCCGACGCTTACCGAAATGAGGTTCTCGCCGCAAACCATCCGGCCTACTTCAGAAGCCAGATTCGACAAGGCCAGCACCTTGTCGCTGACGCCGTCGGGTTTCATGCCCGGCAGCACCAGGACAAACTCGTCTCCACCGAACCGTGCAGTCACGTCGTAATCCCGATTGATTTTCGTCAATCCAGTTGCGAAGGCCTGGAGAACACGGTTGCCGGCATGGTGACCAAAGCGGTCGTTTACTTCTTTGAAACGATCGAGGTCGCAGACCATTACCGTAAGCGGCGACCTTTGCTGTTCAGCGCGCGCTAGCTCGTTATTCAGGCGCTCAAACAAGGCTCGCGTGTTGTTCAAGCCGGTGAGATAGTCGGTTGTGGCGGAGGCTTCCACGGCGCGATATTTCAGGGCGTTCTCGAACGAAAGACCGATTTTTGAACTAAGCCCGGAAAGAATTCGCAGGTGATCGGGCGCGAAAGCGTCCGCGTCGGCGCGGTAAAGTGAGAGCACTCCCACGGTGCCTTCCTGACCGGCAAGAGGAACCGACAGAGCGGATCGCAGCAGGCTGAATTTCTTAGGGTCGTTCAAGTAGCCGGGTTCGACCGAAGGATTGCCGTTCAAAATCGGCTGGTTGTGCTTGGCTACCCAACCCGACAGCCCTTCTCCAAGTGGAATCTGGAGCGAGGAAAACAGCATGCGGTCGCGTCCATCGACATAGACGGGCCCCAGCACGTTGTCTTTGCGTTCATAGACGGCGATGGAATCGCAAGGAATGAGTTGCGTCAGCCGCGAGCTCAAGACCGAAAGCATTTCGCCCATGCCCAGGGAATTTCCCAACTCGGATATAAGTTCCAGAGTGTACTGCGCCTCTCGCCCTGCGGCCGCGATCTGCGAACGGAAATCGCGCTGCGGATCTTCACTGGCGGCAGCGGCGAATCCGGCAGCAGGCGGATTGCCCCGCTCAATTCTGGCGTTCACAGAAAGCTTGGCAGCGGGCTTGCTCAACCGCATGGCTTCTTCTTCCAGTTGGCGATAGCGCCTTGCAAGGATCTCAACCACCTTCGGATCGTAGCTCTTGCCGGACTCATCCAGCACTACGGCCATGGCCTCGTCCAGTGGTAGAGCCCGGCGGTATTGTCGGTCTGACGCCAGCGCGTCCAGGCAGTCCACTGCGGATAGGATGCGAGCTCCGAGGGGTATTTCTTCACCCACCAGACCCATCGGATAGCCGTTCCCATCCCATCTTTCGTGGTGAGCCCTGACAATGGGCGCCACCGCATAAGGAAAATTCACCTGCTCGAGAATTTCAGCTCCCACCACCGGGTGGATTTTCATTTTCTCGAATTCCTGCGGCGTCAGCTTGCCCGGCTTGGTGATAATGTGCTCCGGAACGGCCAGCTTTCCGATGTCGTGCAGCAGAGAAGCGGCCTGCAGGGCATTCAGATCTTCTTCACTGAGGCCCATCTCTTTCCCGATCTGGAGCGCATAGTGTTGGACGCGCCGCAAATGGTCGCTGGTGGTTTGATCTTTGGCTTCGATGGCCAGTGCGAGCGTCTCAATGGTGCGGAGATGCAGCGCGTTCATCTGTTCGACGTGCGCCTTTTCCTGCTCGACGTGTTCCTTCTCGGTCTCCAGGCGGCCGATGTAAAGACGATAAGAGCGATAAACCACCCAGACCACCGGCATTGCAAGCAGCGAGAATTCCCAGCCCAGGTTCTGATTCACCCAATGCAGAACGCAGACCAGAGTTGCGCCCATCAGGTAATACGGAAGGGCCCAAAAATAGCATTCCCGCCAGATTTTGTAGAGGCTGCGCCTTTCGGTCAGCGCAATGGCGCAAGCGATAGGGAAGGTATTGGCAATGAAGTACGCTACGGTGGCGTACAAAAGCCGGAAGGGCAGGCTGACTCCCAGGGCTGCGGCGGAGTACATGGCCGCCTCCGCGAACCGGATGGCTATCGCGATCGCCGCCAGATTGAACAGTACCTGGTGGAGCGCGGGATGCTTCTTAGCACCCCAGTAAATCTGAACCAGGGCGGACCCGATGCCTATCGCCATGGTCTCGAGCGTGCCAAGCTCGGCGATACCGGCCAGGATAAAGAGGAAGCTGACCGACAAAGTGCCGGTCACCCCGGGAAGCCTTACTTTCAAGCCGGAAGAAAACAGGGCTAGCAAAAGATAACAGACAAACCGCGCTGAGAACGCATCTTGCTCTGCCGCCAGAGGCCGCAGCACAGCCAGGAGCCCGGCCCCGATGACCAGACCTATGAATGCGCTTGCCAGCCACTGGGGTGCTTTCAACCGGCCATCTCCGCGGATTTACCCCTATACCTTGGTGAATATTGCAACGACGCCAGCATCGGGTGGATGGAAGCCAAGCGGCCGCGTGTGCCCCAGATAGCATTGCATCGGTGCGTGGTATTCGTGCCAGAGACCGAAGCCACTCCCCAAGTTACAGCATTGGTGTCGAGCGAAACGTAGGGCAGTACGTTGATTCCCCATATTTCTGAAGTACTTACTGGCGTTGCGAAGCTGACCCCGGCGTTAGTGAGCGGAAATGGGATCATTGGGTTCATATCGGATGTCTGTATGGTTTTCATGAGTTTTCTCCTCTTTCTACTGCTCACCGTAAATCGAAACCGGGGTGCTTTGATCGGTTGGAGCACTGGTTTCCCAGATCACATTCGTGCCCCAGATTACGTTCAGACTGCTGGTCTCGCTGGTACCCCAGATCACGTTGGTACCCCAAATCACATTGGTACCGGAGAGAAGCGAAGTGCCCCAAATCACGTTGGTTCCCCAGATGACGTTGGTGCCCCAAATCACGTTCTGTCCGGCAATTTCGCTGATCGAGACGGCGCGGGTTGTGGCGTTGAAGGAGGCGACCGGGGAAAGAGCCTTTCCGCTCGCCGTATCTGTATTGTTCAGTGCTGCCCAGATATCCAGATAGCCCGCACCCACGGTGAAAATATCGTAGTAGCTGGTGTAGGAGATACCGGTCACAGGATCGGTGGCCACGCTTGAAACCGGAAAGCTCTTGTCCGCGGTTTTCATGAGCCGAGCCTTCACTTGGTCCGGCGTCAGATTCGGATTCTGCTGCAACAGCAAGGCCGCCGAACCGCTCACCATGGGCGCTGCCATGCTTGTTCCGCTGAGCCGGAAGTAGGTGTTGAAGATGATGTTCTGCGGATAGAGCGACGAGAGCGATCCGTGACCGAGCAGGGAAATAATGTAGTTGCCGGGCGCTACCAGATCGGGCTTCACGATGTGGTCCAGCAACGTCGGTCCCTTGGAACTGTAACTGGCAATTTTATCGTCGGAGGTCGGCTGTGTGTTCTCGGTCTTCATGGCTCCGACCGTGATGACGTAGGGGTCGTTTCCGGGAGCGGTGATGGTAGAGTAGCCATCCGTCTTCGCCGAATTGTCGCGGCCGTCATTCCCGGCGGCCACCACCACAACAATCCCGGCCTTCCAAGCGGCCTCTACGGCTTGGCAAAGCGGATCTACTTTATAGCTCTCGAAAATCGGACGTCCCAGCGACAGGTTGATCACTCGGATGTTGTATTGCGATTTCAAAGCAATCGCGCGTTGAATTCCGGCAATGACGGTGCTGTCGGTGCTGTTGCCGGTGCTGTCGAGCACCTCGAGGTCGATCAGGTTGACGTTAGTCGCAACTCCGGCATAATAGCCGAAGGACTGACCGCCGTTTCCGCCGACGATGCCAGCGACGTGCGTTCCATGTCCATAGTCGTCATCCGTTTTGCCGCCCGTCATCAGATTCTCGGCGTGGACAACGCGGCTTGCACCATTGCTGGAGCTATGCGGATCGCCGTGAAGGTCCGGCCGATCGGTGATGCCGCTGTCGATGATGGCAACGCCAATCCCGGTGCCATCGAATCCATTGCGCTGCGCGATGTCGGCACTCACCGCCTGAAGTTTAAAGTCCGGCGTCAAATCGGGCTGCGCGGTTGCCGCCGTGATAGCGCGGTCCGGCGAGATGTAAGCTACGTCCGGATCGTCGGCTAAATCGGCAAGCGAGTGACCGGGGACGGAATACACAGCACCGTTCAAAATGCTGAGCGTTCTTAAATGACGGCCGCCTCTGCGAACTGCGGCGTCCACGTTGCGCTGCTGGAGGGGCTGTTTGTATTGGACAATTACGTTCACTAGCGATTCCGGATCCCGGCTTTCCAGATCAGACGCCAGCTTCGGATGTTGCCCGTAGCACAAGCCCGCGGCTCCCATCAGAGCCAACATCGCGAGGTGTTTTTGAGTCTGCATGCCACTTGTATGGCACGTGTCTCTCCAATTGTAAGTAATTATAAATATTGCACTTATCCACTCTGGGCACAGGACAGTCTGTCCCTAGGACTGAGGGTGTGGTGGGGACTAGAGATTACGGAGGGGCCGACGTTTCTGGTACCAAAACTTCCCGACTAGCCCTCGCTGAACGGTCCAGGACTGGTCCGGCAGGATCGAAAGTTCTACTAAAGTAGACAAAAGTACTGGGACCTTGGTCCAGTGCAGCCGTACAAGTGCACATCTATTCTGCTGAAGCATGTTTGTCAGAGGTTGCGACAATTTGTCAGCACGCTTGGCCAACGAGCGCTTTGCTAAACTCGGCATAGAAGCACGAACGATTCCATCATTATGCATAGGCTTGTTGAAATTCTGGTGCTGGCCGCCGCTTTCTCGGGCGCTTTCTTCTTCAGCGCTACCCCAAGCGACGCCCGGCCCGAGTACTCCCGCCGAACCCAGAAGGAATGCAACTTCTGCCATCCGGCCGATTCCTGGAACCTGAACGACGCCGGCAAGTATTTTCGCGACCACCACTACTCGCTGCAGGGCTATGCCCCGCCCGCCAAGCCAAATAGTAAGTCCGGAAAGAATTAAGCCTCTCTGCCAATGAAAATTCTGGTCCTGAACGGCGGTTCCAGCAGTTTCAAGTGCTGGTTTCAGGATGTTCCCGATGGAAAGCTCTGGACTGCACACGGCGACTTCAAAGCGTCCCAGACACCGGCGGACGTGCTCGACGCCCTTCTTCGGTCCCTTTGGCAAGGCGAGAAGAAAGCCATCGATTCTCCGGCTGAGATCGACGTAGTGGGTCATCGCATCGTGCATGGCGGCCTCAAATATCGGGAAAGCGTTCTGTTGACTCCGGAAGTTCGCACCGCGATCGCCCAACAGGCCGAGTTCGCGCCGGCACACAACAAACTGGAGCTGGCGGCCATTGAAGCGGTTGATCGCCTGATCGGCGCTCAGGTGCCCCAAGTCGCGGTTTTCGATACGGCATTCCACAAAACGCTTCGGCCAGCCGCTTATGTTTATCCCGGACCTTATGAGTGGCTGGATCGGGGCATTCGACGGTACGGGTTCCACGGCATCAGCGTTCAATATTCCACCGGGCGCGCCGCCCAGATGCTGCGCGTTGCTCCTAACTCATCGCGGCTCATCGTCTGCCATCTTGGCAACGGTGCTTCGGTTACGGCGGTAGCGAATGGAAAGAGCGTGGATACCAGCATGGGATTCACGCCTCTGGAAGGAATCATGATGGGCACGCGCTCGGGCTCCATCGATCCCAGCATCCTGCTGTATTTGATCCGGCACCAAGGTTCTACGGCCGATGAGATTGATGAAATCCTAAACCGCAAATCTGGATTGTTGGGCGTTTCCGGCCGGTCGGGTGACATGCGCGAAATTCTGGAGGCTATGAACGCAGGCGACGAGCGGGCGCTGCTGGCTTATCAGATCTACGCGCATCGGCTGACGCGGGAAATCGGCGCGATGCTCGCGGTGTTGGGCGGCGTGGATGCCATCGTCTTCACGGCCGGCATTGGAGAGAATTGCGCTCCTCTGCGCGAGCTAGTGTGCGCGCAGCTTGCGTTTCTCGGATTGAAATTGGACCCGGCCAAGAACGTGCAGCCGGATCTGGATCAAAACGTCGCGGCCGCCAACTCAGCGGTGCAAGTTCTCGTCATTCGCGCTGACGAAGACTCGGAGATCGCTCGTGAATGTCTGCGGCTCCATTCAACACAGCCGGCTCGTGCGTGACGGTGGTCCTGTTCTTTGGCAGCCTTAGCCAGAAGACCGCGCCTACGCTGTCGCGGTCAGGAGCGTCGTCGGCCCAAATGTCGCCGCCGTGATCGAGCAGCGTTTGGCGCGACAAGGCGAGACCAAGCCCTAGCCCATTCTTCTTGCCGGCGGTTACGAAAGGTTGAAACAAGCGTCCCCGCAGCGCGGCGTTGATACCAGGCCCGGAATCCTCCACACGGACCATAATGCTGTCGCCTTCCGCGGCTCCTCGAATCGAAATGTTACCACCCGAACGCATGGCCTCAATCGCGTTCTCAAAGAGATTGGCGAATACGCGCTCCATTCGCGCGCGCTCCATGGGGCAGCCCAGATCGTCTGCCACGCTGATGTCGAGCGTAATCCCGCAGGCATCGGCGGACGGCGTCACGGTGTTCCAGGCAGCTGTGATCACCTCCCGCAGGCTGCACAACTCGCTACCGGTGGATTTACCGCGCACTACATCCAGCAACTGCTGCAGCATGTCTTGTATGCCACGCGAAGCGCGATAAATGTTGCGGGCCAGCCGGCGCGTCGTCTCCTGGGGCAGGTCGCTGTCCATCATCATTTCCGCGCCCGCGTAAATGGCCGCCAGCGGATTCCGAAGGTCATGCACGATGGAAGTGGAAAGCTGGCCGATGGTGGAGATGCGTTCTTGGCGGATCAGCTCTTGCCGCGCCTGCCGGATAGACTCGCACATGCTCTGGAAAGTGACCGCCAGCCGCCCCAGTTCATCCTGGCTGCGAACGTTGATCTGGTAATCGTAATTCTGCTTGGCGATTTCGGCCGCCGCCCGGTCGAGTTCCGCCACAGGCTGCATGATCTTTCGCGCTACCAGGTACGTGATCACGAGCGCGGCCACCAGCGCCAGCAGCCACAGCGCGACGATTTCGCGGCGTAACTCGGCCAGCCGCTGGCGCGCGCCGGCTAATGATCGCAATATATAAAGCTTCCCCACTTCGTCGCCGTTGATGTCGCGCAGGGGAGTTGGCAGCATGAGATAGTCGGGAATCTCGGTGGAGTTGTTCAGCAAACGGGGGGCGATGGCGGCCGTAATGGCCGGCGCAAGAGTGGATGTGACCACGCGATTTCCCGAAACGAAGACGTACTCACTACCGCCGGTGGAGTTCTTAAGCGTTTGGGCGACGCCCGCGTCCACTCTATATCCGGCCACCAAAGCGTTTAAGAGCGCAGGACCGGCCGGCGACTGCACGTAAACCGGGGTCACAACTACCTGGAACAATTCATCACCCTTTTGCACGAAGCCTGAGGCCTGCTTGGGGAACTGCGCGCGCGCCGCGCGGACCATGGGCAGATCGTCATTGAGGGCAAAGGAAGCGGGCTGCCCGAGGCTGGCGACCACGCGCCCCTGCCCATCGGCTACCAGGAAAAACGCATCTTCGTGAGAGACTCTGGACCACAGCTCATCGGCGGTGTCGCGGATGGTGGCTGGATCCGCGGTGCCGAACGCGGCCCGCACATCGGACATGGTGCTCAGAATTTCGCTGATGGCGCCCAGCCGGTTCGCTCGTGCCTTCCACAGGGATTCGTAAGCCTGAAAGCTGGCTTTGGCCTCTTCTTCGACGCTGGTATAGCTGGCCCGGACGACGTCACGCTGCACCAGCCAGCCGGTGATGGCGAAGGAGAGCGTCATTACCAGTGACGTGGGAAGCAGGATTTTCCATAACAGGGAAAGCCGCGAAAATCTCATGGCTTGGCACCCACATAAACTCCGGAATCGGCCGCTGGCGGATAATCTTTCCCAAACTTGTTTTTATGCGGAACTTCGAGATAACCGCTCTCCGAGACATCAATGGGCGCAAGCTCGACAGGGCCATCCGCCACTTCGACGGCGCGCGTGAGCGAGGCCAGAGGTTGCTCGGCGGCGCGTTCGTGAAACACATGCAGCCGATACGATCCGGGGCGAACGGTGTCGATTCGAAAGGTACCATTCGTCGCCGAGGTTGCAAAGTACGGTGACTTCAGCACGACGATCACAGCGCTCATCGCGGGATGGATGTTACAAAAGACGCGCACCACCCCTTCGCGGCGGAAGGCCAACGATTTCGTGGTGCCGGGCGGATACAGGCCGATGTCGAAGATTTGACCATTGTAGTTGGAAAAGGCGTTGTGGAAAATAGGATCGAAGTTGGGGAAGTCCACAACGGTGCCCACCGCGATGGCCAGGACATGCGGCGTAAAGGTTTTGTTCTTCTGCACCATTTGCGCGCGCCCCACGCTAGCGGGGACCACGGGCGTACCAGAGGCGGGCTCCAGCCAAACCACCACACCTGAGTAATCGGTATGTTTGCGCACGTTCGGATCGTGCGAAGACACCAGCTTCACACGTCCGCTGACGGTGGCCGCTCCGAGCGACCCAACGAAAGCCAGAGCCAGCGCGACCGCGCTAAATCCGAGCTTAAAACAAGTATCCGACTGCCAGATCATAATGGTCGTTCAAACGGCTTCCTATTCCCAGATACGTGGTCCGCACTTGGCCGCCTTCCAGGCTCACAATGACATTGGGCGCGATGCGATACATCAGATTGCTGAAATAGCCCTGATTCTTCGCGATATAGCCATAGGCAAGATCTGAATTCCGATCGTCCTGCTGTCCGCCATATAGATCCCATGCCAGGCGGGCCGTGATCGGCACGCGGATTTGCGCCCAACCGCCGGTGCTGTGAACAGTGGACACTTCGCCGTAATTCTGCACTAGGAAGCCTTGTGGCAGCGCACCCAGCGTTGCTACGTTCTGCCCGCGGAAGAACATGCCTGAGAACTCGAGTTTGGAGATGGGGCGTACGAACCAGTCCGCCGAATAGACCTCGGTGGGAAGTATTGTTTCAATGATTCTATTTTCGTTGAAGTGATAGCCGCCGGCCACCTCAATGCGCTGGGTGTCGTTCCAACGATGCCACAACTCCAAACGTCCTTCCGCGCCTGGCCGGGAATATTCCTGCTGCTGCGCGGTAGTGGGATTGTAGATGTTGGGAGTTGAATAGTCCAGCGAGCTGGTTACCAAAACTCCGGCCTGCGCCCGCAGACCGCTATTTTCGCCTAACGAGAATCGCTGCTCCACACGGGCTTGGGGCTGCCACAGCCAAAGGTTCCCGGCCCCGCTGAGCGGTGAATAACCAACTTGAGCCAGCGAATCGGGATTGCGGGGTGAAATGATCGGCTTGTCCTGGCCGAACATCAGGCTGGTATTACTCCAATCAATATTCATGGCCGCTGTACGAAGGCGCACCACATGATCGAGCGAGGTTGTACCGCCCGCAAAAAAATCCACGTATACCGAACCGCTGATCTTGCCATTCCAGAAAGTTTGGGGTCCGTTGAACAAAAGGCCCAATGTGCTTTGCCGCAACGTGCCGTCACCGGTTATGTCGCCCGGCGTTGACGAGGCCACCAGAGGATTCTCCGCATTTCCGTTGAAGCGCCCGTTTACGGAAGCATTAAACAACGCCATGCCAGTGATGCGGATGGGGAATTTCTGGGACGCTTCCACCTTGGTTTGAGCCAGCTCGTCAATGCGGTTTTCCTGCACCGCCTGACGTTCGTCACTATTTGGTGATGGGTTTTGCGATGGGTTTTGCGCCTGAGTTTGCGATGGCGTCGCGTCCGGCGATGGCGTGCGCAACCCAGCGACCTGCTGCCGCAAGGCCCGCACCTCTTCGAGCAAAGCCTGGTTGTCTTTTTCCAGCTGATCCAAACGATCGAGAATCTGCTGCACTTGGGGCGTATTCTGACCGTAACCGCCCAGGCTTGTGCCCAGCAGCAGCACGGCCAGCTGAAGTACCGAACGAAACTTAATCGATTTGCGGTACATTTCCGAGAAGCTGCTCCAGTTTCTCCCGCACCAACGCGGGTGAATAGGGTTTCGCGAAGACCGCGTTGACGCCGCGCTGGCGCAAGCGATCGGAAATATGCGGGTCGGTGGAGCCGGTGATGACGACAATGGGTATGCGGGCGTGCGATGCGTTGGCGCGCACCCGGTCAATCAATTCGAAACCATCCATGCCGGGCATGTGCAAGTCGGTAACCAGCGCGCGAATATCTTGGTGCGGGCTTCCTAGCAGTTCCCAGGCTTGCTCGGCGTTCTCCGCCATCAATATTTTCAGGCCTCGGATGGAGCTGAAGATGATTTCCAACGTGGACGCGCAGGTCTCGGCATCTTCGACAATGAGCACCGCTCCGGAGTGAAATCCGTTCGTCACGGCAGAAACCGGTATCCCACTCCGTGGACCGTCAGAAAATGACGCGGCGAGTTGGCATCAGGCTCCAGCTTTTGCCGCAGCCGCACCACGTGCGCGTCCACGGTACGGGTGTTCGGAAAGGATTCGTAGCCCCACACCGAATTCAAGATCATATCGCGCGTCAACGCACGGTCCGGATTCTGGAGAAAATACGTGAGCAGATTGTACTCGGCCGGAGTCATCTTCAGCGGATCGCCTTTTTTCGACACAATCCGCCGCTCGAAATCCACGGCGATGGTTCCGAACTGGGCCACCTTGCGGGCGTCAGGCGAGGTCCGCCGCAGCACGGCCCGGATGCGCGCCAGCAGTTCCCGAGCGCCAAACGGCTTGACGATGTAATCGTCGGCGCCAATTTCGAGCAGCAATACTTTATCCACCTCTTCGCCGATCGCGCTGAGAACGATCATGGGTGTTTTCAAATTGGCGGCCCGCACTTGCTTGCAAATCTCGGTACCGTTCATCCCGGGCAGCCGCAAATCCACCAGCATTAGATCGGGCTTTACCGCCAGAGCGCGCTCGAAGCCGGTCTTGCCATCCGCGACCAGGATGGGCGAGAATCCCTCCTGTTCGAGCATGATGCCAATGGTGTCGCGCAGGCTTTCATCGTCGTCGATAACAAGAATTGTCGTCATGAATACAGGGCTCACTTAAATCGTATCGCGATGCGGAGCGGAAGCCTGCATGCAATCCGTCGTAAATGCCCGCTTTTACTAAAGATTTACATATCGGCTACGACTCGCATGCACCGCGACGCAGATGATGGAATCGAACAAATAGCGCGCGGGACGCCGAGCGTTCCGTGTTTGCGCGAGCGATTAGAAGAGGAGCCAGGGTGGACGTCTCGGGAGAAACACTGCACCTGCGCACGGTGGGCCCATTTACGCTCACAGAAAACCTTTACGCCAGCGGCCTGGTAGTGCCGAAGCACTCTCATCCGCGTGCCTACATCACTTTTGTCATCGAAGGCGCTTTCCGGGAACGCTACAGCACACGTTCCATCCAGTGCCGTACCGGAACGATCCGCTACCTTCCCGCGGAAGAACTTCATGAGAACGAGATCCAATCGCGAGCGCGCTGTCTGCACATCAGTATCGATCCGTCATCGTTCGAGCAACTGCGCCAGCAGGCCGCCGTACCCCGCAGACCGTCTGAGATGACGGGGCTCACAGCCACATGGCTGGCCAATCGACTGTACGCCGAGTTTTCGAGACAGGATAAAGCGTCGGCAATGGCCATTGAGGGATTGGTACTCGAGATTCTGGCTGAGATTGCACGCTCCGAGGAGTGCGACGGTTCACTGCAGGCGCCGGACTGGCTGAAACAGGCCACCGAGATTGTAGAATCGCGTTTCCTGGAACGGTTGAGCCTGGCCGAGATCGCTTCCGAGGTCGGAGTACACTACGTTCACTTGTCGCGCCAGTTTCACAAATACAACCGATGCACCGTGGGTGAGTTGATCCGGCGGCGGCGAGTGCAACACGCATCGCATTTGTTGGCGCATTCGCAAACGTCTTTAGCCGAGATCGCACTGGTGTGCGGATTTTCGGACCAGAGCCATTTGTCGTTTCTCTTCAAGCGTCACATGGGTATGAGCCCGTCGAAATTCCGAAGCCTGGCGGGATTGCATTCCGCATCTGGATCGAAGAAAGAACCTAATCCGAAGTTCGAAAAAGGGTCCGCCTTTGTGACTGCGGGCACGGCGGGGTGAGAGCGCACGCTCTAGACCAGGCGCGTGCGGATCTCTATTCCACGCGTGAGCGTCCGATGTACCGGACACTTGTCGGCAATTTCCAGCAGCTTCGCCCGTTGTTCCTCGCTGAGGTTTCCAATCAGTTCGATATCCCTCTCAACCCGATCTAACGCAGTATCCTTGGATTCGCAATCGGTGCAATCGTCGGCGTGACTTTTGAAGTGCCGCAGCCGTACGTTTACGCTCGCGAGAGGCCACTTCTTATGGCGCGCATACATGCCGATGGTCATCGAGGTACAGGCTCCAAGAGCGGCCGCCAGCAACTCATATGGCGACGCGCCCGCATTCTCGCCGCCAGCTTCTTTCGGCTCATCGGAGAAGATCCGGTGTGGTCCGGCGGTAATCTCTTGAGCGAATCCCGCCACGCTTCCGCGCACCACCACCTCAGAAGGAGACTCCGCCATCAGCTATCCAACTCGCCCGCCGCAATCTCGTCGACGTAGCACCAGATCCAACGTTCGCCCGGTTCTATGGACCGTATCAGCGGATGGGTGGAGGAGTGAAAATGCTTGGTGGCGTGCTTATTTTTCGAGGAATCGCAGCAGCCCACATGGGCGCATTCCAGGCACATGCGCAGGTGCACCCACGAATCCCCCATCTTGACGCACTCCTCGCAAACATGTTTCGAGGGTTGAGTAACTCTAATTTGTTTTAAATGCGTACACGGTTTTGCCATATCAGCCTCCGGTTGTTGCTCGAGTCTCGGCCGGTCTTTCGAGGGCGGCTCTATCCCACTTAGCCAGGTTAGCTCCGGCTTCATAAGTTGTCTGCAGGAACTCCATCAGTTGAACTTCGGGCGCAGAGGTACGGATGTCATCGTACATCAGAAGGAACTCGCCGATTCCCTGATGATAGAAGGCCGGCTTTGGACCAATCGCGTAGGTCTTGAATCCCGCAGGCTCGGGCGCAGTGTAGGAGTAGAAAGCGGGACCTTTGATCTCACCTCCGCCGGGCCAGAATCCAGCGCTGCTCACTTCGTGCGAGTAGGCTTCCTGCATCATTGGATCGGGCCTGGGCGGAGCAAGGCGGCCAGAGAAGCGGGTTACAGCGATGTCGAAGCTGCCCCAAAAGAAATGCACGGGGCTGCATTTACCGATGAAGCGAGGGCGGAAGTTCTTGAGGACTTTGTCCACCGAGATCAGAAGCCGCCGGAAGCGCTCGACCGATTCGCGATCGTATGACTTGTGGGTGTGGTCTTCAGGAAACGGAATCGGATTTGGAACTTCATCCGGATGCGCGTGAATATGCACCTCGATCTTGAGCGCGGCCAGCGTGCTCATGACGTCGGCGTAGAAATCGGCCACCGTGCGCGGCGCCAGATCCAGATTTCGAACGTCGCCTTCGCTAGTTTGGATTAGCAGTTTGTGGCCGATGAAATCGAATTCCATTTCAAAGACGCCGAGCGGATAAGGAATCGCCGAAGTGGTTAGCCCGCGCGCGCTCACATACAAGGTGGCGTTCCAATAGTGATTGATTAACGGAGTCAGGGTCATGCGGATCTTGCCGACAATCTGCGTCCACATGTGCAGCGTGTCGTAAGTGTCCTGCCAGGATGCCAGGGGAAGCTCCGGCCAAGCTTCGGGGTTTGGGGTCATCGTAGCCTTCGTCTCATTCTACGCGGCTCACGTTGATAAAGGGCGGCTGGTAAGTTAGAAGGACGAATGCGTACCCAGGTAGGTATTGTCGGGGCCGGTCCCGCCGGCCTGATGCTTTCTCATCTTCTACACTTGCGCGGTATTGAGTCGGTCATACTCGAGTGCCGCAGCCGCGAGTACATCGAGAATCGCGTACGGGCCGGGGTTCTTGAGCAAGGCACCGTGGACCTGATGATCGATGCCGGCGTCGGCGAACGGCTGCAGCGCGAGGGGTTGCGGCACGACGGCGTGTGGTTCAGCTTCAACGGAAGCCGGCACCGTATCGACATGTCCGAGCTGACCGGCGGGCGGGCGATCACGGTTTATGCGCAGCAGGAAGTGGTGAAGGATTTGGTGCAGGCGCGTCTGGCGGCCGGCGGGCAGATCCACTTTGAGATCGAAGATGTGTCGGTGCACGATCTCGATTCGGCGCTTCCGAAGATTCGTTTTCGGAGGGATGGCGTGGCCGAAGAGCTGGCATGCGACTACATCGCTGGGTGCGATGGTTTCCACGGGATCTGCCGGACTTCTGTCCCTGAAGGCGTGATCGCTGTCTACGAACGGATCTATCCGTTCGCCTGGCTCGGAATTCTCGCGGAGGCTGCGCCCACATCCGAAGAGTTGGTCTACACATATAACTCGCGAGGATTCGCGCTGTTCAGCATGCGGTCTCCACAAATCACGCGGCTCTATTTGCAATGTTCGCCCGACGAGGATCTCGCGCAATGGCCGGACGATCGAGTGTGGGAGGAGATGTGCGCGAGGATGCGTACTGAGGATGGGTGGGCGCCCGCAGTTGGTCCCGTGGTTCAGAAGGGTGTCACGGGAATGCGGAGTTTCGTGATTGAACCGATGCAATACGGACGATTGTTTCTGGCCGGCGATGCCGCTCACATCGTACCGCCCACTGGCGCCAAGGGATTGAATCTCGCGATCTCGGATGTGAACTGTTTTGCACGGGGTCTGGAGGCATTCTACAAATCCGGACGGCGCGATCTTCTCGACCAGTATTCCGCTACTTGTCTCCGCCGCATTTGGAAAGTGCAACGTTTCTCCTGGTGGATGACGTCGATGCTACATCTTTTTCCGGGCCACGACGGGTTCGATCATCGCCGGCAAATCGCGGAGCTGGATTACGTCACCAGTTCGCGCGCCGGGATGACCTCGCTGGCGGAGAATTATGTCGGGTTGCCCCTCGATTATTAGATATAACATCGCCACTCGGGCGGTGACCGTGGCTGTCCAATAGCTGGCCGCCGTATAATTCGGAAAGGTGGCTATGTTCATGAAGTACGTAGTTCTGTTTTGCTTTTCGCTCGCGATGCTGTGCGCCGCCGATAAGAAGCTGCCTATTGATGAGACCTCCAATGAGCTGCTCGCCATTTCGGTTTCAGCCCTGCTGGATAAAGATCAGGTCAAGCAGGAACTGGGATCGGACTTAGGCGATGACGTGGTGGTAGTCCGGCTGACCGCGCGACCGGTTAGCGACAAGCCCGTCCAACTCAGCCTGGACGATTTCCTGCTGGTCTCGGCCAAAGACGGGCAGCGTTCCGAGCCGTACGCACCCGGGCAATTGGCGGGATCGGATAGCTTGGCCGTGACACCGAATGGAATGCGCAGGAGCGGACTGGGAGATCATTCGCGCAGGCCGTCGATCGGTCTAGGTGGTATTGGAATCGGCGGTGGAGGCGTCGGCAATTCAGGGGCAACTCCGACGCCGGATGTGAAGATGGAGGAATCGCGCGACGAGAAAGATAATCCGTTGCTCGCGGCGATCCGCGCCAAGATTTTACCGGAAAAGGAAATCTCGGAGCCGACGTCGGGGCTTTTGTTCTTCCAGGTGGTGGGGAAAGTGAAGCCGAAGGATCTGGAACTGCACTATAAGGGACCGGCGGGTAAAATGGCGCTGCGATTCAAGCCTTAGAAAAAAAGGTGCTGGCGCGGGCTGCAACTTGGGCGGACCTTTTCACCGCGCCAGCGTAGAGGCAACGTTCTACTCCTTGGCGGCCTTGGTTGAGGCGATCTCGATGGTGTCGCCGTCCATCTTGCCCATCACCGTTACTCTCTCGCCGAGCAGCGAAGTCACTTTGGCTTGGGAATCGGGGGCAATTTGATAAACTTTGCCATTGGAAATGAAGACAGCCGATGCCCCGCCCTTGATGCACTTCTTCACGCAAGCCATATCAGCGGCCGAGGCAGCCTCGTGCTTTGCGCCGCACATGAAATCTGAAACAGTCCCTGACCAGCTCTCGGCGAACGCTGCCGCCGTGAACAATGATCCAAGGGAAAGAACCAACGAAAGTTTCCTCATGAGGGCCTCCCTTTCAGAGGTTATGAGTAACGGACTCAAGCGGCGAAAAAGGATTTCACCGTTAGTGGTGGTGTATTCTGTATCTGATTGAACTCGTGAAAACCAGGGAGAAGCATTGGATAAGGCCCCACAGTATAGCGCAAAGATAACTGCGCTCGGCTGCTATACGCCGCCGGGATTGTTGACGAATCAAGACTTAGAAAAGATGGTGGACACCAACAATGAGTGGATTGTCCAGCGTGTTGGCATCCTGCAACGCCATATCGCGTCTCCCGAAATAGCCACGTCCGACATGGCGATTGAAGCGGCCAAGATCGCGTTGGAGCAGCGTGGGATCGATGCCGCCGAGGTGGATGCCATTCTGGTGTGCACGGTAACACCCGACATGCTTTTTCCATCCACCGCCTGCCTGGTGCAGGACCGGTTGGGCGCGAAACACGCCTGGGGATTCGATCTAGTGGCGGCCTGCTCGGGATTTATTTACGGGCTGACCACGGCCGCACACTTGGTGTCAGCCGGCTCGCATAAGAAGGTGCTGGTAATTGGTTCCGATACCATGTCGCGCATCATCGACTATACCGACCGCTCGACGTGCATCCTGTTCGGCGATGGCGCCGGAGCGATGCTGATTGAACCCACCGAAGACGGCGAAACGGGATTCATCGATTTCGTCAATCAAATCGATGGTTCGGGCGGCGACTATTTGAAACAACCGGCGGGAGGAAGCCGCATGCCCGCCAGTGCCGAGACCGTGGCTCAGCGGCTGCATTACGTGAAACAGGATGGGCAACAGGTTTTTAAGTACGCGGTCCGAAAGATGGAAGAATGCTCGCGCGCATTGCTGGAGCGCAATGGTCTGAGCGTGGACGATATCGCCGTGATGATTCCGCACCAAGCCAATCGGCGAATTATCACGGCTGCCGCCGAGCGTTTGGGCATCAACTGCGATCGAGTGGTGATCAACATCGATCAATATGGGAATACGACGGGCGCCACCATTCCGCTCGCCACACGCGATGCTCTGCTCAGCGGCAAGCTCAAGAAAGGCGATCTGGTGCTGTTCGCCGCCGTGGGCGCGGGATACACCGTGGGCGCGAACTTGTGGCGCTGGCAAATGTAGGCCATCTCGATTTCGTCAGGCGATATGCAAACGCGAAAAGTGGTGGTGTTCGGATGCCGCGGGCAACTTGGCATCGAAGTGGTACGGGTACTTGAGGAGCGCGGATATCCAGTAGCTGGATTCGAGCGCACACAGGTAGACATCAGCGATAGCGACCAAGTGGATCGGACGTTTGCGCGAGAAGATCCGGCCATCGTCATCAATGCGGCGGCTTACAATCAGGTGGACATCGCAGAGAAGGAACCGGTTCCCGCGATGATCGCAAACGGCCTGGCGGTCCGCAATCTCGCGATGTGCTGCCGCCAACATGATGCGCGGTTCGTGCATTTTTCCACCGATTATGTGTTCGACGGCACGGCCGGGCGCGCTTATACCGAAGAAGACGCCCCGCATCCCTTAGGCGCGTATGCGGTATCGAAACTGGCGGGTGAGTTGTATGCGCAGGCCTATCTGGATGGTCCGTTAATCATTCGCACCTCGGGTGTCTTCGGCCCGGGCGGTTTGAAGACGGCGCGCGGCAACTTCATCGAGCTGATGCTGCGGTTGGCGGCCGGCGGCCAACCCATTCGTGTGGTCGACGATCATCTGGCTTCCCCCACCTATGCGCCTCTGCTGGCCGCACGTTCGATCGACCTGTTGGATCGCGGGCTCACGGGCGTTTTCCACATCGGGGGCGGACAAGCGATCTCGTGGTTCGATTACGCCAAGATGATTTTTCGAATCGCCGGGCTGCATCCGGAATTGAAGCCGACTAACGAGCGCGAATTCCGCACGGCGGCGCGACGCCCTAAGTATTCGGCGCTATCGAACGCCAAGATGGAACGCTGCGGCATCGAACCCTTTCCGCCCCTTGAAGCTGCCGTCCGGATGTATATGGATGCGCGCGCGCGTGCGACGATAAGTCCAGGAGCTTGAGAATGGCCGCAAAGAAGATACTCATGTTGGTTGGCGATTACGTAGAAGACTACGAGGTGATGGTGCCGTTCCAGATGTTGCTGATGGTGGGGCACACGGTGCACGCAGTTTGTCCCAACAAGCGCACCGGCGAGTCGGTGCGCACCGCCATCCACGATTTTGAGGGCGACCAAACATATAGCGAAAAGCGCGGCCATAATTTCACTTTGAACGCCAGTTTCGACCACGTCCGGCCTGACCACTACGATGCCTTGGTGATTCCGGGTGGGCGTGCGCCGGAGTACATCCGGCTGAACGCGCGCGTGCTTGAGATCGTACGCCACTTTGCGTCCGCCGATAAACCGATCGCGGCAATCTGTCACGCGGCGCAAGTGTTGGCCGCCGCGGATGTGCTGAAGGGCAAGACTTGCAGCTGTTATCCAGCCGTGGGACCGGATGTAACGCGAGCCGGGGGTACATTCGTAGATCTGGCGATGGACCAGGCGCACACCTGCGGAAACCTGGTGACCGCGCCCGCATGGCCCGCGCATCCGGCATGGATCGCCCAGTTCCTCAAAGTTTTGGGGACGCGCATCGAATTATAAACCAGAATGTAGTCTTTCACCGCTGGGCGGCATCGTATAAGCAGGATGCTGGCACGTTTCCTGATTTTTAGTACAGTGGCACTGGGTACCGCCCTAGCGCAAGTCCAGCCTGATGGTCCAGGGGAGTCTCACGCGGCGACGGACCTTCGCATTTCCGGCCCCGATCCGGACGGCTGGCTTTTTCCAGTAACCAGGTTAAACGAGTTACTCCCGCATTGGATTCAATTCGGCGGGCAGTTCAGGGATCGCGCGGAGGCCCAGACCGGACTCGGCTTCGCCCCTGTCAATGACGCTTATGATTTGACCCAGCTCCGTTTGGGCATCTACCTCCAGCCAACCAAGTGGCTCCAGTTAGTGGGAGTTACTCAGGATGCGCGGGTCTTTTTCAATCATCACGTGCCAAATGTATCGCCTTACGAAGACACCTGGGATATCCGAGAGGCGTATGCGGAGCTTGGAAGTTCGACGGAAGGCTGGTTTGACCTTGTGGCTGGCCGTCAAATGTTCAGTTTCGGCGACGAACGCGTCATCGGTCCGTGCAATTGGAGCAATCAAGGGCGGACATTCGACACGGTGCGGGTGGATCTTCATCCTGCCGGTGTGAAGGTCAGCATCTTTGCGTCCTCTGTCATCGTCACAAGGGATGGAGTGATCGATCATCATCTGGAGGGCAACAATCTGTACGGGATCTATAGTAGCTTCGCGAAGATTATCCCGCATGCGACGCTGGAACCTTATATCTTGTGGCGCGTTGCACCCGGTGACGTTCACCTATCCGAAAATGCCGGCCTGGGTCACCTGAGTGAAGTGACCGGCGGCGCTCGGCTGGCCGGTACGCTGCTCGACAATTTCGATTACGACGTCGAAATGAATAAGCAAACCGGGTCGTTGGGGCATTACTCGATTGATGCCTGGGCCGGGCACTGGAACGCTGGCTATACCTTGAAGCGAACGCGGACGGAGCCACGCGTATTCGCCGAGTACAACTACGCTTCCGGCAACAAGAACCCGAACGGTAACACCTGGGGCACCCACGATCAGATTTACCCATCCGCGCACGACAAAATGGATTTCGCCGATCAGTTCGGCTGGAAAAATATCGAGGACCTGCGGGCGGGCGTCGAGGAGAAAATCGCCATGAGATGGACGTTAACAGAGGTGTTCGATGACTTCTGGCTGGCAACGAAAAACGACGCAGTGTACGGATCGAGCGGAGCCATTGCGATTGCCGCGCATCCTGGCGCTGCCAGCAATCACCTGGGCAGCGAACTCGACCTGATCGCGGAATATAAGCAGAACCACCACGCAACTTACGGCTTTGGTCTTGCTCATCTATTTACGGGCCAGTTCTTGAATGAAACTACGCGAGGCAAAGACTACAACTATCCCTTTGCGTATGCGACTTATGGGCTTTGATGGCTCAAAAGGAGACATATGGCTGATATTGAGAATCACGACGAAAATGAACCTTCGCAGGTAAGCAGACGAGAGGCGTTCGGATTGGGTTCGGCGTTGGCTGCGGCACTGGCCGTGGCGGGTTCGAGGGACGCATCCGCAGCCCCGCAAACTACGCGGGCTGCCAATCACAATGCACCTAACGAAGTGGATCCCGGCCCCCAGAATTTACCCTTGGCAGCAGAGAATCCCGACTCCGAGTGGGCTCCGCCGACAGCTCACGGCACCGTCCCACCGTTCAAGTATTCGTTTTCGCTGGCCCACAAACGCATCGAAAACGGCGNNGTGACCACGCGCGAATTACCCATCTCGAAGACTATTGCCGGCGTGGAAATGAAGCTGACGGCCGGTGGAGTCCGCGAATTGCACTGGCATGTGGAAGCCGAATGGGCCATTATGCTGAACGGCAAGGCGCGCATCA
>PKZC01000384.1 GCA_003132905.1 Bryobacterales bacterium | reverse complement strand
CGCTTTACGTGGTTACCGCGCGAGCCTCCAGGAACGGTCCGAGCTTTGCGGTGGCCCGAAATTGTGGCAGCGGGTCCAGTTGCTTCAATGCCGACGTGAAAGCATTCGACAGGCTCCACATCGTTCTTGGTGCGAACTCCTTGTGTTCCGGATTGAAATACAGGTTGTGGACGGGGCCGGCCAGGTGCTTCGGGAGGTCGATGTCCCCCTCGATGAAAGCCTGGTAGATGATGAGCTTCGCCGAAACGTCGGTGAGTTGGGAATCCCGCCAACGAGCAACCTGCTTCGTCATCGGAGCGAAGTTCCGTTGCATTTCCGAAACGCCGATGTCGAGCGAGTGGATCAGGTTGAAATTCTTGGAATGCTTGGCGAGTAGTGGCGTGAAGTCGCCAGAGAATGCCATGTTGTCGCACACGAGAACGCGATAGCCGACGGTCATCGCGAGGCGCATGGACTTGTCGTGGGCGTTTCTCAAACCGAGGGCGAACCGGCAGCCTTGGAATGTTGTTTCGAGCTCCATGATGCCGAACATCTTCATGCCATCTTTTGAGACGGCGTATTCCTCGCGGACCGGCGCGATGTGCCGGAGTGAAAGCGTATCGACGAGAGCATTGATGACCTCGTGATGCGGAATGACTTTGTGAGTCGCGGTTCCCTGTGGTGCGGGCACGAGTGCAAGTTCCTCGCGGCCGATCTTGCCAGCGTTAGAGAGCAATGTTCCTTCCATCCTATCGATCTCCTTTTGTGAATGAGCATTCGAGGGAGACGCAAGCGTCATCTCGCGGCTGGCGGCTATCTGGTCGCCATTCGCGAAGCGGCGAGGTGGGTATCTCTGAATTGGGAAATCGATGTTGAGGGCAATGAACCTAGGCACTATAGGCCGGTCGCGGAGAGGCGTCAAGATCCGTCTTTCGAATGTAGGAGTCGGGCGTGCGACGGAGCTCTCATGCTCGGACGAGCAATGAAATCAAGCTCGATTTAGGATCGAGTAGCAATTTCCCTCTGTTTGCTTATGCCGCGATGGCACGAAACTCGTAACGATCAACTTTCACCCCCGCCTGAGTCGCTTGTTCGGTTTGCACGCGAACGACTTCTCCAAAAACTACAAGTTTCAATCGAGATCGTCCCTCCAGTTTGGCTGGCCAGTATACCTGGAGTTCAACCTTCAGTCCGGGAGAGAGCAATCGATCGGTAAGGACCAGCAGGCCGCTACTGCTCATATTAACGGTTTTGCCGCTGCCAACTTCTGCGCGACTCAAGCCCAAAATACTATATTCGAGATCACAGAATAGCTTAAAGCGTTCGGCAGATCGACGATCTTCGCGTCTGTGCTCTTGATTCGATGGCAATGCATCTTATTCTTACGCTCGGACGGGGCAATTTCATGAACCATCGGTACTATAAGGGTATGCCGCTCGTACTGGGACTGCCTCGTCAACGCTTCCTGGCGGCAATAGCCCGTGCCTTAAACTTAGACCTGTTCCCGCCCACCGCGCGGCTCCGGATTGTCCGGTACATTCGTTCAATAGAGTTGTACCAGACTGCCTGGACGGATGATAATCAAGGCCGGACCAACGGCTGTTCTAAATCGAGAATCCTGAAGGCTCAAGAAGGAGGTGCGCGATCATATCGGCTGCCACTTTGTCCGGAATCGCAATGCCGGCATCCCAGGCGGTTCTCGCCAAGTCCATCACAGTCACAGGCGACATTTGGTGCAACGAGCCCCTCATGATCGAGGGTGAGGTACACGGGAGCATCGATGTGACCGGCCATCTTCTCACGATCGCGCCCTCCGGAAATGTGCGCGCAAGCGTCAAGGCTGAAGAGATCGAGGTAATTGGCTCGCTGCAAGGCAATGTGGAGGGGACGGAGAAGATCTATATCCGCAATGGAGCGCGATTCACGGGCACCATTCACGCGCGCAGCATTGTAATCGAGGACGGCGGATTCGTCCGCGGGAAGGTGGATTTGTCACGCCAGGGTACCTTTCCGTTCAGTGCATAAGAATAAGGATCATCGGTAGAGAACGGCCTACACATCAGTGAACGGTCGTTTCTGTGGTTATCGCTTTTGCGGCCTGCTCCGTGAACGCTTCACAGCATCCGGCGATGTTGAGGGCGGCTCCGTCCAACGTAACTTCCGCTGCTTCGTTGTGCGCCGCACATCGCAAGAAGTGCACTTTTTCCCTCGCATCGGCCAACACGGCGGCTAGGGCCTCACACTTCGTGTCTTCTGCTTCATGTTGGTCGAAATCGAAATCAATGCTGAACATCCGTACGCTCCTCCGAAGATTTGAACATTGTACACGCTCAAGAAAGTTCTCGCTGCGGAATACGCGGCTTGCTAAGCGTGCTAGCAGCTGGAATGAGTGTCCGAACTGAAGCCGGGCACCTATAGTTTCCCATGAAATGTGACCGCCTCTTGTTATCGAGTCCATCCGGCCAGAGGCGATCCCGAAGTCTGCTTGCTCAATTTACAAGACAATATCTTAAGGATGATTTCTAGGAGCTAACCCATGGACAATCCCGTGCCGCGCAGAGTTGCTGAAAATCCTACGCAGTACAACATTGAGGCAATTGCCCAACTGGAGCATGACGCCCTTGGCCGCCGGACTGCCACCGAGCGAGTTAGCGACGTAATGACAAAGCTTGTGGGCAACCTGGGATTCCTACTGGCTCACTTGCTCCTGATCTGCGGCTGGAGCCTGTTAAATCTCCACGTGATCCCAGGACTCAAAGCATTTGATCCATTCCCTTTCGGCATCCTAGCCCTCGTCGTCTCTTCCGAAAGCGTGTTTCTGACAATCTTCGTGTTAATCAGTCAAAGTCGAATGGTCCGCCAGTCCGAACGAAGGTCGCATCTGGATCTTCAAGTCGGCATGCTTTCTGAACAGGAACTAACAACAATCCTCCAAATGTTGCAGAAACTCTGCCAACACGTGGGCGTGAACGTTGATTCCTCCAAGCAAGAAGTTCAGTCATTTAGCAAAACAACGGACGTACACAAACTGGCCAGTGAACTCGAAGATAAACTTCCGGAGGAATAGCTTGCCCGATCAACAGGGGCAAGGCGGTGAACAGCCTACAGCCCCAGCTTCCTAGGTCAGCTAGCGATAGGTGTCTTAGGATTTGATGAGAATCGCAGAAATCTTCACGAGGCCGCGATCAGGAACTTTCATGAAAATGATCCGATAGGACCTTGCGCGGGAAACGGGAAAGTTGCTTTTCAGCGTCGCGGGAAAGCTCAGCGCGGAAGCGCATGTTTTAAGACACGCCATGGCTTCGATTCTCCGCGCTTGAGCTGCGCTTCGCCGCGACGAATGCTCTTAGCCTCCGAAGACGACAGCGTGTTGTCGGGCTGAACCAAACGTTTCGGTGTGCGAGTTTTCATACCGTTATTTCGCATGGTGCATGATCTCCTCCATGAGATAAGCGTTGCCCACGATCTTGAAATAAAAACGCCACGTGTAGTTCACACGTGCCTGCCAAACGTCGCGTGCTTCATCGTACTTCTTGGCGTGAAGCGAAGGGTGATGTAAATCCTGGAGCAAGAACTGCGATTGTTTGTCGAAAGCTTCCTGGACCGCTTTCGGCGCTTTGGAATAACTGCGGAGGAAATGCTTTGAGAAGCGGAGGATCATCTCGCGGCGAGTTTACTTTTTCTTGCCGCGCAGCTTCCCGGCTTCTTTGTGCAGGGAGGCGATGAACTCCTTATGCGTTTCGAATGGTCCGTAGGAACGGCCCTCTTTGTAATCCTTCTCACTCGCGGCAATGCCACCGTCGATGGCGCGACGCTGTTGCGGTGTGTACTCGTCGTCCGAGGCCGGAAGTTTTGGAAGAATGGTAATCACGCCGCCGGACGCCTTGATCTCCAGTTCCTGCCCACTCTTAAACCCAGCCCGGCGGCGTACTGCCGGTGGGACCACGAGGGGCGTCTTGTTGTTGTTCTTGATGGCGACGGTCATGGTAAGTAGTACGTTCCGATGTTGCTTTCAGTGTACGGGTGTTCTTCACGCTCGTCAAACGTCCGCTCCCCTACCTTGCTTCTGGTTTCGTGAACCTCTTTCCTGGCGGCAATCGCCGCCGGAACC
>PKZC01000200.1 GCA_003132905.1 Bryobacterales bacterium | reverse complement strand
CACTTGGTCTGCTGTCAGCGGCGCACCCAAAAAATCCGATGAAAAATCAGAGCCAGCGCAAGCATGGCGGTTGCTTTGTCCGGTCTGGCCGCAAGTGGTGGCGTCGCTGAAGGACGAAGCGCGTAAACAGGTCCAGCGGCTCGCCGTCATGGGGACGGCATTCACCGCGCCGGAGGGGCGTGAANNGACATGGACGCTGACAGCGTGTCAGATGCGCTCGGCCACGATCCTTTATTAATTGCGCTGCATGAGCCGGGGAAGCAGCCCGCGCCGGAGAAGGTGATTGAAGAATTTATCGACAGCAGCGTTTCACGTTTGGCAGTCGAGAAGGGCGACCATACCGCCAGTGAATACCGGACGGCGCTACGCGCACTGGCGCGCGAAATATTAGTCCACCGCGAGCTTAATCCGAAATGGGAATCCATTTTGCGTTGGCTCGCCAATCAAAATGATGCGCTTGCCATGCTTCGCCGCCTGGTCCATCACGGCGAAGTAATTCATTTGTCGGGTGGGGTGACGGATGAGCGGCTCGGCTTTCGCCACGACCGCGTTCGCGACGCGCTTTTTGCTGACGCCATCGGGGCGATGATTCAAGCAGAGAATCTCGATGAATCGCTATTGTCGGAGCCGTTCTTTGCCGAAGTGATCGGAGCGGCGCTGCTTTCTAATAGTATTCCAGAATCGTTTATCGACCGCGTGAGGATTGCAAACCCGCTCGCGCTTTTTCACGCGCTGCGGCTTNNCACCAAGCACCGCGATTCACAATGCAATTCTGTCGTCGATTGACCAATGGCTCGCTGACCCGGGCACGCACGGCCCGGAGAATGGACATCTGCGCTGGGAGGCTCTCGCAGCGCTGTCGGAGACGGAGTCCACAAAAGCTGTCGCATTGGTCAGAAGGTTTAATACCCACGCGTGGACGGCATGGCAGGCGTTATTCAGAAACGGCGATGTGACGGGAGGGATTAATCTTTGTCTCGATGTAGAGCCCGGAACTGGCGCAGTTTGGCGTGACCGCCAAATTGAACATGCTAAAGCGCGCTTCGGAGCGAATCTTCGTAGGGTTGTCGGTGAGCTTTTGCGGCGTGCTGATCTTGAGCCCGCAGCTCGTATTGGGGCGCTACGGCTAGCAGGCTATTTAGCCGACTCTCAATTGGGGGAACCCATCGAAGTCTCATGGAGCCTAGATGCTCAAAAAGGCAACCATCTTGGGGATTATTTATGGGCCGCCGCGCAGTGCTGCGGCAGCGATCCAGACCGGTTCTTAACTCCCGTTTGTGACGCTTGGGCCGCGCTCTCAAACGAGGGGAAGGAAAATTCGGCTTCCCCACGCGATGATTTGGCCGCCCATAATATTCGCTGGGCCTTCAGCAAGGACGTGCCGATCTCGGCTATCGGCTTTTTTATAAAAAGAGCAGCAAAAGAGGACTTGCGGTGGCCAATCACCTTCATGCTGCACGGAGTGGACCATCCCGACGCGCTTGAATTCGTCGTCAGGGAACTTGCTGCAAATGAACGGCGCCTTGAAGGAACGGAAAGCTACTCGCCGTTCGGCATGTCGGCTCCGGATGAATGGCGGCGCAGGCAGGAAGATCGAGGACGGCCGATGTCGCGCGTATCGCGCGGCAGGCTTTTGGCTCTTTGGCAAAACGCAGCTAACGATAAGCATGTTCGCAAGCAAGCATTTCGCTTTTGGGCAGTTACCCACGGCGTTGATGATCTTGAAATCTTGCGTGCCGTTGACGCTTCAGACCAATTGGCCGATTCATCTCTCTGGGAACGGTTGCGGCGCAAGGACCATGCGGCCATTCCTGCTTTGCTCGCGAAGCTAAAGGGCAAGGAACGTGTACGCTGGTGGGACTTGGGTCATTCGATTTGGTCCGATGAGTTGACGCGCGCCCTCGACGAAGAATTGGTGCGTCGTGGAAGCTTGGTGGCGAAAGAATGGGGCGCAAAATACGACGCCGACTATACCCTTGCGGAAGTCATCATGCGCCTACCAATCGAACAAGCCGAGACGTTGTTGCTTAAACACTGGGACCATCTGCGCTACTGCGAATACTACTTACAGTACGCGCTTTATGTGTCCGCTCCCGAATTGCTCGGTCTCGTAAAGCAAGCGGTCGATAGTTGCGCTGCTCCGAAGGATTTATTCAAGCACATCGGCTTTCACTATGGCATTCGCACGCAAGGACGCGCCGGCGTGACACGCAAAGCACAAATCGAGGCGCTGGTTCCGTATCTCGATTTGCTTGACGAGCATGCAATTTTCAATTTCTGGGAGGTTTGCAACGACAAGGGCTGGTTTGATTTGCGCCAGCGACACTTTGATCCTCGCCTCNNCGACAGGGCCGTAGCGGGACATCCCTATTGGATTGATCGCGACATCGAGAACTTTCTAAAGGCCGGCATGACGCAAGAGCAGGTGATGGCGGCGATCAGCAAGTGGCTTTCCGGAAAGAAAACAATCGAGGCATTAAAGCTTGCGGCGATGGGAGTTGTTCACGCGGGTCGGCGCGCCGACCTCAAGATTTTGGACGTTCCAATCGAGCCTAAAAACGTGGCCGACGCAGTTATTGTTGATACCCGCTTTGCCGTATACCGCCGTACCTTGCGGTAGCGCGCGCTCCGATTTTTCGGTGGGACAGTGCTGCAATAAACCTAATGATCCTATAGAACGAAACGCTTTCCCACTTTTCTGTAAGCCGATGATCATTTATTCTTTAGGCGACACGCTCTTGGTAACTGATTCGGCGGAAGGACACCCTATGAATTGCGATCAGGAATTTGGTTATCGCCCCATGAGTGAAGCGCCTCGCGACCGGCAAATCTTTGTCACCGCGAATATGGCGCCATTTGACGATGCCGTATTCATGGCCAAGGCGCACTTCGAGACGGACTGCGGTGCATGGGTGGTCAAAGATAATCCCCCTCATGACTTGCCGAGCCTTGGTTTGATAGCGGTCAATCCGATCTCATGGGCATCGTTCATGGGATCATCCGCTCACGACGCTAATTAGCGCGGGTCTTGCGATGAGTGATAAAATCTTCGTCGATGCCGCGATGCCAGCGATATTGAAATATGGTGATGTTTCGATTGCTTGTCTCACTCTGCAGGAGGCTAAGATAGCTTGGGCGCGTCTGTCAGAGGAAGATAAGGAAGGCGCGAAAATTAAGTGCGACGGCTTTACCTATGATGCAGAGCAAATAGAGCAGTTGCATCACAAATAAATACCGCCCGACTGGTATCTAAGCCGATGGAAGACTGCGAACGCCATCGCAATCCAAAAAAATTTCGCAACCTCGATATTGTCTGAGCCGATGAGTGACCTGACCGAATGCCTCGATGAGCTATTGGCGATCAAGTCCACGGATACAATGGACCTGAATCGGAAGGTAGACGCTGCTGTGGATGCCTATCTCATACATGCCAGCGGTTCTAACAAAGCGGCAGCACGACAAGAACTTGCGGTGGCGTTCGGCGATGCATCCCCCAACTCAAAACTCGGGATGAGAATAAAGACCAGAATACTTCGTCCCTAGTAGGATCTCGCAACGAGGAATTGCCGATGGAAAGCAAACCAGCAATCAGCGCCCACGAAGCAGAGGAATTGATTAGGGGTATGGGCCGGGAGGCAACTGTAGTGGTGCACGACAATGATCTCGTAGTCGCGACAGCGATCAGCGCCAATCCAGCCGACCCGCGAATCCAAAATGAGGTCGACGAAATGCTGCGTGATATTCAGCGGAAATACCGAATCGTTAAAAAAGCCATCCGGTTTTAACAGACAAGAACGATGCCGTTAATTACAAATCCTGATAGCGCAATTGATGACACAAGCTTGGACTGCATCAAATTCTTAATGCACGACGTCAAGGGAATGACCGTCTTTTGTATCGTCACGGCACAGGCCCTTCGCGATCTCAGCAACGATCCCGACGCGACCGATTTGAAGAGAATATTTTTCAGCGTCCGAAACACAATCGAGGGAAAAGCTAGCGCAAAATATGACTTCCAGGGCGGCACCGGCGGTGAGGTGATTGTAACTAATAGCGATTGATCCCTATGGCTAGCATGAGCGGCGTGCTCATCCGGGCAGCGTACACGTTTTTGCTCACCGGTTCTGCGCCGCCTGCTGCACGCTCGTAAACCCGCATCTTTGTTGGATTCTTCAGGCCTGGTCCGCGGAGCGACGGGGAGGCCGGTTTCCGCCGTTCTGACGACGAAACCGGATGGCCGCGGCTCCCTGCTGCGACGACATGGGCGGCGCCGGTCGTGCCCGCAGGCATTTCCTGGCGTCGCCTATGAAGGTCTGGTCTGGCGTCGAGCACCAGTTTTCGCCGTTTCATAACGGACAACTTAAAACGCAGGTATAGAATGGTCAGGGACGCCGGCCACTGTTTCCGCACAATCCCCAATAACCCGCTGTTCAAACTCCCGAATTTGCCATTTTTCTGGTAGCTTGAGAATCAGCCGCGCTTAGCAGGCGTGCTGCTCCTGCCCTTGACCTCGTGCCCTGAACAGGACGCGGGGCACATGGGGTGCCTCGGGCAACCGGGGGCTTTCCCCCGGCATGGAGTCAGCAATGCTAAGCTGTCCGCTACACCAGCCGGTCGCTGTACGAGAGTACAAGCGGTACCGGTTGCTACGATGGGAACGGGTNNCTTTCTTTTTCGCCGACGAGATGGTTCTCAATTCGGCGAAGCAGTAAGATTCTACGCTGTTTCATATGAAACGCAACAGAGCGCAGAGCCCAATTATTCGTCGCGTGTTTCACAGTCAATCGGTACGCGCCGCCGTTCTGGGTCGA
>PKZC01000075.1 GCA_003132905.1 Bryobacterales bacterium | reverse complement strand
TGGTGCGGATGAGAGGACTTGAACCTCCACTCCCTTGCGAGAACTAGAACCTGAATCCGAACCAGGGCACCCTCGCACGTCCCGATAGATCCTAACTGGTCGAAAACAAACGAAACCGAAGGTTGCTAGATCCCTGCAGATTCGGAGTCATAAGGCACAATAAGGCACAGTCGATTTCACGAAGCCGGATAGTACCAACAGACCACGTGGTTGTACTCCTCGGACTTCTTCGAGTCCCACATCGATATGAATGAGATATTCAAGTTCCCTTGTCGCGCGGTGTGCACTTTATAATTCATTACTGCCGGAATGTGCTCGGGTTCGCTGATCCGAAATCCGTCACTCATAGAAGCAAGCTCATCAAGTACCTTAGAGATTTCATGTCGCAGTCGCGTCTCGTCGAGCAATTCGAGCGGATCTGTAAAGGTAGCTTTCACTTTCTTGGCCGAACCGGAGTAGGGCTTGACAGGCCCCACGACCTTCAATCGCGGCTCATACTCCGCTAAACATTTCTCGCCGAGAGCGATCATTTCTTCAGGCGTCACGGTGCAATTCCGATCGGTATTTTGACAAGCACGTTTTTCATCTGTGAATAATAGCACCATGCGGCCCGAACAAATCGAAGCCTGGGTTCTTTCGCTCATCGACAGGGTCAAGAACCACGTCAAAGTCGAAGACGATGCGCGCGTAGAGTTGAAGGCTGATTGGCCGGAGCCGCGCAAAGGAGCTCGAAGGATCGCGGGCCACGCGAATGCTTCCGGCGCGGACGTGATTCTTTGGGTGATCGGTTTAGACGAGGAGCGGGGCGTCGTAGTGACTACTCCGACTGAGATCGCGGAGTGGCATGCTCAGGTTGCCGCGGAGTTCGACGGCGTGTCGCCGACCGTTATCAGATCGATGAATGTTCCGGTAGGTTCGGGATCTGTGACGGCGCTGCTCTTCGACGTATCGAGGCGACCCTTCGTCGTGAAGAACGCGGCATTTGGAACCCCCGGTGGCGGCGCCGTCGCTTTGGAGGTGCCGTGGCGTGAAGGCACATCGACGCGAACAGCGCGAAGAGAGGACTTGATTCGAATTCTCGTCCCACTGCAAACGCTGCCCAATGTGGAAGTCTTATTTGGTTGCGCGTCGACCGAGCACCGCGCAGGCGGCCCCAATTATCCTGAGCCGCGGAAATTGCCGCACATCGAGTGGAGGATTTCTCTCACACTATACATCACACCAAGAGCACCCGAGCAACTGGTCTTACCTATCCACAAGGGGGAACTAGTTTTCCGGCTTGGTGGACCACCCGTGATGGAACGTCCCTCGTTTCGCACACTAGTGCGTCAGGTTACCGGTGGTGGGGTTCAAGATTCTCAAACAGTCACAGCGACCAGCAGTGAAGCGATCCTCACCGGTCCAGGTATGTTGTATATGGAGTGTGTTCACATCGAGCCCGTTCGCAAGCTGCCGGACGGCATGCCGCTTGACATTGTCTGCTCGCTGATTCCCGCTGCGCACGACCGTGCCGTGGAGACCAGTGTTCGTCTTTTGCCGACGGCCGCTCCTCATGGTGTTGGCTTGGCCGATTACATGCGATCCTGGACGTCGGAGTTTAATCTGGCACCAGACCGTCCCTAACCCATCCAATTTTGGCGAACGGATCTGAACGGTGGCAGATTTTTGGAGCTATCTTCAGATAATGCGCTGGTTTCGGATACGGAAGGCCAACATACCGGAGGAGAACCGGGCATTGTACGAGCGGTTTGGCGCCACCGTGATTAGTCTAGCTCTTACGAGCGGAATCCCTCAAAGCGGAGTCGCTCCGCAGCTTGACCCTTTGTACAACTTGGAAGGTCGGAAGAAGGCTGCGGAGTGGTTAACGGAACAGTACGACCGGGCGGAGAGAAAAGAAACATGGTCGATGACGATGGAGATGGCGATTACGGTTTTCGTCGGAGTCGAGCTTCTTCTCTCGGTCCTCAGCGTCGCGTGGCATTACGGCTGGCTGCCTTAACTACCAGTTCCTCAGCTTCTCGCCGACCTCGTCCCGCCGCCGGTTCGTGATCCGCGCGTAGATCATCGTGTTCCTGATGTCGGCGTGGCCGAGATGGTCCTGCACTTCCGCCACGTCCAGACCGCGGCCGCTCAGCAGATGCGTGCCGCAGGAATGCTTGAGGACGTGGAAGTGCCGCTTGTCGGTCGGCAGGTCGGCGGCGGCGCCGTACCGCTTCATCAACACGTCCAGCATACGGCGATCGATTCCGGTTTTGCGGTTCGACGGGAACAGCGGGCCGGGCAGCGGGCCGCGGATCTTAAGCCACGCGCTCAGGGCGCGCCCTTCGTTGGCGGTCACCAAGTACTCGCCGTCGTGCGATCCTTTGAGCCGGTGGACGTACAGCCGCTTGGCGTTCGGCCGGTAGTCCGCCAGTTGCAGTATGCCGACCTCGCTGGCGCGCAAGCCGCGATGGTAAGCGAGCCGGAAGATAGCCAGATCGCGAGGGCTCCGGATCGCGGCGAACAGGCGGTCGATCTCGGCTTCGGTGAGGAACTTCGGTGTATTGGTCACTATAAGTATTATGGGCATTTTTTGAGCGAATGTACATAGGAAAGTCACATAGAATCAGATACTTACAAGAGGACTCCGAGGACCCGCATTGGACACTACGACGGATTCTGCTGCGGGCGGTTCGCGGCCCTCGGACCGCGTCCAGCGCGAGGCGGCTACCGAACCTCGCGCCGGGGTCCGTGGATCGCATGGTGGAGGCCAGAACGGGCGTGGCGTGTGAGGTTTTGGACCGGGTGCGGCCGGAACGCGCGCCGCAAATCCCATCTCGATGGAAACGAACGCAGCATTCGAGGGGGCCGGATAACCGGATAAGTCGGATAACCTGGAGTAGTTCGGTTATCCGGCTTATCCGACTATCCGGGTTATCCAACTTATCCATCTATTTCCCATCTCGCCTAAGACCTGAACCCCGAGCCCGAAGGTTTTCAAAACTTTATTTTCGTGTGTCCCGTCAGCGCTCGACGAAGAACCAATGAGTTACGGGGATCTCGTGAAACACCTGGATCTACAATGAAATTGGAAGAGCACTCCTGCTCGAACGAGGCGCGGGCGGGTTCTCGGCTAATAGCCGACCGAACCCGACGCAAATTCGAACGTTCGAGGCGGGAGTTCGGATCTTCGCCTTCGTTCGGTAGCCCCTAAGGAGTTCGCTCATGTTGCCTTCGGTCTTCCCGGCGGCCGCTATTCGTGCGCCCCGGTTCCGATCCTCCCTCCGTAAACTCCCTCCCTTCGATTCAATCCAACCAACAATTCCCCTAGTCAGGCCCGAGGTGTGTCTGTGAATGCCTCGCTGACGACTTCCGACATCGACGCCGTGTTGCGCGCGTTCGTTCCGAGATTAGACGCCTTCGAGCAAACCGGCGACGAGCTTCGCGGCCCGTGTCCCATTCATGATGGCGCGCGCGAAAGCTTCTCGATCAACGTCGCGACGGGTGCGTGGTTCTGCTTTTCCGAGTGTAATCGCGGCGGTGGTTTAGCCGATCTCGTCTCTCTGCTTTCGAACTGCTCGCTATCTGATGCTCTAGCCGAGATCGATAAAATTCTCGGCCGGTCGCCGAAGGCGAATGCTGAGCGGCGCATCGTAGCCGAATATTCCTACCAGGATGAATCCGGGAACACTCTCTATCAGTGCCTCCGCTACGAGCCGAAGGGATTTTTCCAGCGCGCGCCGGATGGCCTAGGCGGATGGAAGAAAGGTAAGGGAGCCATGACCGGCGTGCGGCTCGTACCCTATCGCTTGCCGAAGGTGCTGGCGGCGGACGAAGTTTTCGTCTTCGAAGGCGAGAAGGACGTGGAAACGGCCGAGCGGTTCGGCTTCGTCGGCACGTGCAATCCGATGGGCGCCGAAAAATGGCGGCCCGAGTTCAATGAACATTTCCGGGGTAAGCGCGTCGTCGTCGTCCCGGATCAAGACGAACCGGGCCGCAGGCACGCCGCCCAGGTCGTGCGAAATCTCTTCGGAGTCGCTCGCGAAGTGCGGGTCGTGAATCTATGAGCGCGGTGAAGGATTTCACCGAATGGGTCGAGAAGGGCGGAACGAAGGATCAGTNNGAGTTGCACCGCCGGACCTTCGAGCCGCTTGTTTGGTTGGTGGGCGGCATGATACCCGGCGAGGGAGTCACGGTGCTCGCGGATCGACCGAAGCGCGGCAAATCGTTCCTCGTGCTCCAGGCAGCCGTGGCGATCGCGAACGGAACCAAATTTCTCGGAAGATTCGCGACGACGAAGTCGCGCGTCCTGTACTTCGCGCTGGAGGACAGTGAGCGCCGGATACAGAGTCGCCTCGATCTGGTCCTGGCCGACGAAGAGGCCCGCCGTGATCTCGATTTCGCTTTCAATCTGAAGTTGAACGGAGACGGCATCACGGCTCTCGAAGACAAACTCAGGCAGGCGCGCGAAGACGGTCGGCCCTTCGGCGCGATCGTCATCGACACCTTCCTTAAAGCATGTTTGATGCGAAAGGCGAACGTCGACCCGGTCAGAGCCGACTACAACGAGATGGGTTTACTCAGGGACCTGAGTTTGAAGTGGAAGCTCGGGATCGTGATCGTCCATCACACGCGGAAGCCGGTGACGGGCCAGGATGTGACGTCGATCGATCACGTGCTCGGGACTACGGGAGTGACGGCTTCGCCCGACTCGTTGATCGTGCTCGCGGCCGACAAAGAAGATCGACGGCTCTTAGCTGTGACCGGCAAGGACACGACGCTCGGAAATGTCCTGGAGATGGAGTTCTCCGGGAGCGCTGTGCCGCCGTGGAAATGTCTCGGCGTCTATCGGAAGTTTTCTTCGGACATGCAGGAGCGCATTTACGAACTCTTGGAAGCGGGCGAGAGGACGGAGGGTCAGCTAGCCGCCGAACTCGGCTCCGCGCTGCCGAACGTCGAACGATCGCTGAAACGCATGGCCGCTTCGGGATTAGTCAAGAAAGTCGAGAAGCACTGGATGCTGGTGCCCGCCGACGAGCTTCCGTTTTGATTTCCAGAAGGAGAACCCAGAGATGAACGAATCAAGCACCGCGGCCGCCGCCGCGCTCAGCACGAAGGCCGACCGCGAGGCGTCCTGGCGAGCCGAGATGCCGAACGCGCCCACGCCGAAGCACGCCGAACTCGCCGTCCTGCTGCTCGACGCGCGCGACGCGATCAACAACGCGGCCGCGCTCACGCGCCAGTTGGCGCCGGACAACGAGCTCGCGCAGCGCTTCGCGCGGCAGGCTCAAACGGCAGTGCGCGAACTGCGCGTGCGAATGGAAAACCTCACCACCGAAAAGCACGGCGCGACGCGCGTGTTCTTCCCGCCTAACCTGAGCGAGGAGGGATCTAAGTGAGCAAGAAACTGAAACGCCGCCTTCGCCGCGCGCAGCGACGCGCGAAGCACCGGAACGATGACGTGCTGAGCTGGGTCGAGATTCGGGCGATGAAGCTCGATCCACCGGACGCCAGCTTCTACGATCGTTACTCCAAGCGGGAGGGTTAAGGATGACCAAGAAACTTAAAGATCGACTGCTGGCGATGCAGGGCTTCCGAAGGCGGCCGCCGCGGCCGCCGAAGAACCTTAACTGGCAGGAGGGCGAGGAATCGATAGCCTCGTTCGATAGCGATCTTCCCCACGTCAGGCGTCCTTGGTCAGATTTTTGTTCACAGTTAGAGGGCGTTCTCCGGCAACGCGGCGCCGCCGCTATACCTTTCCCGGTTGACGCCGAGCTTCGAGCGTCGCTGCGCAACCTCGTTCTCACCCTCGCGGCCATGGAAGGAATCGGCATGCGCTTCCGACCGGCCGGCCACTTCGCGCTAGGGCCGGATCTCGTGGGCGCGCTCACGGCTCTGCGCGGCGAGATCGGCCGCGCTTACGACGCGGCGCGGGACGGGAACGACGCCGACGCGATCGCGTTCGCGACGCGCGCGCAGAAAGATTTAAAGACAGTTTTGGCGGCGGTGAAAATCGCTTGGCCTCACCCGAGTGCAACATGTCAATCGGCAGCCCGCGAAGATTGACCGAAGACACTTGGAGCGTCGATGTCGATGGGACATCGGTAGTCGTCACCTCCCAGCAGCTACGATCCCCCGTGTTGCTCCAACGTCGGCTGATCGAACTACTCAACGTTGTCGTCTCTCGCGATGCCTTGGCACGCGCGCTGCGCAACTCGCCGGATGGCGGCGCCCGACCTTCCCTCTAATGAAAAAGGAGTAAAAGCAAAATGATCACGTATATAACGCCCGTCACCACGGTCACGGGCAACGCGACGCAGACCGGCACCGACGTAAGCACGTTCGCGACGCCGTGGACGTTGTGCATAGAGTGCCTGTCGATGTCGGTCGGCGCTTCAGCACAGATTTTAATTCAGGACAGCGNNCTTCGGACGGTCGTCCAGCGATTCACCGGAAGCGGGTCGCTCCAATTTCGCTGCTGGATCGAGTAGGGGACGATAACCAAAATGCTGCATCAACTGCCTGATCTCACCGGACCGATCTCGACGGCGCAAGCTCTCGCTTCGACTGTCACGCGCTGCAACTGGGTGAAACTTTCAAGCTGGAACGCGGTGCATGAAAATGTCGGCGTCGCCCGCGTCGGTGACGCGAACGTGTCGACCACCGAAGGCTGCCCTATCCCGCCGAACGAGGAAGTAAATCTCTTCCCCGCGAGCGGTGCCAACTCCTTCGATCTTTCCCAGACCTTCATCGTCATCCCGACTTCGGCCGACGTGATCCAGGTCTCGTTCAACACCGTCTAGGAGAACACAAACGTGCGACTAACCGAATTAGAAACCGCCGAAGTTCGCCGCGATCCGCGGGCCGCGCTTCAGCGCGCGATCGGTGACGTGCCCCTCGCCGAGGCCGCCCACAAGCGGGCCGAGGACCGCGTCGCGAAGGCCGAGGAGGAGCGACTTCGTCTTTTGAAGCTGTTCCGCTCGATCAACGACGAGCTTCGCGCGACGTCCGAGACGCTCGCGGCCACGAAGCGCCGCTGGCTGGAATCCTCGATGGCCGACGCCGCCGACGCCAAGGCGCTCAGGGAATATCGAGAGCTGCGCGAGCGGAAGGAGGGGCTCGTCGATCGGCTTACCTTCCTTGCCAATTACGCCCAGGAAAACAACGAGCGCGAGAGCCTGTTCGCGCGGATCGCGGAGCGCGGCGCCTACGCCGACTTGCGAGAGAGCGAGGCGTGCCGCCAGCGCCTCGGCGTCATCGCGAACGCGGCGAGCTCGTTCGAGTTCGACCCCGGCGCCGCGATCAGCTTTCCCGAGGATTCTTGGAGCGCTCGCGCCGCGAAGGAGGCCTCGGACATTCGGTCGAACGCGGTGAAGGGCCTCGAAGATCAGTTAGCGCGGCACGACGCCGGGGTCGCCGCGCGCAGGGATTTGATCGCCGGAAGATTGTTCAGTTAAGGAAAAAGGAGAACCCCAATGGCAGACGTACTCGCGTTCTGGCAGGAAGTAAATGACATGAGTCAGCAGATCATCGCGGACGCCGGGCGGCAGACGCTTCAGAAAGTTCCATCTTGCGTATTCATCACGAGTGTTGTTTCGCGCCGCAATAGAATCAGCAACGCGCGCGTTTCGCAGGCGCATCTGAAGTTGGCCGCGCAGCGCGTCGTAGAAGGCACTCACAGGCTTTCGACCGATGACGAGATTGAACGCTATCACTCGGAGCAGGCGAAGAAAGCCGAGGAAGCCAAATCCCGAGAGGCGGCTTTGAAGGGCCAGATTTCGTTCGGCGGAGCGCCGCCGATTCCCACCGCGACCGGTAGCAAAGGAGCGTAAACCGTGATCACTCGTTTAGAACAATCTGAACTCGCCAAGGGAATCGCGGGCGTGCTTTCTGGTTACGGGAGATTGCCGCGCGACGCCGAGCCGGTGGCGCGGCCGGAAAAGCCGAGCATCGAAGGGTTGAAGCCGAAGGAAGCGGAAATCGTGATGACGAGATTCGAGGAGCGGCAAAAGGAATACGTCGATCATCTGCTTCGGCGCCAAGGAACGCTGTCGAGCCAGGAGCAAGAATTTCTCGGCCGGGAGATTCGCCGGTGGTCCGAATCGGGGAGGCCCGACGAGTGACCGCCGAGATGACGCTGGCGCCGGGGAGAGATCCGGCGTCGGGGAAATTCGCGAAGGGTAACACGGTGACGCGCACCGGGTCCGTGAACCGCATCACGAAAACGATGCGCTTAGAGGCGCTAGAAACGATGGCCGCCGCTGGCGCCGCCGGGAATCCGCTGTGTCAGATGTTCGCGATCGCGAGCAGTGCCGAGACGCCGCTCCGCGTTCGCGCGTGGCTGTGGAAGGAACTCGCCCGCGCCATCTGGGGGGACACAATCAAGAACGTGTTCGAGATGGAAACGCCGGACGAAGTCACCGAGGAACGGATCGCCACCACGCGGAAGATGCTCGCGATGGTGTTCGCCGTCGAGAAGAAGACAGAATGAACCATCTCGACTCCCGCGCGCTCCCCGCGTCGTGGCCAGCGGCCCTGCGCGAACGCACCGAGAAGTGCCGGGCGGTGCGCGACAACCCGGTCTTGAAGTGTCTCGTCGAAGGCTTGGCAATCGCCAAGTCGACGGGCTGGGCCGGCGGGTTCACGGAGCACGTCGCGGTCGAATACATCCGCAAACATCTGGGCGACGACGGCGTGGAGAATTATCTCGCGACGGACTTCGCTTCGCGTGCTGAGGATCTCGTCGCGCTGGCCGAAACCGCTTGGTGCGCGACGCCGTTGACGGTCGGCTTGACGCTGACTCACGATCTCGGCCAAGCCTACGCGCCAGCGCCTCACGTCCGTTTGATCTCGGACGCGCTGGTGGACGCGGTAAGCGGTCGCGGGCCGCGGACCGTGATCGTCAGCCTGCCGAGCCGATACGGAAAGAGCGAGACAGCCGCGCGCCGAGCGCTGACTTGGTTCTTCGCGAACTACGGCGGGTATCCGGCGATCTACGCGTCGAGCACGGACGAACTCGGCACGCGCATGGGGCGCCTAGTGAAGAACGATTTAGAACTTCATCGAGAGCGGATCGGCGTCCAACTCGCCGACGACAGCGCGGCGGCGAGCAGATTCAACACGACTCTCGAAGGCGGCGAGATGATCGCGACGGGAATCCTCGGGCAGATCGGAGGATTCGGCGCGGCGCTGATGGTGCTCGACGATCTCTTTAAGAATTCCGAGCAGGCGAACTCGCTTGCCTATCGGGGCATGGTCTGGGAGTTGTGGCACACCGCGCTCCAAAATCGGTTGCAGGCTGGCGCGGTCTGCGTCGTCATCGGCACGCGGTTTCACAGCCAGGACCTCGCGGGCCGGTTGCTGAAGGGCGACCCCGACTCGGGCGTCGAGCCGATCGAGTGCCGGTACATTCGGCTGCCAGCGCTGGCCGACCAGGACGGCGACGAAGTCGGGCGGAAGCGAGATGAGCCGTTGCCGCTGGGTCCCGTCGCGGTTCCCGGTTTCGGCTACTCGCGCGCGGAGTTGGAGCAGCGGCGCGCCACCACGTCGGCCGAGACGTGGCTCTCCGCTTACCAGCAGGACCCGCAATCGATCGAGCGAGCGCTTCGCGTGTACCATCGCTTCGATCC
>PKZC01000036.1 GCA_003132905.1 Bryobacterales bacterium | reverse complement strand
TTGTGACGTGAACGGGGTATACTTCACGCTTTTACTGAGAGTTTTTTCTCTTCGTCACCATCTTCCTGCTCGATTCAAGCAATCGCTGAAATTCTGGATCGGCTACCCAGCGCGCGGCCCAGTCCGGGGTCACGCCGGCAAGGATCACGAGTTTCTGGGCTGACACCTTCTCGTCCGGCGGAATATGTTCGGCGGCGATAAACGCAGCGTGCTCCCGCTGATAGGCTTCGCTCGCCACCGTCTTCCTGCCCGACTCAACCAATTGCAAAAATTCTTGATCGGCCACCCAGCGCGTGGTCCAGTCCAGCGTCACGCCGGCAAGGGTCACAAGTTTCTCGGCTGACACCTTCTCGTCGGGCGGAATTTGCTCGGCGGCGATGAATGCAGCGCGCCGCCGCTGAAAGGCTTCGCCCGCCACCATCTTCCTACAATGGTCAAGAATTTGCTGAAATAAAGGGTCGGCGAGCCAGCGCGCGGCCGTACTGGGGCTGACGCCAGCAAGACGCGCAAGCTTCCCGTACGATATTTTCTCACCGGGCTTAAAGTGTTGGGCCGCCAAAAACGCGGCGTTCTCTTGCTCTAATTTCGAACGAATAAGTTTATCCCAGTCCGGACTTGGTCCACAAAGTCGGTCACGAATTAGCACGATGAGTGATGGCGGAATGACGATTGGATTGCTCTTGTTCCATTCCATCGCTTCCAACATTGTGACGATGAGATAATCAACGAGTGCATCACCGATCGCTTGATGACGTTTTTCGATATACCCGGGGCCACTTTTAGGCAGCTTGTCTTTAGCCACCAAGCACTCCATGAGTCGCAACGAAAGCTCGTCGATATCGGGTTCAAAGGCATTTAGGGCACCCGCGACAAGGTTGGGATTGATCCCATGCTTTTTAAGTTCGGAATCTAATACAAAGACGGCTTCCATTCCGCCAGACACCGCAACATCGAGCTCAGCTTCTGAAATACTTCTTCGCAATTGAAGATAGTTTTCAAGGCTCGGCATTTTCCCGTAATTCGCCGCCAATTCCCTAAACAAGTTCAGACGCTGATCGGACCCAAATATCTTAACCAGCTCGTCGGCGCGCTCTTCCTTTTTGAGATCTGAAGGATGGATTCGAGGTCGACTTTGCCATGCTAATAATTTCTGCGCGGAACGCTCTACAAAACGATCATGTGCCTTATCAAATTCTTTTCGACGTTTCTGAACTTTCTTTGTTTTTGAATCCTTGGGCTTTTTGGATTTTTTTTGTTTCTTAGCATAACGCTGGGTCGATCGGTGTCGATCTGCCTGCTTGGTATTTGCCGTATGACCGCGCTTCATGGCCAAGGAGTCCGAGATTACGTTCTCGTCCGGGTAAGTCGACGACCGGCGCCTATCCGCGTCGCAACTCTTTTACCGTTGCGCGCTCCGAATTGATATGACTGTCGCGGTGCTCTTGCCGCCAATACAAAATTTCGCCCATTCGGCCATCAACTGCCGGCGTTTCTCGAACAAGTCGCCACGACGATATGCTGCTTCAACCTTGTTGCCAATCGAGTGTGCCAGCGCCATCTCGGCTACCTCGCTTGAAAAATTTGTCCGTTCGGCAGCCCAATCCCGGAAAGTCGAACGGAAGCCGTGCGCTGTTAAATTGGCTTGTCCCATCCGCCGCAGGACCATGAGAAGGGCCATGTTAGACAACGGCCTTTTTTTGCGTCCGGCAAAAACAAAATCTTCTGGATCACCCTTGCTCACTTTATTTAATACCGCCAATGCGTCAGCGGAGAGCGGTACACGGTGTTCACGACCGCCTTTCATGCGTGAGGCTGGAACAGTCCAGACGTTCGCTGCCAGATCAATTTCACCCCATCGCGCGCCGATAATTTCTCCGGTGCGGGCAGCCGTAAGAATTGCGAATTCGAGAGCGCGTGGCGCGATACCGTCCTGTCCACGCAAGGCATCGATGAATTGAGCTATCTGATCGTAGGGTAGAGCCGCGTGATGCTTTACTTTTGCGATCTTGCCACGGGCCGGAAGCAAATTGTCGAGATGACCTTTCCAAAGCGCCGGATTCTCGCCAGCGCGATATCCGCGCGCTTTCGCCCAATTGAGGACTGACTCGATTCGTCCACGTATTCTTGCCGCAGTTTCCGGCTTGGTGGTCCAGATCGGTTCGAGGACCTTCATGACCCATGTGACATCGACCGCCTGCACCGGCAGTGATCCGAAGACCGGACTGACATAGGTCCTGATTGTCGCCGTCCACTGCGCGACGTGCTTCTGGTTTTTCCAGGCGCTGGAGTGCGCCTTTATGAAAGCGTCCGCACAGTGGTCAAATGTGATGGCGCGGGCATTTTCAACAGCCTGCTGCGCACGGTCGGCATCGCGCGCGGCAATGGGATCAATACCGTCTGCGAGCAGTCCTCTGCATTCCGCGGCCTTCAAACGCGCTGCGGCAACGCCGACAGCCTTCAGGGACCCCAGCCCCATTTCACGGGATTTTCCGTTGCGGAAATAGCGGAAGATCCATGAACGCGCATTGCCGCGGGTCACCTGCAGATAGAGGCCATCCCCGTCAGCGAGCATTCCGGGCTCGCGAGCGTGCGTAACCTTCAATGTTGAGAGGCGACCGCTAAGCGTGACCATTTGGGATTCGAACTCCTACCCACAAACGTACCCACAAATGCGAGGAGGATTCTGGCGGATATGGACGAACGCGTAAAGAGCACAGGTTGATAAACTACAGATTTTATTGATGTTTCCGAACGCCCGCGAACATCTGCGAACAGATGTTGGCGGAGGGAGTGAGATTCGAACTCGGGATACGGTTTGCGTTCGAAATATCTCTGTAAAAATTTTTGCCGCTACCCCGTCAGGTCAAATCTGTCGACGTCCCGCGCTACCCCGAGATAGGGTCGCAGATGACCAGGAATCCCCGGCGGCAAGAACTAGCCCGCGATCGCCCTAATGCCGTCCAGAAGCACGCGTGTCGCGCGGCAGTCATCTTCGTTGTAGTCGAGGATGCGCTGCTTGATGGCGGGGTCGCGTTCGCGGCACCAGCGGTCAAACCATTCGATCGACGCAGCACCCGACGGATGCTTGTCCCGCCATGAGAAGCCGAGATATTGCGCGAGGGTCTTAATCGAGTGGTCGCGCGTCGGCCATTCGGTCGCCTTGAGGACAACATCGATATAAAGATCGACCGTCTTCGGCGGCGCGAAGAGGCGCTCTATGTCGTCGGCGCTGCAAACATCGGGATATTTCCCCTGAAGCTTGCGGTAGATGGTGCGCTCGTATTTTGAATAATGAAAGATCGTGCCTTGCGGCTGGGCCGATAGATACGCATAAGCCGCAGCGAAATCGGCGCGCTCCGCGTCCGGGCTCAATTCATCGGCGAAGTGAAAGACGAAACGTTCGGTGGCATTGTCGCCGTCGGTGCGCTCGACGATACCATGCAGGTAGCAGATATCGCGCATCGGATCGACTTCGATATCGAAGAACAGCTCGACCGGTGTTACCGGGAACTGGACGACGGCGCGAAGGTAAGGCGCGGGCGCATCCTTTTTGAGCAGGGCCGCGCGTGCCTGAAACAGCCGCAGGCGGTCCGGCCCGATGCCGGCGAAGGCGGTTTTCTTACCGTTGATGAATCCGTCGGGATTACATTCGGCAAGCGCAGCGATCGTCGGCAGAGATGCCTGCATCGTATCGCGCAACGTGCGCCCGAGAAACGGAATCAGCGTCAAATCGTCGGCGGCGGTGAGTTCCTTGATGCAGTGCGTGTACCAGTGACACAGCTTGCACACGCCGCCGTAAGCCGGCTGCGGGGTAGCCTGTTTGGCCATGATGGTCCGCGCTTCGGCAAGCGCTGCCTGATACTCATCCCATAAGGTTTCCGGCTTCCTCGGCCCTTGCGGCACCGTGAAATCGTACGGAACCTCGTTGCCTTGAATGTCCCAGACGAAGGCGCGGCGCCCGGCCGACAAGCCGAGGCGCTCAAGCACATCAACATAGAGTGCGAGCTGGACGGCGTAATGTAGCTTGAGCTTGCCGTCGCTGTCATCGCTCGCGCCTTCGAGCCCCGCGCCCGATTTGATGTCGCCTGGCGTGTAACCGCCGGGTTCCTTGCGCAGCAGGTCGGGCTCGCCGAGGAGGTCGCCGGCGCTGACGCGCCCGTTATAGATCAGCGCTTCACCGCGCTTCATGGCTTCGAGCGTCAAGCGCTCCTTGTCTCCTTCTTTGGCGGCCGAGAGATCGAGGAACGGCTGCGCAAGCCCTTCAATCACCTCGCGCTCGAACTGGGTGCCTTTTTCCCACAGGAGACGAACGAAGGGACTGGTTGCATCGCGCGCGGCGGGGTCGCCGAAAAGGTCAAGTGCCACCCGCTGCGGACACTGCACCAGGTCGTAGAGGATCGACGCGGCCACCGGCATGACGTAGCCCCCCGCCCCACAACCGAAAGCATGCTCAAGAAAAGCTTCTACTCAAGCCCAATGCTGGCGGCATTGTTTGACGCCGGCAGATTCCTTCGCGCGCGAAACGCGTTATTTGTCCGACCCACCGCGCTTGACTTCCGGTTTCGCAGCCTTCCGCTTCGCCGCTAGTGCGTATGCACGTGCGACGTTGCCGGTGCGCGGCGCCCGTTCGCACTCGACACCAATAATTCCTAGTCGCTTGCGGCCGTGTTCGACACGGCCATACTTGGACTGGGTGCGGTCGGTACCCTGCCCACAGGCAGCCGCAACCGCGGCGCCGGCACCAAGCGTCGCCTTGAAGTCAGCGGCGGCCTGATCGCGGCAGACGTACGGGGTTATATTGACATTGCACCCAGGTAATGC
>PKZC01000048.1 GCA_003132905.1 Bryobacterales bacterium | reverse complement strand
TTTAGTCAGCCAAGGTAAATCATCTGTCATTGAATACGGGCTTGGTGACTTGGTGCGCATCGAGTCTCGAGAACAGCTTGATGGACATTATGACGGCATCATTTGGTATTAAGCCCAAGCGCGTCCTGATTATCGTCGAGAACTTACCCGTTCCATTTGACCGACGCGTATGGTCGGAAGCGACAACGCTGGTCAACGCAGGCTATGAGGTGTCGGTTATCTGCCCAAAGGGAAAGGGGGCAACGGCATCCTTCGAGGTCATCGATGGCGTTCACATCTTCCGCCATCCGCTGCCAATAGAGGCGAGAGGTGGGCTTGGCTATCTTCTTGAGTATGGCTCGGCTCTATTTTGGGAGTTCCTGCTCAGCCTGAAAGTATTTTTTCNNGCCTGCAACCCACCTGACCTCATTTTTATTATTGGTGCGTTCTACAAATGTTTGTTTGGGAAGAGATTTATTTTCGATCATCACGACATCAATCCCGAGCTCTATGAAGCGAAGTTTGGTAAGCGTGATTTCCTGTGGCGCATGATGGTGCGGCTGGAGAGATGGACATTTTCTTTGGCGGACATCTCCATCGCCACAAACGAGTCGTATCGTAAAATAGCTATAGAGCGCGGCGGAATGGCGTCCGATCGTGTATTCNNTCGCACGTGTCCGGTCAGTGCCCGCGGACCCACACTGGAAGAACGGCCGCCAATTCCTAGTTGCCTATGTCGGTGTGATTGGGAAACAGGAGGGTTTAGATTTATTCCTAGAATCGGTAAGGCACATCCGCAATGTTCGTGGGCGTGATGACGTCCAATTCGCGGTTGTCGGGGGTGGGCCGGAACAGGAGGCGACGAAAGCACTTGCGAAAGAAATGGGCCTGGATGACATCGTTACACTTACTGGCCGCGTTGATGACGCAACTCTATTCTCCGTCCTTTCAACAGCAGATGTCTGCGTCAATCCCGACAGGCCAAATGTCATGAACGATAAATCCACCATGAATAAGATCATGGAGTACATGGCGTTGGGCAAGCCTATCGTCCAATTTGATCTAACAGAGGGCCGATTTTCGGCGCAGCGTGCTTCGCTCTACGCGCGTAATACGGACACGGATGATTTTGGCGATAAGGTTCTTGCGCTTCTCGATGATCCGAAACTACGCGCGTCCATGGGGGAATTTGGGAAAATGCGCGTGAAAGAGGAGCTAGCTTGGAACCACGAAGAGCCGAANNTGAATCCGCCATAGGTCGATGTCACATGTACTGAGAGGCAAACACAAGCGTAAGTTTATGGTGTGTAGATACGCTGCTCTGATCTAGTCAATATAGAAATTGTGCCGTTTGCGTGAAAGGTGCGGAGCTTCGATGAAACGGAAACATATTCGAGTATGCATGTTTCCAGAGCGCCTAGCGCTCAACGAAAGCATTGGATTAATGTCAGACGCTATAATGGCGAATAATAAAGTTAAAATATTTAATTACAGTTATTTTTTCTCATTTTTCCGTAGGGCGGATATATTCCATGTGCATTGGCCCGATGGAACGTTGTTCGGCGTGCATTGGCCCAAGCACCTTGTAAAGCTCGCTTTCTTCCTTTCCTATGTTTTTCTTTGCAAGGCGCTTCGCCGTCCGATTGTTTGGACAGTGCACAACATCGGTGCGCACGAGAGCGACTACCCGCGCATCGAACGTTATTTGTGGGACGTGTTTCTCCCGCGCGTGGCTTGGGCGATACATCTCTGTCCGGCGAGCCTTGAGGCGATCAAGCGGCTGACAACTAACGTTCCTCCAGGTTCAGTCATTCCGCATCCTCACTACCGCTTTGTCTATTCTCCGCTCAGGCGATCGACCGATCCAAGATCGCTGCTTGGTTATGCTTCGGACACATTCGTTGTCAGTAGCTTCGGGCTGATCCGGCCGTACAAAGGATTTGAGGATTTAATCCGACTGTTTCGCAATTGGCGTACTGAGAATGTTCGGTTGCATATTTCCGGACAGGCCATGTTCCCAACCATAGCAGTTGAGCTACAGACGCTTGCCGCTGACGACGATCGCATATCTCTCGATTTGCGAGATCTTCCTCCTCAAGAACTCTCCGATCTGGTGCAGGCCAGCAATGTGATTGTTCTACCTTACAACAAGATTATGAACTCTGGTGTCGCCGCCGCAGCATTGTCGATTGGAACACCAATAATCGGGCCCGCCGGTGGCTGCATCCTCGACTACAGCGAGAAGCTCGGAGCCGAGTGGGTTCTGATGTTCAAGGACAAGCTGACGATCGCGCATCTTGAGGATGCTAAGATAAGGTTCGGGCGACGCGAAACCAGGGGCTCCCCAAATCTGTCATGGATGGACCCTGATAAAATCGGCGAGCAAATTGTGCAGGTTTACGAGAGACTCCTTGTTGAAGCCAAGAGCATGAAGAATGAATTGTCTGGGAAAAGCTAAGTAGGGTCTCCGATCAATATTTAAATTGGAAGCGGCATGTGTGGAATCTGCGGGTTCGCTGGTAACAAAGGTAGGTTTTTCGATGGGGAGACGGCGGCGCATGTGATGCGCCAAATGACCGACACGCTCACGGACCGCGGCCCCGATAGTTCTGGTACTTGGGTCGACCAAGGCGGGGCTGTTGGGTTTGGCCATCGCCGTCTCGCGATCATCGACTTATCGCCGGCCGGGCACCAGCCGATGGTGTCCCGGGATGGCCTGTTGGTTATCACGTTCAACGGCGAAATTTACAATTACCATGAACTGCGTACTGATCTCCTCGCGCTTGGGATTCGGTTCCGCGGCAATTCCGATACCGAGGTGCTGCTCGAAGCCTGCCGGCAATGGGGTGTTGTGCCCACTCTGCGGCGGCTCAACGGTATCTNNGCTCACGCTTGCGCGCGACCACATGGGCGTCAAGCCGCTGTACTGGACAGAATTCGGCGGGTCGCTCATTTTTGGGTCTCAGCTTAAAGCGCTTCGCGCGTTCCCATTATGGCGGCCAGAAGTCGACCGATCTGCGCTAGCATTGTATCACAAGTACGGTTACATCCCGACACCACACTCTATCTACCGCGGCGTCAGAAAGCTGCCGCCCGGTTCGATTCTGACGTGGCGGCCGGGAGAGGCTTTGCGAG
>PKZC01000396.1 GCA_003132905.1 Bryobacterales bacterium | reverse complement strand
TAGCTGCCGCGATATTTTTCCTCGGTCCGGCGGGCGTTCAGCACGCAGAAATCTTCAAATCCGCGATAGGAGCCATCCATCCGCAGGTCGAAGCGGTCGATCACCAGAGCCATGCCGTCTTCGGCCAGGCGGAAGGGGGGCACGTCGAGTCCACACTTGCGCGCGACTGTGAGGCAGAAGTATTCATTCGCGGCGAGTTGCGGATACTCGTTCGCCTCCCACAATTTCACGATGTGCGTCGNNGCGCCCTTGTAGCTTTGCGAGAGCCGGTGTCCCGTTTGCTCCATTTCAGCAAAGGCATTTTCGTCGCGCACCAGGAACTTGGGCTGCACACCGCTGATGCCGGAGAATACCGCGAATTTCTCCAGCAGGTAACGGAATAGCTCGCCGCCGCGCTTGCGTTCGAGAATCTCATCCACCGATTGGAAGGGCACTTCCTCGTGCAGCTGTTCCCGATCGCCGGTATAGCGGATGCGGCCGACCTGAGAACGGCCGACTACGGAGAGCAGATCGAATTCATCAAACGTGCCGGTGGCTTTCGCGAACGCCAGGCGGAGCCGCTCGCGCAAAACCCCTTCCGGCAGATTCATCTCGAAAATCGGAGGCAGGCCAAAGGGGANNGCCGCACGGGCATGGTCACCGAGACAGCGCGCGCGGCGGGCGCGCTGGGCAAGTAGGCGAACGTGCTGCTACGCTCGCCGTGACGGTCGAGAAATCCCGCCTCAGCGGCGTCGGTCCAGACTTTGATCATCGCGATTCTCTTGCAGTAGTTCGTCCAGACTGGGCCGCTGTGAGCTCGCCACCTGCAGCTTCAGCTCAAGGCCGAGCGCGACCAGCAACTTGGTCAGTTTTACGAAGCCTAGCTCGCCGGCCCGTCCGTTTTCGAGCGCATCGAGCGTAGCCCGACTCACGCCCGCCTTGACCGCGAGCGCGGCTTGGCTGAGCTTGAGCTTCTTGCGGCGGTCGGCGATCTGGGCGCCGATGGAGATCAGGTCAAGCACAAGCCTAGTATATTAGGCAAAGTTTCTGTTTGCAAGCAGTTTGCCTAATATATTAGGCTCGTTTGGCCTGCATCTTTGCCCCCCCAGCACCTATGGGTCTAGCTAAAGTCACATCTCAGCGCAGTCGATGAACAAAGAGAGTGGGTAAATTGCACTTATGACGCACCGCTGGCTCCTGGGCGCAGTCCTGGGCCTATATCTGATTACCGTAGCTTGCGGGAACAAAGACGACCTCGATGGAGAGGGCGCCAAGGGAATCCTGGAGGGCAGCGCCGTCAATCTGGATGGAGAGCAAGTCACCATCACCCCGGGGCAGTTGGACTGCGGCGTGCAATCGGAGTTGTGGGAAGCGCCATCGCAAGTGTCTCAAGACCGAACCACCGCCCGGCTGACTCCCAAAGGCCGCGAGCTCAACTTCGGCGATGACCCCGCAATCGAGCCCAATTATCACCAGCCTCATGTGCAGGTTCGTGGCCCGTTCTCATTGGAAGTAGAAGAGGTTTCGGATATACGTAACGGCGACGCAGACGGTACGAAGTTAGTGACCGCGAAGGCTTCCGTCAAGATACAAGGCACTTGTTTCCAAAATCCCCTGCCGATGTTGGGCGTGAAGCATGGCGATTTCAAAGAGGACGTGCCAGTTTCGTTTTTATTCCGCAAGAGCGATACCGGCTGGCGCTTCGACAAGCTCGTCCATTAGGCTTTGCAAAATCAATAGTTGACCTGCTGCGTGGCATGCCGTGATTCATACCAGCACGGCGGCAGCCCAAGTTGCGGAAACAACGAATGCACGCACTGCTGGGCTTGCGGTGGATCGGCGATGTATTCGGTTTTGTGGTCCTTCTGCGGCACAGCCAGCAATTTCTGCACCTCAACGGACCCGAATTGCTCGCGTCCATTCGGAATCCGGTAGCGGATCGAAATAGAATCGGCCAGGTAAACTAGCAGCAGCAACGTTGCGGTGATGAGCAGTAAACGCTGGCCGAGCAGCTTCATCCAATCCCATTATCTAACGCGACGATTGCTACCATCGACAGCATGAAGATCAACAACGGGAGCGTTTCGGCCGACGTGGAGTACACCGAACACGCGGACGGCACCTGGTCGTTCCAACTGACGTTCGATGACGATCCCGTCCCGATTGAGAGCACGGATCGTTTTTCGACGCGGGAACTTGCGCAAGAACAAGTGGACTACGAACTACAGTCGGCTTCTTTGCGACACGCGGAAGGCTGAGCAGCGCCGCGTCAGTCCAACGGCACGGCGCCGGTGTATCGAAGAATATAGAGCCCGCCGGTGAACCGGTCATTCGCATAGATCAGACCGTGCTCATCCACGATGGCATGATTCATCTGGCTGGTAGGTGTCGGATTCTTCGCGGGCGCGGCCGGAATGTAGTAGCCGATTTCCTCCAGATGCGGAGGCGCATTCGGAACGCCCTTGGGCCCATCCACGATGTGGAAAATTCGCACGCCGCCATTGAACCAACTGGCCACCGTGGTGTTTTTCAGGTTAGCGGAAGTGGAGCTGGGAAAATTCGGGTGCAGATTGTGCGCGCCAAACCGGCCGCCGCGCGTACAAAGATCGCCGTCGCTCGAATGCAGCGGTGCGGTGCCGATCACCATGGGATTTGTTTCGGCCCGAATATCCAGCAGCCAGACCAGTTTCGGCGCGTCCTTGCAGTTGTCCTGCGTGTCTTCGTCCGATGCAATCGCCATGCCGCGGCTGAAGATTGGTTGAAATGTGTGCGTCCATGCCGGATAAGGCGGAGAGAACTGGGTATGGCCGACCACTTTCGGCGTGAACGTTTTCGCGCGGCCGGCCTTGACGTCGGCGAGTCCCGAAATATCCAGGATAAAAGCGCCTCCATCGATATAGGCGACATAGGCGCGGTCGGGATGATCCGGCCACACTTCAGTTTGATGCGGCCGATAGCCGTCGTCGAATTTCGGATGTCGCTTCGGCAAACAATCGGGAAGGCAAGTGTCGCCCTTGCGCGTTCCCGGATACCACCATCGGCCCACTTCGCGCGGCTGCCGCGGATCGCGCAAATCCACAATCATGTAGAACTGATCGTCATTCGGATTTGTGGGATCAAAATCGGCCGCGCCCGTAGTCAGGTGCGCGAACTCGCCGTCCACAAACCACACGCAGTGGATGCCGCGCGAATTGGGACCCGACGTATCGAAGAATGAAAATTCGAGATCCTCCAAGCGTTTCGCGTTCTGTATTCGCGCGAAGTTGGATACATCCAGCACCCACAGCCCCGCCGTCTTTTGACCTTTCTTGAGCGCTTGATTGGCGATCACCAGCACGTTGCCCGAAAGCCCCAGCGAGTTGCAGCGCGTGATGTCCGGCGCTGGTGACGGAAGCTGATTGATCAAGACCGGATTCTCAGGATGCGTAACGTCGATAATGCTGATGCAGGTTTTTTGCCCTTCGTGCGCCAGATACAGGATGCGGCGTCCATCGGGCCACTGCTGGATAGCCAGTCCTTCGCCTCCGTCGCCGTTGCCATTCAAATCGTTGTGGCCGACCAGGACCATGTTGTTCGCTTCGGCCGTGGGCTGGGCGCTCAAAGGCAGGAGCACGAATCCGGCGAGCGCAAATACGAAGAGAAAGGGTTTCAAGTCAGCCTCCCCAATGGTCCACTATACTCTGAGGGATGTCTCTGGTTTCCAGAAGAGCGGCGCTTGTCATCGGAAGCGTTCTATTCTTTGCTGGCGCTGCGGCCGCCGAAGAAATCAAGGTCATGACTTCGGGCGCATTCACCGCAGCTTATCTTCGTCTCACCCCGGAGTTCGAACGCACCCATCATATTAAGGTGGCGACGGCGTTCGGCGCATCCATGGGAAACGCGCCAGATTCAATTCCAAGCCGGCTCGATCGCGGCGAGCCCGTGGATGTTGTGATTCTGGCCGCCCCCGCGCTAGACGAGCTCATCCAGAAAGGCAAGGTTGTGCGAGGTAGCCGCGTCGACCTGGTGCGATCCAGCATCGGCATGGCGGTGCGAAAAGGAGCGGCGAAGCCGGACATCAGTTCAATGGATACGCTGAAACAAACTTTGCTGCACGCGAAATCCATCGCATATTCGGCCTCAGCCAGCGGCGTCTATCTTTCGCATGATCTGTTTCAGCATCTCGGGATCGCGGATCAAATTAAAGACAAGTGCCAGAGGATTGCGGATCAGCCGGTGGGTGCGGTGGTGGCTCGCGGCGATGCCGAGATCGGCTTTCAGCAGATCAGCGAACTGCTTCCTGTGCCGGGCATCGATTACGTTGGGCCGCTGCCGCCCGGCGCTCAGAAAGTCACGGTCTTTTCTGCCGGCGTAGCATCGGCCGCGAAGAATCCAAAAGCCGCCCGGGCGCTCATCCAATTTTTCGTCTCTCCGGCAAATGCCCGCGTCATCGCCGACACAGGCCTGGAGCCTATCAAATCCAAGTGACATCGGATGCTCGATGCCACCATCCGGCCGTCGCTTGACGTACCGCTGGAATCCAATTAGCCTCAATAACTGGGCGGGGACGCTTTAATATGACCAATCTGAAACCCGTAGATGTCGCCATCATCGGCGGCGGCTGGACCGGCCTCGCCATGGCGAAAGAGCTCGTCAGCCGTACTTCACTCAGCGTGCTGGCGCTGGAACGCGGCAAACCTCAAGGTCTAGCCGACTACGCCATGGACATGGATGAGCTGGACTACAACATCCGGCTGCGCATGATGCAGAACATCGCCGAAGAGACGGTCACGCATCGGCATTCCGCGCGAGATTCCGCGGTTCCAGTCCGGCAATACGGCTCGTTCCATCCGGGAACCGGGGTGGGCGGCGCTGGCGAACATTGGACCGGCATGTGCTTCCGCTTTCTCCCGGAAGTTTTCACCCTGCGAACCCACTTGACCGAGAAGCACGGGGCGGCGCGGCTGCCCGCCGATCTGGCTGTGCGGGATTGGGGCGTCACCTACGATCAACTAGAGCCGCACTATTGGAACGCCGAGCGGATGATGGGCGTCAGCGGCAAGGCCGGCAACCTGCGCGGCAAGCTGATCGATGGCGGAAATATTTTCGAGTCGCCGCGTATGCACGAATACCCCACGCCGCCGCTGAAGCATTCCTATGCGTCGCACCTGTTTGAGGACGCCACGCGGAACCTGGGCTATCATCCTTACCCCACTCCCGCCGCGAACCTCAGCGAAAACTACACCAATCCCGATGGGGTTTCCCGCGTGGCCTGTGGCTATTGCGGATATTGCTCCCGCTTCGGCTGCATGATTGGAGCCAAGGCGCAGCCTACCAACACCCTGATACCGGTGCTTCGCAAACATAAGAGCTTCGAACTGCGAACCGGAAGCTGGGTCCGACGCATCGTGCAGAAGGACGGGCGCGCTACCGGCGTCCAGTTCACCGACGCCAATGGCGAGGAATTTTTTCAACCCGCCGCGACTGTGATTCTCGCTTCCTTCACGTTGAACAACAACCGGCTTTTGTATCTTTCCAAGATTGGCACGCCTTACGATCCCGCAAGCGGAAAAGGAACGCTCGGCCGGCACCTTACGCATCAGGTGGAGGGAGGAATCCGCATCTACTTCGACAAGCCGATGAACTTATTCATGGGTGCGGGATCGCTCGGAAGGCGCATTTCCGACTTCGACGGCGACAACGGTCTCACGGGTTCGGATGGGTTGCTGCGGTATGGAATGCTGAGTTTGAACGGCAACGGCGATTTGCCCATCGGCGCGTTTGGCTCGATACCGCCGGAAGCGTCGAAATCCAATTGGGGGGCGGAATGGAAGGCCGCTTCGCTCCAATGGCACGACCGTGTGTCGCAATTAAATATGTACGGCGAGCATATGTCGTATCGCCAAAACTATATCGATCTGGATCCCACATATACCGACAAGTTCGGCGATCCATTGCTGCGCTTCACTCTAGACTGGACGGAGCACGAACACAAGCAGCGCGATTTTGCGTACGATCTTGCGGCGAAGATCGCACCGGCCATGGGCGCGAAGATAGACGCCCGGCGGCCGTCGCGAGCGAAATACAACGTCATCAATTATCAGAGCACCCATATTCAAGGCGGCGTTACGATGGGCGCGTCACCGGAAACGAGCGTGGTGAATCCCTATCTACAGCATTGGGACATGCCGAATTTGTGGGTGATCGGTGCATCGTCGTTTCCTCAAACTGCGTCTGGCAACCCAACGCTCACCGTGCTGGCCACAACTTATTGGGCGGCCGACGCCCTGATCGATAAATATTTGAAACATCCCGGGAGGTTGGCATGAGACGGCGCGAGTTTCTGACCATTCCAGCCAGTGCGCTAGGCGGCACGCTGTTGTACACGCTGGCGCGCGAACCGTTCCGCCTGCAAGCGCAGGAGGGAAACGTGAAGGTCCCTCTGCGTTTCTTCAACGCCGGGGAGGCGCGCGTCATCGCCGCGGCCTGCGAGCGAATTTTTCCGAGCGACGCCAGTGGGCCGGGGGCGAAGGAAGCTGGGGTGGTGATTTATATCGATCGGCAACTGGCGGGCCCATACGGCTCCGACAAATATCGCTATACCAAAGGACCATTTGTTGAATCTGTGCCGGAACACGGCTATCAGGGCAAAGAAAATCCGCGCGAGACGTATCGAGCAGGTATTGCGAAACTGGGCATGAACTTTGATGAGCTTCCGGTAGAGGAACAGATCCAGAAACTGCAGGCAATGGAGAAGACGCATTTCTTCCAATTGCTGCGAACCCACACTATCGAGGGGATGTTCTCAGACCCGATGCATGGCGGAAACGTAGGGCTGATCGGATGGCAACTGGTGGGCTATCCTGGACCGCGCATGAGTTACCGCGAAGATGTCGACCAGCACTTCGGTACGGAGTTTCGGCCCAAACCCGCCGGCCTGGAGCAAATCATGAAGCGTCCCGGTAAACCTTGGGAGGACGAGAAACTTTCATGAGCGCTGTTGTGCCGCCGGACATCTCCGCCGGCCATTCCCCGATCCTGAATCGCTCAACTGAGGCGCTTTTCCGGCCATTCCAACTCCAAGGGTTGACGCTCGCGAATCGAATCGTGATGGCGCCGATGACGCGCTCACATTCGCCCGAAGGAGTTCCCGGCGCGGACGTGGCGGCATACTATCGGCGTCGAGCGGAGGGCGAAGTCGGGCTCATCATTACGGAAGGAACGTTTGTAGATCATCCGGCCGCTGGGTTCGATCCGGATGTCCCGCATTTTTATGGCGATCGTGCGCTGGCGGGTTGGCGGCGCGTCGTCGAGGAGGTACACGCCGCTGGCGGGCTGATCTTTCCGCAGCTTTGGCACGTCGGCATGATGGTTTCGCCTCGATTGCAGCCGCCTGAAGACATCCAACCGATCGGTCCATCGGGATTTTCAAAACCCGGCGAGCGAACTGGCGAGCCGATGACGCAGGCCGACGTCGACGCGGTAATCAAAGTGTTTGCAAAAGGCGCACGCGACGCGAAAGATCTGGGCTTCGATGGCGTGGAGTTGCACGGCGCGCATGGATATTTAATCGACCAGTTTTTCTGGGAAGCGACGAACCAGCGCAGCGACAAATACGGTGGCGGTCTGGTACCGCGCACGCGGTTTGCTACCGAGATCATTCGCGCGGTTCGGGCGAGTGTCGGGCCGGATTTCCCTGTGGTGCTTCGCTGGTCGCAATGGAAATTGCAGGATTTCGAGGCGAAACTGGCGCGAACTCCCCAGGAATTGGAACGATTTCTTCAGCCGCTGGTGGACGCGGGAGTCGACGCATTTCATTGTTCCACCCGGCGCTTTTGGGAGCCGGAGTTTGCGGGCAGCGATCTGAATCTTGCCGGATGGACGAAGAAGCTGACGGGCAAGCCGGTTATCACCGTGGGATCGGTGACTTTAAACGAAGATCTGATGACATCGTTCGGCACCACCAACACGGCCAGCGTGACGGGCATCGACAATTTGCTGGAACGCCTGGGCCGGGATGAATTCGACCTGGTAGCAATAGGTCGCTCGTTAATCGTGAATCCAGCATGGCCCGGGATTGTGCGGCGCGGCGCATTGAGTGAGCTGCGGCCGTTTAATCAGTCCGTTCTAGCGGAATTGGTTTAATATGGACACTTTTATCACGCCGGACGCTTTGCTCGCGCACTGGCAGGGCCATCGCCGGTTGACCCGGCGCGTCATTGATGCATTTCCTCAAGACAAACTTTTCAGCTTTTCCGTGGGCGGCATGCGGCCGTTCGGCGTACTTGCGCTGGAACTGATTACGATGGCGACGCCCATGCTACGAGGAGCGGTCACAGGCGAATGGAACGCGCCGGGCAATCGCGATCCGCGCCCGAAGCAAGAAATATTGCGCCTATGGGACGAAGGCACGCAACAGATCGACACGTTGTGGGCGCAGATTCCCGCGCCGCAGTTTCAGGAGACGCTGACTGCCTTCGGCCAGTACACCGGGAAGCTGCACGACCTGATCCTGCACGTGATCGATAACGAAATCCATCATCGCGGGCAGGGATATGTTTACTTGCGCGCGCTCGGCTTCGAGCCGCCGGCGTTCTATGATCGCAGTTGACGCTCATGCGCGCGGAATCCTGTTTTGACAGAATGTATCTGGAGGGTTTTCCTATGAGGGTGAAGTCCGTGATTGTAGGTGCCGCTTTTGGCCTGCTGATGGCGGCGCTGCCCGTCCTGGCGCACCATTCGTTTGCAGCCGAGTTCGACGTGAGCAAGCCCCTCACGCTCAAGGGCAAGTTCGTAAGAATGGACTGGGTGAATCCGCACTCCCAAATCCTGCTTGATGTCACCGACGCCGACGGCAAAGTGACAACCTGGTCATGCGAAGCATTACCGCCCAATAGTTTGTACCGGCAGGGTTGGCGTAAGGATTCGCTGAAGGCCGGCCAGGAGATCGAGATTGAAGGTTTTCAGGCCAAGGACGGAACCTCCAGCATGTGGACGCGCTCGGTAAAGACGGCCGATGGACGGCGCATGTTTGCAGGCAATGCCGACGCGCTACCCCCTAGCGCTCCAGCGCCGCCGAAAGACGACGCCAAATAGGAGCGTGGATGAGAATTTCGTTGGTAGATTCGATGGTAGCTGGAGCCGCGTTTCTGGCACTATCCTGGGGAGCGGCGCAGTCGGCACGGGCGCAGACTTCCATGGCGCGCGCGGCATATAAAGTTCCCCGCACTCCCGACGGACTGCCCGATTTACAAGGTATTTGGCAGGTCCGCGATACCGCAGCCGCGTTTGATGTGCAGGATCACGCTGGCGCATTGGGGATTCCACCGGGCAGAAGCATCGTGGTGCAACCGGCGGATGGCAAGATCCCCTACAAGCCGGAAGCGTTGGCGAAGCGGCAGGATAATTTCAAGCACCGCGACGCGCTGGACACGCTCAATAAATGCTACATGCCGGGCGTTCCGCGCATTACGTACCTGGATTATCCTTTTCAGATCTTCGAAACTCCAAAATATACACTGATCGCCTACGAATATATTCACAACTATCGTACGATTTTCACCAACGGCACCCAGCACCTGGATGGCCTGGATTGGTGGAATGGCGACTCGCGCGGCCATTGGGATGGCGACTCGCTAGTGGTCGATGTGACCGATTTCAACGATCAGACCTGGTTCGACGCCTCGGGCGATTATCACAGCGATAAGCTGCACGTGGTGGAACGTTATACGCGCACCGGGCCGGACACGCTGCAGTACGAAGCCACTATCGAAGATCCGGAAGTGTTCGCGCAACCCTGGAAAATCAGCATTCCGTTGTATCGGCACACCGAGCCGAATTTCCGCGTTTTGGAATATGAGTGCCAGGCTTATGCCGATGAAGCGAAGGCTGGTGGCCAATGAGGATGCGGCCTGTTCTTACTTTCGTGCTCGTGATGGCGCTGTCGCCAGTATTCGTCTTCGCTCAACCTCCCGCGCCACCTGCCGCCAACAATGGTGGGGCTCCGGCCTTCTTCGGTGGGCCGCCGCACAAACCAGGCGGACCGGTACAACATCTTCCCGACGGCCATCCCGACATGCAGGGGTTCTGGAACGCCGCGAACAATGGCGGCGCGGTATTTGAGTTGCAGAATCATCCTGACGGCCGGCGGCCTTTCTTCGGTCCCGGCAAAGGCGCGATCGTGGATCCCGCCGACGGGTTTATTCCATATCAGCCGCAGGCCAAGGCCCACGCCCAGGACTTGTTTGAGCACAATCTGGCCGACGAACCGGAACTGCATTGCTACGAATCGGGCGTGCCGAAACAGATGTACGTGCAGTTTGGATTTCAGATTTTCCAGCCCGCGAATTACGTGGTACTGACCTGGGAGTTCATGCACGCCTATCGCATCATTCCCACCGATGGACGTCCGCATATTCCCGCAAGTATCAAATTGTTCCAGGGTGATTCCGTGGGGCATTGGGAAGGCGGCACCCTGGTGGTGGATACCACTAATCTGAGCGATCGCACCTGGTTCGACACAGTGGGCAATTTTCATAGCGACGCCGAGCACGTGGTGGAACGTTTCACGCCCGTGGATACCAACACCATCAAATACGAAGCCACAGTGGAAGATCCGAAAGTGCTGACCAAGCCGTTCAAAATGGAGATGGAACTGGATAAGTCGAGCGATACCAAGTACGAGCAGATGGAATTTGGCTGCATTGAAGGCAATCAGGACGTGAAGCACTACACCAAAGACAAGGGTGGCGCCGCCGACGTGAAGGTGAAGTAAGGATGGCAGCCACAGCGGCTTGGCCGTGGCCGGATTCGCTGGACGCGGTGATCGCCGCGCCACAATATCATCGGCTGGTGCTAGAAAACGATCGCGTCCGCGTGCTCGACACGCGTATTCCCGCCGGCGACATCGTGCCGGTACACACCCATCGCTGGCCGGCGATTTACTACACCATCGCGGCAGGTGATTTTGTGCGCCGCGACGGCGAAGGCAACGTCCTGTTCGATAGCCGCACGGTGCCGGGAATGTTGACGGCTTCGGCCGGAACTTGGATCGAATGTCTTCCGCCGCACTCGGTGGAAAACGTATCGGGGTCCGAGATTCATCTGATCAGCGTGGAGCTGAAAAATTCCTGATGAATAGCGCGCTACTGCTTATCGATTCCCTTTAACGAAGCCAGATAGCTAACGACGTCGGCCAGCGCTTGAGGCGAGAGCTTGTCTTTGTAGGAAGGCATCGACGACTTGTCGAGAACGGTGGATTCGCGCAGGTCCGCCCTAGAGAATGAGCGAAGATTTTCGCTCGAATCCAGAAGCTGGATGGTGAAGGTGTCGATGTTGAGCAAGCGTCCAGTGACCGTCGTCCCGTCTTTTGTTACCACGCGGACGGAACGATTCTGCGGGGCGGCTTGAGCGTTCGGATCGATGAGAGAACGTTCCAGTTCCACAGTGCGGCGGTTCGCGCCGATGAGGGTGAGGTTGGGTCCCAATCGCGAGCCTTCGCCATTTACACGATGGCAGGCCAGGCATCCGCCTTTGCGATCGAACAGTTCCTTACCGCGAGCGGAATCGCCCACCAAGCCCGATCGATGGGAAGGGTTGTCGGCGAAAGAGTGCAGGTAGGCGACGATGGTGGCTGCTTGGAAATCGTTGATCGATTCGTTGGGCGGCATGGCCGTGCCGGGGATGCCTTTCTCCATAATCGTGATCAGTTCGCTTTCGGTGCCGTTGGGCGCGTGACGGAACTTCCCCTTGCTGAGATCGGCGTTGGAGAGCGCGTTGCCATCGGGGCCGTGACAATTAACGCAATGGACGCGGTAAAGACGGCCGCCGTCTTCGATGTCGGCGGCGGTATAGCTGTGCTGCGCGAAGAGCGCACCGGATGCCAAAAGAAATAAGGTAGGGAACCGCGTCATCTGGGACATGATATTACAACCTGGGGGGACATCATATTACAACTGGCAAGGTCCGATCAGAGACGAACGTCGACGGTGATCGGAAAATGGTCCGATCCAGGCACGTGGAGCACCTGGCCGTTCTCGCATTCGATGGACCCGCGCACGAAGACCCAGTCCAGCGCGCCGACGATGACGTGCGTTCTGATGCGCCGGTCGCCCAGTGCGTTGCGAAACCCAGCCTCTCGCAGTCGCGGAATCAGGCGCGAGTAAAAGCTCAAGGTGTTCAGATCGCCCGCTACAATGACCGGAGTCTCGCGCGGATAACGCTGTGCGTCGTCGAGCACCTCATTCAATTGCTCCAGGCGCAACTGTTCGGTCCCCTTACTCTCCAGATGGAGATCGTAAATCACCAGCGGCTTGCCGCCGTTATCGAGCTCGGTGACCAGCGCCATGCGTCCGCCTTCGCGCCTTTGGAGCAGCGGCACGCTGGAGATGAGCAGTCGTCGCGGCTTCCAGAATCCCGATTGATGCTGGAAGCGGATCATGCGCGACGAGCGTACGGCTAGCGTGGTGAGCAGAGCCTGGCCGTGATACGCCGGCTCTTCCGCGGTTCCCTGACCTAGTTCCTCAAACTCGGGAGCGAACACGTAGTTCATGCTGAAGGTTTCGGCCAGCTCTTTGGCGACGTCTTCAGCGTGAGTACGCCGGGCGCCCAAATCTACTTCTTGAAAGATGCACAGGTCCGGCTTGTTATGACGGATCTGCTCTTTAATGTCATCGAGGTTCTTGCCGCGATCGATGTTCCAATTCAAGATGGCGGCGCGAGAATGATAGCCAGCAGCGGGAGCATAGTTTCCCGACAAGACTGTTTCCAGAGCTTGGGATGGTTTGGTTGCAATAGGCGGACCGGCCAAGGCAGCCGAAAGGGCAAGGAGCGGGCAGCCCTTTAGAAACATGGCCCTTACTTCAGCAAATGTCACTGTGGTTAGTTTATACTGAAGGCGAGTCGCGGCCGGTTTCCACACAACTTCTAGAACACCGAACCGTTCGTAAGGATTTGCATGACCATTGTTATTACCCTGATCCACATCATCGTTTGCTTGTTCCTGATCGTGGTTGTGTTGCTACAAAGCGGCCAGGCCGCCGATCTGGCCGGGGCTTTTGGAGGTATGGGATCGCAGACGGCGTTCGGGCCTCGCGGCTCTGGCACGCTGCTTTCGAGAGCCACCACGCTGGCCGCTGCTACTTTTATGATTACTTCGCTCACGCTGGCAATTTTGGCGACACGCGGCGCTGCATCCTCAGGCAGCGTTTTGGAGCGCCAGAAAGCAGCCGCGAAATCGGCTCCGGCGAAAAGCGGCGTGCCTTCTCCCCCAGCGGTGCCCTTGAGCAGCAGCCCGGTGACGATTCCTCCCGTCCAGGTACCGGCGCAGCCTAACAAGAAGTAAACTGGTTTGAGCTTTTCACGAACGCGGTCGTGGCGGAATTGGCAGACGCACTAGCTTGAGGTGCTAGCGGGAGCAATCTCGTGGAGGTTCAAGTCCTCTCGACCGCACCAACTTTAACGGATAGGAGATAGAGTATCGATGAGTATCTATCCGGCGTACTCTCCCAGCATCGCTCGGATCCCTCGATCAGCGTGGTATTTCCGTTATCGCCGATGGTGCACCGTGCCGTTTTTACAGTCCAACAGCATCGCGTTGGCATCCTGCTCCACCGTGGCAGAGCCGCACTACGTGTCGCGCCTATGTTCGCCCCAAGTCGCTGGGTCGAAACCGATATCCCACCTGGATATCCGTCAGCAAATAAGCAGGATTCGCAGGATCATCTTCAATCTTCTTACGTAACTGACGCACAAAAGTGCGGAGATATTCTACTTCGTACCTATAGTCCGGACCCCAGACTGCATTCAACAGCCGTTCGTGTGTCATCGGAAATCCGGCATTGGACATCAGATGATACATCAGATCGAATTCCTTGCGGGTTAGATGTATCAAGCGCCCGGCTTTATACACCTCGCGGCGGGTCGCATCCAGCTCAATGTCGAGGATACGAATAACTGCACTCTTGGTCTCTTCCACCGGCTGTCTGCGACGGAGCGCTGCACGCACTCGCGCGGTCAACTCTCTAAGATGAAAGGGCTTAGTGATATAGTCGTCGGCGCCAGCTTCCAACGCCTGCACTTTGTCTTCCAGGCTGTCGCGAACCGATAACATCACTATCACGGTTCGCGGCATAAGAATTCGAAGTTGCCGTGAGGTTTCTAGGCCGTTCATACCCGGCATGTTCATGTCTAGCAGAACCACGTCTTGAGGTACTTTGCGGGCCAGCAGCAAAGCCTCCTCTCCACTAGAGGCGTCACACATACTGAATCCTTGCATCCCTAGGGTGACGTGAAGCGCGCTCCGGATCGATGCGTCATCATCTACGATGAGGATGGCTTCTTGCGACGCCACGGTGCAGGAGCTTGAAGAAATGTCTTGGATCATCTTATTGCTCAATTGTTATTTCACTGCCTCTAATCGAAGCTTAACTGGAGCTTAGCAAACGCCACATAAGAAAGGCATAAAAACCGCACATGACGGCGTTATTCTGCGTTATATTCGTGGGTTTCATCAGCATCCCCTGAATGGCACGGAAGTGACAAGAAGAACGTAGTGCCCTTTCCTCGTTCACTGCTCACCCACACGCGTCCTTGATGTGCCTCCGCCGCTTGCTTAGTGATCGACAGACCTAAGCCGGTTCCGGAGGAGACATGATCCGATCCGGAACCTCGGTAAAACCGTTCAAAAATCCGGTCATGTTCCTCGGGGCTGACCTCGGAGCCCTCATTGTGAATAGAGATGAGAATCTCACCTGCGCCGTCGTCGACTCGAATTGCAATCGGAGAACCAGGCGCCGAATACTTGGCCGCGTTGTCGACAACCTGCGCGATGGCAGTGCCCAACAGCTCGCGGTCCCCGTCCGTCGTGCAAAACGGACTGGAAAATGAAAAGCGGGTTGGATGGCCATCTAGCTGATCCGCGTGTTCGGCAAGTATCTCTTCAATTAACTCTGGAATCACCACGGGCTCCCTGCGGAGCTTAGTCGCGGACGATTCAAGTTTTGCGGTCCGCAATAATCGTGTGCTCAGAGCGCTTAATTTTGACGATTCTTCATCGATAAGGGCTACCAATTGTCCCTGCGTGGGGCTTAGATCGCTGCACTCGAGCAGTCCGGAACTGGCGGCTCGTATCGCTGTAAGTGGAGTTTTGAAGGCGTGAGCCAGTGCATCCAAAACCGTGGTTCGCAGTTGCTCGGTCTGCCTAGCCAACTCAGCGCGGTTTTGTTTGTCCAGGGACTGCATGCGTTCTAAAGCGACTGCAATCAGGGAGGCGGTCGAATCCACCAGTAGCGCGTTTACATTTCCGCCCCGAAGTACGACCGCCCCAATGGAAGTTTGTCCAGGCCTGAGCACCCGTTGCCAGGTCAGCTCGTTCGCGTGATCTTCATCGCGATCAGATGTATAGGTCGCCCAGGCCAAACGCGCTAATTCCGAACCGTCGGGCCCCGCCATATCCACATGTGATGTCGTGGCATCGAGCAGAGCGACAGTATCCACTTCGATCACCTCACAAATGTCCGCCACTATTTGCGGACCCGGACGTTGATGCAAGTCCGTCAGAAGAGTCCGGCGGCTGAGTTCGTAGAGTTTCACCATGCGGCTGCGTTCTAAAATTGCAGCGTACGCCTCCCTTTCCTTCTGAATCGAGAGCTTGCTCACAAGAAGAGCAGTACATTCGAAAGTTAGCAGCGCGACCCAATTCTGAGGGTCAGCTACATACAACGTGTAGACGGGCGGAACGAAAAAGTAGTTCAGGCAGACGAGCGCCACTGCCGATGTTAAGGTGGCTTCCCAAAAACCCGCCACCATGGCGACCACCAGAACAGTCAATAGGTGCAAGAAGCCGGTGGTTGCGAAGTTCACGTGTAAACGAACACCCACGCTTGCAACCAAGAGCGCGAAGGCCGATCCTGCTAAGGCATATCCTACAGACCGCTGAATGGTTTTTCTATGTGGACCGTCTGTCATCGCGACGACGTTTGTATCAGGCGCAGGAATCAGTTACGGGATAACTATACATTAGTGAAAACCTGAAAGCATAAATAATATATGAAGGCAGCGCATGAGCGCAGGCACACCGGCACGAGCGCCGCTCGAGTAACATTCATGTCCTTTATACCTTTTTTATAACTTTGGCCGTAAACTGCGTTAACGATGGAGCTGCCTACGGTTCGGCCTTGGTCCTTGGTGGCACTCCTGCTGTTGGTGGCTGGACACGACTTATACGGTCAGACTGTTACGCCTGCGGCATTCCGCAGCAATACGCAAATGGTTCTGGTCCCTACTTCCGTCATCGACCATTCTGGCAAAACAGTCATCGGTCTGCGACCACAGGATTTTACTGTGTTCGACGACGAAATACCTCAACAGATCTCGGCCTTTACCAGTGAAGACGCACCTTGTTCGGTAGGGCTCGTGTTTGACGCCAGCGGCAGCATGCGAAACACGATCGGCTTTACGAAGGATCTCGCGAGAGCGTTTTTCCAAGCGTCTAACCCGCAGGACGAATTCTTCCTTCTCACAGTTTCCACCACACCTGAGGCCATATCGGGTTTTACCACCGATACGGAAGCACTGGAAAAAAACATCGAACTCACCAACTCAGGTGGCATGACGGCGCTAATCGATACGGTCTATCTTGCGTTGAGCCGCATGCGGGGAGCGCGGCAGCCGCGCCGCGCCATGCTCATCATCTCCGATGGGATGGACAACAACAGTCGTTACTCAAAGGGTGACCTGATGCGCGTGGCGCTGGAAGCCGACGTGCAAATTTACTCGATTGTTGTGGATGGAATTGTGTCCGGCTTCGGCAATGGCGTCCCATTCCGGCCCGGGCTCGCCGCGAAACCCATCGATGTGGCACGCGAGCGGCAGGGGCCGCAGATGCTGGAAGAAATTGCGGAGAAAACCGGTGGCCTCCACTTCCACGCATCCAATAATCCCGAGGCAAGAGAAGCCATGATTAAAGTAGGTCAAGCCATCCGAAACGAGTACGTCCTCGCTTACCAACCTCCGCAATCCGCCGACGTCGGGAAGTGGCATCGGATTCGTGTGAAATCACACGCCCCGAAGGTGAAGGTTTATGCGCGCAGCGGATACTACTCTCAGTAGAAGCGTTCGGAAAGAACGGTCGAACACGCCGCACGTTTGGTAAAGTGGTCTGAGAAACTTAGCGAGTAAGTCATGCTCAATGCAACCTGGGAGGAACAGATGGACTCCCCGGTTTCTGTCCGCCGAACATCGCTGTGCTTCCTGCTGCTAGTTTTTCTTTGTTGTGACACTTTTGTTCCACTCTCAGCGGAAGGTTTTCCCCACGCCCCGAGCGGAGTTGATGCGAACTTCCAAACGCCAACGGGGTCCGAGAGACACCTGACTGAGTCCGATCTCCGAGAGGCAATCCAACAAGTCGAAGAGCTGGCAAAAGCTTTGGAGGCGAGGACATACCGTCAACACCTTCGAGAGGCATTGTCCAACTTAGGGTATGGTCCGCATCACTCTTTATTCAGAACCAGCCTGAATGGCTTCGAGCAGCGCCAAATTGACCTCGAAGACGCGGACGAGTTCAAGATGGGATCGTTCGCCTTTTCGTTAAGAAGCGGGGGACAGCCGCTGAGTCCTGACCCGTTCGACGACTGGCTGGAGGTCCAGCTGCAGCTTGAGGCGTTCGAACCTACGCTGGACAGGGCAAGGGGAATAGTCGCGCGAACCAGTATTCTAGCGGCCAACACCACGGCGAATATTCCCGTCGACGTCTTCCGCAAACTGAGCAAGCGTTGGCGTTCGGCAGTGGTTAAGGCGACAGACGCTTACGAAAACGCCTTGGCGATTCGCGCCGTGCAATACGTTGACGGTGAGTTTGCGCCGGCGCCCCAGACCGTTAAGTTCATTTTTTACGGCGGACAGTACGCAATCGTTTGTCTCATAGGAGAGTGTGCGCCCCAGCCTGCCGCGAATCACGACTAGCGATCAGCGGGTACGTCAGCGCTGGCTGAGCACGAACCGCTAGCTTCCTTGCGTTCGCTTTCGAAACGCGTCAGCTATGCGCGTCCGGCAGGCGATCTCCTGTGAGGATTTCCTCTGGAGCTACCGGAAAAGCAAGGGAAAAAGTAGTTGTTCCCGCTTGGCTTTCAACCCACACGCTACCCTCATGGGCCTCGACGACTCTTTTCACGATGGATAGGCCTAACCCTGATCCAGAGGATTTCCGGCGAATTATTTCAGACCGATAAAACCGGTCGAAAATGCGGTCGCGATCAGATGGTTGAATCGTGGGACCTTCATTCTGTACTGAAACCGTCGCGCCGGTGGTGCCTGACCCGACACGTATGGTAATTGGTGTATTGCGTGTCGAGTACTTAAACGCGTTGTTAATGATTTGCCCTAGAGCGTTCGAAATGAGCCTGCGATCGCCCAATATTGGCATCTCTTGATCGGCGTAGGAAATGCGCAAGCGCGGGTACGCGTTCTGCTGGTCAAGAGTTTGGACTGTCGCGTCGACTACGTCGGAAAGACGCAGAAGCTCGCGTTTAGGCGCAACGGCAGAGGCATCGAGCCTTGCGGTGGTCACAAGCTGCGACGCGATTTCAGACAATCGCTCCGATTGCTCATCCAGCAGACCCATGAGGACTTCCTGGGTCTCTGAAAGTCCTCCCAAAGCGAGAAGGCCGGAACTGGCCGCCCAAATAGTTGAAACTGGGGTTTTAATTTGGTGGGCCAACGAGTCCAGAACCGCGGCGCGCAATTGCTCCCCCTGGCGAATAGCCTCCGCCTTGCATTCTCCCTCTACCGCTCGGTACCGGTCTAGCGTAATCTCGCACAATGAGGCCAAGGCGGTGGCGATCAGCGGCTGTACCGGACCGCACACGGCCAGACCACCGGACGGCCCCAGACTCGAGCGCAGCAAACAAAACCTGATTTCGCGGACCGGATCGAATTCGTTGGAATCTTCCAGGAATACGCGGCGCGCCCCCGCTTCGGCAAGCGAAATAATCTCGCTGGAGGAATCCTCCCTGCCTGCACCCACCGCCGAGTAGGTGTTGCACGATGGTGCGTCGAACAGGACAACAGCATTCAGATCGAAGACCTCGCAAATAACGGTGGCAAGCAGCTTGCCAGGATCCTGAGACCGATTCAATTGGAAGACCCGCAGCGATACGTCATAAAGTCTCTCCGCGTCGCTGCGCGCTCGAATCGCTTCCGCCGCTCTATCGCTGGCTAATTTGGATAGCCGGCTAATCACCAGGGCAGTCAGTTCGAATGCAACCAGGGCGACCCAGTTAGCCGGGTCGCTTACGGAAAGACTAAAAAGGGGAGGGACGAAAAAATAGTTCAGGCAGAGCGCTGAAACAATCGAGATGGACGTGGCCATCCAGAACCCATCGCGAATTGCGAAGGCAATTACCAGAATGAGGTAGAGAAACCCCATCGTAGCCAGGTTCAGCCGGAAGTGGAACGCCGTCCAAGTGCAAATTGCGACGAGCATTAGAGGAGCGCAGACCCGAAGAATACCGGGCCATCGATGGCGGACGGCGTGATTTTCGATCATCACGGGTGGAGCGGAGCCATAAATTCCTTACAAGCCCTTTTGTTTTAACGATATCACATGAATAGTTGGGGCACCGATGCCTTCCGGCTGATTCCCGACAAGATTCCCATTCTGGTTTCAAAGTCACCCGATCTTTATGCGTTTTTTATAACTCTTCCCGCATACTGCAAGCTGTAATCATGCTAAGGAGAGTAGTGCCCAGTGATGTCTCTGAAAGGTACGACGTGTATCACGCCATGCGTTCAGGGCAACCGCGGATGTGCTGCAGCCCCGTCACTCTGCATCGCTTTTCAAGTTGCAAAACCTAAACTAGGACGCCCGATCCCCTGGTTTCTGTTCACAGGGAGTAGTGTCGGAAAGAGCACCCCGCCTTGCCTCTAAGTACCCCGGAGGTGAGACCAGCGCCAACTTCGGGGGTGCGGCTAAGCCCGGAAGTTGCGATCCGCGAGGTTTTTTCGGCATGGTCAAAACGGCCGGAAAAATTCGAGCGTCCCCTGCATCCTCCGCAGTCGGCGCAGTGGTGTGCGTTGGGAGCGCTGGGCGTTGTCGTCATCACCTGGATCGGGTTCCGCCTGGAATTCAATTTTGCAGCAGCCAGCCTCTGTTACCTCTTATTAATCGTCCTGCAATCTTTGACCGGAGATTTCCTGGCGTGCTGTTTCGTTTCGGTGGTTGCGCTCGGCAGTCTGGACTATTTCTTCACTAGCCCGATCCTCTCATTTCGAGTAGGCAGTCCAATCAACATCCTGGCGCTTTTCTGCTTCCTGGCGACGGCGCTCGTGATTACGCGGTTGGTTTCAAAAGTAAGAGACAAAGCCGAATTGTCTTACGCCCAGAACCAAAAGACTCAGCAATTATACGAGGTTGCGCAACAACTGCTGGCTGCGGACCCGCGCGAAACGGGGACCCATTTTCTGGAACCGTTTCGGGGCGCATTTGGCGTTCGAGCGGCATGCCTGTTTGACGCGGAGACCCGCGAACTGCATGTGGCGGGAATTTCTCATTGCAACCTCGAGCAGAGAACCCGTGATGCCTTTACGCGCGGGCAAAACGACGATGACCGCGACTCCGGATTATTCGTGCGATGCATTCGGATCGGTGGAAGAATAACCGGCGCGGCGGGTTTTGAAGGGTTGGAAGATGCTTCCCTAACGGCCGGCCCCTTAACTGCCTTGGCGGCCGCTCTGCTGGAAAGAAGCCTCGCCGTGCGCAATGCCAGTCAGGCTGCCGCCGCCGCCCAAGCCGAATCGTATCGCTCCGTGATCCTCGACGCACTGGCCCACGAATTCAAAACTCCGCTCTCAACCATCCTGGCGGCCGCCGGGGCCCTGCGGGAATCGGCTTCTCTCGGGACAGAGCACATGGAAATGGCCGAGACCGTGGAGGCCGAGGCTGCGCGCTTGGGCCGCCTGACAACCCGGCTTATTCGAACGGCTCGGCTGGAGCAAGAGGAAATCCGACCCTGGATGGAGCTAACCCATTTAGCAGTGGTGGTGGAGGAGGCGGTAAGTCAATGTTCCAAATTGTCCGGTGATCGGCGCATTAACGTGCTGGAAGGATGTCGCTCCACCGTTGTTCTTGCAGATCCGGATCTACTCCGCCTGGCCATCAGCCAACTGTTGGACAATGCCTGCAAATACTCCACATCCGGGTCGGACGTCGATCTGACTATATCTGAGCAAAACGAATCGATCTCGCTCAGAGTAATGAGTATCGGAATTCCAATCTTAGCCAGTGAGAGCGCCCAGATATTCAATCGCTTCTATCGCGGAGTGGATGCTCGAAGGATGACGGCTGGAACTGGATTGGGACTTTATGTGGCCCGCAAGATTGCTATCGCGCATGGCGGAAACCTGGAGCTGAATCTTGAGTTTTCGGGCGAGGAGAAGACCATATTTTGCATGACGTTGCCGATTCCGGAAAAGCGGGATTGATGACATCCGCGACAAGCTTCAGCATTTTGGTCGTGGATGACGAACCGTTGCTGCGGAAAGTGATCCGCGCTTCATTGGCGTCCGGCGGGTACACGGTGGAAGAAGTTGGAACCGGCAGCGATGCCGTGGGACTTCTGCAGCGGCGAACATTCGATCTGGTTCTGCTGGACATCAATATGCCCGGACTGAATGGCGTGGAAGCTTGCCGGAAAATACGTTCTATTGCTCCCCACACCGGCATCATCATGGTTACTGTACGGGACGCCGAAGAGGACAAGGTTCGCGCCTTAGAAGCTGGCGCGGACGATTATGTTACAAAGCCTTTCCGCTTTCGCGAATTAGTAGCGCGCATTGGCGCGGTGCTGCGCCGGACCCGGCGTCACAGCATGGCCGAGGAGACCCACCTGGAAGTCGGCGATTTGCGGGTGGACTTCCGCCGCCGCAAATTATGGAAGCACGCCGAAGAGATTCATCTTTCCCCGAAGGAATTCGATCTCCTGGCTTTCCTTATGAAAAACCAGGGCGCTCCGATGACCCATGCCAAGCTCTTGGGTGCGGTTTGGGGGCCTGAATATGGGGGGGAATTAGAGTACCTGCGCTCTTACGTCCGAATACTTCGCAAAAAGATCGAAGATGATCCCGCACAGCCCTTTTACTTGCTAACGGAGCCTTGGGTGGGATACCGGTTTCACAATCCGGCAGATTCCGGCTTGCCTTCGCCTCTTCCCTTGAACGAGCCGTCGAGTTAGTGGGGATTGGCGGATCTTTATGCCTTTTTCATAACTTTTCCGCCAGACTGTCCATACCATGGCCGTTGGAGTGATAGCAGTTCCCCCCGTTCCGACGGATCATCGCGTACAGTCGAGTTGGTCGCCGTTAGCGGCTGTTCCGCCGCACTCGAGCAACACAGAAAAGTTCGAGGAGTGTACGCTGATCGAGTTACGGCGGAAAATTCGCCAGAACCGGGTCAGCTTTCCCTCGCAGGTACCCACCTTCTCAAAACACGACCGCCCTGATATCCAGTACAAGGCAGTACAACTCTATTTCCTGTTCGGATGGAGCTGCAATCGCATAGCGCAGAGGCATGGCCTTCTTCGCCAGCGCGTCCAACAGATACTGTCCACCTGGAAGCGCCGGGCCATTCAGATGGGGTATATCCAAGAGATTCCGCCCCCTCTGCTAGCGCCCGTCGAGCCCAACTAAGCCTCTCTAAGCCCCTCTGGGCCCCTCCGTCACAGCATCCTGATCTACGCGCAGAGACGTGGCATACCTTGGTCCCAGTGGTCCGTACGGTCCTTACTTGACCCGAACGGTCTTCACGACTTCTTAACGGAAATTTTATAACTTTTATGACTTTTTTATGTCCTTGGTCGCATACTAGTCGAACAAGTGATTCATCAGGGATCTGTTGTGGCGTAACTGAAAGCGTTTTTCAGTAGTCTGCGCATCACAACCGATCATTTTTCGCCGCCCACGTCAGGCAAGGCGGGTTGGCACCTCCAGTCCAGTGTCCACCATCCGTCTAATACGACGGTTTCGTACTCGCTTCAATTCTGACTAACAAAGGAGCATGGAGACATGCAGAATCGCGCGATAGGTGTGCGCATGCTAAAACGAGCTGTCTTTACAACCGCAGTAGCGGGCCTACTGGCTGGCCAGCTGTTGACTGCGCAGACTGCTTCATCGCCACAGGTAGTCGCCCGGGCCGAAGCTCCGCCCGAGACTACAACCACGGGGCCCAGCTCGCCAACAAGTAGCGCCCAACAAAGTGAGTTAGGCGTTGTTGACGAACTCAATGCCATGAAAAGGCGTATTGAGAAATTAGAGGAACAACTGAAGGCGGCGCGAGGAGAGACGGCCGCCCCATCGTCCCTGGCTCCCGCGAGCCCCCTTCCAGGCACCGCGGGCTCAGTATTGCCACCTGGGACGACGGATCCATCGCGGGCGGTAGCAGCGATAGCGGAACCAAATCCAGCAGCTGGCCTCCCCTTGACGGCGGACCAAAGTTCGTCGCAGCCCGAAGCCCCGGCGGGTAATGCTGCCGCGCCGGCGGCGCCTGCGGTTGACTTAGAGACGCCGTTCGCGTTCGCCGATTTTACCTGGATGCTATCCAATTCGCGCAACCATGACGAAGTTTTAGACGGCAAGTATTTCTCGGGTGAGTTCAGAGTCGACACCAACTACATGTACGACTATAACCACCCCATCGATCACACTCTCATTGGGACCACCGAGGGTGAGCGGACGGGAGAGTTCAATATCCAGGCTCTGAATGTCGGCGGCGACTTTCACGCCGGCAATATGCAGGGTCGCATCTTGACGCAGTTCGGTTCCGTTTCCACGGCAGTGCCGCGCAATGATTCCAGCTATAGCCAGGGCCAATGGGACCTCGCCGATGCCTACCGTTACCTATCGGAAATGTATGCCGGCTACCACATCAATGTGAATCACGGCCTCAACCTCCAGGTGGGTGACTTCCTCTCCTTTATCGGCCTGTTCAGCTATTACAGCTTCGATAACTGGATGTACCAGCCGTCCTATGTGTCGTCGAACACGCCGTGGTTCTTTACCGGTTTCCGAGCCCAATGGTTTCCAACTAACAAGCTCAAAATCGAGCCTTGGTTCATCAACGGGTGGCAGACTTACGCCAAGTACAACGGCAGGCACGGACTGGGCGGCCAGATCCTGTGGCGGCCAACTGAAAACCTCGACTTCGTGTTCAACACCTACGCCCTGGGCCGCGATACGCTCGGCAACCCGTATCGCTCGCGCTATCACGTTGACGACAGCCAGGAGTACAAATACTACGAGAATCCCAACAAGTTCATGCATCGGGCGGCCTTCACGCTCACCGAGGACATCGGATGCGAAAGCGGAGGCGGAGTGGTGTGCAAGAGCGGCAACTCGCAAACACCCGCGCAGAACTTTATGGGCATCATGGGCTATAACCGTTGGTGGTTCGATAAAGATAGGTTCGCCTTCGAAGTCGGCGGTGGCGTCATGAACAATCCCGGGCGCTACCTGGTTCTTCTTCCCCCGATCAACGGTGCGTCGGCAACCAGCGGGACGCCCTACTTCACTCAGAATCCAGGCCAACCGTTCAAGGCCTATGATTTCCAGATCGGCGCCGACTTTTTTCCCAGCCAATGGGTGACGTGGCACGTTGAATTTACTCAACGTGGCTCCAACGTTCCGTACTTTGCCGGCCCCGGCGGCATAACTCCTCAAACCACTCCCGGGCTTTATGTGAATAGCGGCCCTCCTGGATCGTTCGTTCCCGGATTTGCCCCCGATCTTGTCAAACAAGAGCGCCGGTGGATTCTCTCCTTGATGGTGAAACTCTAGGCCTGCAGTGACGGCAAGGTGTTCATGAGAGCACCTTGCCGTATCTAGTTGTGGAGACTTACTAACCATGTATCGAACAAAGACCTTTTACCTGTTCCTTTCTTCCACCGTGTTGCTGATGGCGGGAGCCCCGTCCTGGCAAAACAAACCGATCGCGCAGTGGGACGTAAACGACGCCAAGCAGGTGCTGCGCAACTCCCCTTGGGTGAAGCGAGCTACTGCAAGCCTGCTTTTTCAACCGAGCAAAGACCAACTGCGCGCGGGAGGAAAAATGGGCGGAGGCAAGAGTGTGGGCTTGGACAGCCTCGAACTGTCCAGCTTGGTCGGCGGAAGCAGCCACCGTACCAATTCCACAACCAAAAAGCCCGGTTATCTGGTACTCCGATGGGAAAGCGCGTCTCCGGTGCGCACGGCGGAATCGAAGTTAGAAGATCCCAATGCTCCCGGCTGGGACGGCGAATACTATGCGATTGCCGTCTACGGTGTGCCAATTGACGCCGGTCGGCTGGACGAGGCTGGCCAGTCCGCGGATCTAAAGAAACTTGGTGTCTTGAAGCGCGAGGGGATGAAGGATCTGACGGCGGCGAAGGTGGACATCATGTCGTCGGGTGCCGGACTGGCCACCGTACTTTATCTGTTTCCACGCACCAGAACGATCGCCATGCAAGACAAACGCATCGAATTCGCAGCCCAAATGGGAAGGCTGTATGTGGCGCAATACTTCTATCCCAGCGAAATGCAGTTTCAGGGCAAGCTCGACCTCTAGGACTCTCGGTGTGCGAGGAAAAGATGAAAACTCAACAAACTCTTTCTCGAAAAAAGCGGGCAATCGTGCTGGTGGCTGGACTCATGGCACTTGTGCCGATTGCGCAGAAGACGCAGGCCCAGATGGCGGCCGCTGGCGCTCCGAGAGCGGCCTGGCAGAACAAACCGAGCGCAGTGTGGACCGAAGGCGACGCGTGGGTAGTTCTTGAGAACTCTCCTTGGGCTAAGACCACCGTGGCGGGAATCGCCCGCCGGCAAAGCGAAGACGAGCGCAGAGCAGGTGGCAACATGGGCCAGCCCACAGGCGTCGGGTACGACGGAATCGACGACAAACGGGTCCGTCCAATCCTGCCGACAAGCGTATTCACCGCGGCTCCTACACCTCCCTCCAAGGCGCAGATCATCCGATTACTGGTTCGCTGGGAGAGCGCTCTTCCCGTCCGTGTTGCGGAGCTAAAGACGGGAGAAGCCCAGCCGCCCACCTTGTCCGATGACGGCTACATCATCGCCGTCTACGGCGTTCCCGCCAGTTTCGCCAAGGGCGATCCAACCAGCCTCGGGAAACCCCTCAGGGAATCGGCGTTCTTACGTCGCGAAGGCAAGAAAGACGTTTACCCATCCCGGGTAGAGGTTTTCGAGTTAGAGAGCAACGTGCTGGTCACATACCTGTTCCCGCTCTCGGCCGAAATCAGCAAGAACGAGAGCGTCGTCGAATTTAGCGCGCTCATCGGGCGGCTTCAGGTTTCGCAGCACTTCCTGGTTCAAGAGATGCAGTTCCAGGGCAAACCCGAACTCTAACATCGGCCCGCGATGGGGGTTGCCGGTGAGATACTTTAGCTATGCCCCTCACGAAAATTGGTTCCACCGGTCTGGTTCTCGCCCTGGTTTTCTCCGCTTCGCTGCCCTTAGCCGCCCAGAGCGATGTAAAAGCGATCGTTCTGAAACACCTGAAGATCTCGCGCGATTTTACGCTGAAGGTCGCCGGGCAGATGCCGGAAGCTACGTACGATTTCAAGCTCACGCCTCCCCAAATGAGCTTTGCCGAGCAAATGGTTCATTTGTCGCAATCCTTGGCGGTTTTTGTCTCGCCATTGGCCGGCGAGCAGCCGAATCCGTCCAAGCCTGCGTCGCTGAAAAAGAAGGACGTGCTCGCGTTTATGGGCAAATCGTTTGACGACGCCATCGAACAAGTGTCGAAGCTGACGAATGATCAGATCATGAAAACATATAAGAGTGAAGAGGGCACCATGACTGGGCTCGAATTGCTCATGGGCATGCTCGACCACACTACTCACCATCGCGCGTCGGCAGAGATGTATCTGCGGGCCAAAGGCATCACGCCGGCGGAATACCAATTCTGAAGATCCCCCACGCTACCCGTAGTTAAGAAGTCCATGCAGTTTCCCAGGAAACCTGAAGTAATGAGTCCGGCCGGGCATTGGCCGCAGCTCCACGCGGCCATCGAAGCGGGCGCCGATTCCTGCTATTTCGGACTCAAACACTTTAGCGCTCGCGCGAAGGTTGGTTTTGAACTCAGCGAGCTTCCCGATGTAATGCAAACGCTGCACCGGCGGGGCGTACGGGGTTGCCTGACGTTCAACACCCTGGTCTTCGAGCACGAACTCGCCGAAGCCGCGCGGGCCCTCGGTTCCATCGCCGAAGCCGGAGTGGACGCGCTTATTGTGCAGGATATCGGCGTGCTGAAGCTGGCACACCAGATTGCTCCGGATTTGGAGCTTCACGCCTCCACGCAGACCAGCATTACCAGCGCGGAAGGCGTGGAGTTCGCGCTGTCGCAGGGCGCCCATCGCGTTACGTTGGCTCGCGAATTATCTTTGGACGAAGTGGCCGCAATCTATGCCAAGACTAAGGCTGATCTCGAGATCTTCGTGCATGGCGCGCTCTGTGTGGCTTACTCCGGCCAATGTTTTTCGTCGGAAGCATGGGGTGGACGAAGCGCCAATCGCGGCCAATGCGCTCAGGCCTGCCGGCTGGCTTACGAAATGCTGGTCGATGGTGTACGGAAACCGCTAGCCGACGCGCGTTATCTTCTGTCTCCGGGTGATCTGTCAGCATTGCAGCATCTGCCGCAGATCATTGCTGCCGGGGTGAGATGCTTGAAAATCGAGGGTCGCTACAAAGGCGCCGATTACGTGGCCCTGACCACCCGCGCTTACCGCCAGGCTGTCGACGACGCATGGCTGGGCCGGCCATTGTCCATCACACCGCGCCAGGAATTGGAACTGGAGCAGGTATATTCTCGCGGACTTGGTCCACATTTCATCTCTGGGGTGAACCATCAGAACGTTGTGAACGGCCGGAGCCCACGCCATCGCGGTGTGCATATCGGCACCGTCATCGCTGTGCGCGATTCGGGCGTGTACGTTGAACCGGCGGCCGCGCATTCAATTGCTCCTCTGAAAGCGGGCGATGGCATTGTGTTCGATGCGGCCGACTGGCGCAGTCCCGAGGAAGACGAAGAAGGGGGCCGTGTCTACCACGTCTCGCCGCAGCTCGACGGCACGCTGGAGCTAAGCTTCGCTAACAACGCAGTGAATGGCCGCCGCATCCGGGCTGGCGATCTGGTGTGGCGGACGCACGACCCTGACCTGGATCGGGTGGCGCGCCCCTTCCTTGAACCCGCGACGCCAGTCTCAAAGCAGCCGCTCACAGTGCACGCGACAGCGGCGGAGAACCAACCACTGCACACTCGATGGACTTTGCCGAGCGGACTTTCCGTGATGGTGGAATCCCATGATCCGCTCAACGCGGCGCAGAATCGCGGGCTCTCAGAAGAAGCGCTCAAAGAGCAACTGGGCAGGCTCGGCAACACGCCCTACGAACTCGCGGCGCTCAGCGCTGAAATCACCGGCTCCGTGTTTGTGCCCGTGTCGGTGTTGAATCGAATGCGGCGTGAGGCTGTCGAAAAGCTCACGGAGCTGCAAGCGCGTCCTCTGAGGCGGATGATTCATCCCGCCCCCGAGCTTCGCCGCGAAACGCGCCCGGCGGCAGCTGCTTCCGCTCATGTCCATTTGTTGGTCCGCAACCCCGAACAGATGGAAGCGGCAATCGCCACCCAGCCCGACAGCATCACTTTGGATTATTTGGATCTGTACGGCCTGCGCCCCTCGGTGCAACGTCTGAAGGCAGCCGGGGTGCAGGTTCGAGTGGCCAGCCCGCGTATTCTGAAACCTGGTGAGAGTCGCATTGTGGATTTCCTGGTAAGTCTCGAATGCCCGATTCTGATTCGCAGTACCGGCATACTCCAAACTCTCAGGGAGACCGCAAGCCAACCGTTAATCGGTGATTTCAGCCTGAATACAGCCAATACGCTGACCGCCGAGGCGTATCTCGCATTAGGCCTGGAGCGGCTTACCCCGACGCACGATCTGAACGCCGCGCAGATTTCCGCATTAGCAGGAACCATCGGTCCTGAGCGGATAGAAGCGATTGCCTATCAGCATCTGCCCGTCTTCCATACCGAGCATTGCGTCTTTTGCCGCTTCCTTTCCACCGGCACGACGTATCGCGATTGCGGCCGGCCATGCGAACAACATCGGGTGGCACTGCGAGATCCACAAGGCCGCGCGCATCCGGTACTCGCCGACGTGGGCTGCCGCAACACGGTCTTCGGAGCTGAAGCGCAGGAAGCAAGCGCGCACATCGAATCCTGGCGCAAGGCGGGTGTTCGCCACTTTCGTCTGGAATTCGTGCACGAATCGGCTCACGAAGTTCAACAGGTCACTGCCGCGTTCCAAGCATTTCTCGCGGGCAGAATCAACGCGGGCCAACTCGGCGCTGCATTAAAGCGAGAAGCTCCTGCGGGAGTAACGGAAGGAAGCCTCTTTGTGGCCGAGGATTTCGAACGTTTCCCGATCCTGCAATAAATTTGGCGGACTATCACAAAGCCGGATTGCTCTATCTGAAAGATGGTCGCGTGCTGCTCTGCCGCAAAAAGTACACCACGTCACTACTGATTCTGCCGGGTGGCACGCTGGAACCAGGCGAGACGGCAGAAGAATGCCTGAGGCGCGAATGCCGTGAAGAATTGGGCGAGGTGGAAGTCTCCAATCTCCGTTACCTTGGCGAATACGAAAGCCCTGCTGCCGGACAAGAAGGCAAGACCGTAACGATTGAACTATACGCGGGAGACCTCGCAGGCACGCCTGCCCCGCACTCTGAAATACAAGACCTGATTTGGTTCGGTGCTGAGGATGACGCTGCGCTGCTTGCGCCGAGCCTTCGCAATGTCATCTTTCCGGACCTGCGCCGGCGTGGCCTGCTGGCGACTGCGTGATACTAGTAAATTGTCCGAATTACAGACCCCACCGCAGCGAGAGGCCTGGGCGAAATGGATCTCTCCGGAAACGCTGCTCTCGCAGGTTCATAACACCGCGCCCTACCTGCAAGCGCGCGTGCCGGCGCCGGAATCCGGCCGGCTGATCGAAATGAGCGGAACGCCGGACGGCTTTCTGCGCATCCTTGCGAGTTGGGAAAACATTCACCGCTCCGATCTGAACCAGGCTGAACAGCTGCAGGATTACTTCGCTCTTTGCCTGGCCTGTCATCATGCCACCGTCGCGACGTACGTTCCGACGGATGTAGACACGAAAATCCGCGGCATGGCATGGCGCGAAACGCCCGACGTCGAAGTGCTGAAGCCGATGCTGCGCTTCGCGCTCGACGCTCGCGCGTGGACCGAGGAGGGCATCTCAACACGCTCCATTCGCGGCGTCAGCGGACACAACGGGGAACACTGGAGCGCCATCGCGGGTGGCTTGGGCCGCATGCTGGAACTCGGCGACACGGCATCGGCGGAGCAAGCGCAGGCAGCCATCGAAGCTGAAATTCTTCGGGAACAAACTGTCTTCGATCAGGTGGCCGCCGAACGCGACGGCGAACTCGACTTACTCCGTCTGGCGATGACGCTGGCTCACAACCGTGGCGACCTCACTCAGGGCATGGGCTTCTGGAAGAAGACGCCGGTAACGCTGCCGTTGATGGAGCACTTCACCACTCGAGGCCGCTTCGATTTAGCAGTTCGTATGTACCAGGACACGGGGCTTTCAGCCGAGGGCCACCGGCATTATCCCCTTCGTCCGGTGAAGGCGCTGCGGCGCTCGCCGGCCACTCTGCTTCCACTATGCCCTTTCCTGGACGATTGGGGCGCAATTGTCGCCAAGCTGGAAGAGATTGACGAAGTGCTCGCCGCGTTGGTGATTGGCTGCCAAAAGCTAAAAGGACAGCAGGGTTATTATCGCGCGATTGCTGGAATGCAAGCAGCATCGCCGGGCGCTTTCGACCGTGCTGTCGCGCGCATGCCTAGCGCTACCCAACGCTTGCTGCGCAGCGCCGAAATGCGCAAGCTGATCGATGTGCCGCGCGTTTCATTTGAATCCATGATGCGGAAGCGGGCGCGTGCGTCGCTTGCCAAATTCCGCGCTCTCAGAGGTTAGTTGCTCAAGAATTGCGCCGCGCCCTCTTTGCCCATGTAGCGTTCCAGTACGCGGCTATCGGTCTTGCGCAGGTCGACGACAATCAAGCCGTCCAGCGCGTTGGCGAAGCGCCGGTCTACGTGAAACGCAGCCAGTTCACCGCCCAGCTTCAGATATTGCTTCAGCAACACCGGCACGCCCTTGCGGTCGGTCTCCAAATCCGCGATCAACACCGAGAGTTCTTCCATGTCCCAGGCGGTGGCGTCCACCAACTCATCTTCGAGTTTCGATGGCCGCTGGCGGAATGGATTGCGGGCGCGCACCAGAGGCGCGAACTCGGGCGATCGCCGGTAGGCGCTTAGGAACTTCACCATCAGGTGGCGCGAGGCGGCGCTGTAGCCGTTGCTGATGCTCACCGGCCCGAACAGCAATTTGTAGCGTGGATTCCGTACCAGGAATTGACCAATACCTTTCCATAGCATCAGCAAAGGCGCGTAGGTCTTTTGATATTCCGGGCGCACGAATGAGCGTCCCAATTCCAGCCCGGGCCGGATGCGGTCCATGAAGGACTGCTTCCATTGGAAAAGCTCGCTGGTATAAAACCCGGTAGGACCAAAGCGTCCAAGAATTTCTTCGGATGGGCCCAGCCGGTAAGCGCCAGCTACTTCGCGGGCATGCCGCTGCCAGGCGAACAGATGCCAATAGTGATGGTCAAAGCGATCCAAGTCGATTGGCCTGCCGGTGCCTTCGCCCACTTTCCGGAAGGTTACCTCGCGCAAGCGGCCAATTTCGTGTAAAACATTTGGGATCTCGTCTGCTTTGGCGAGAAACACTGCAAAATCGTCGTTTTCCACCAGGGTGCGTTCCGGCGCCAGGCGCGAAACTTCGCTGGCCAACAGCTCGCCGATCGCTTCAGAAGCTTGCGGTTGGGAATGCGTTACGGCAAGCTGCTGGGGAGCTTCGCGATTTTGCTGCAAGTAGGTGCGCCGCCGCAAATAGCGAATCAGGCCGACGTCATCCTGATAAGTGCGAATCTTGGCCGGCGCGATAGGATGGCCGATACGAAGCTCGATGCTGCGGTTTTGTTTGTTGAAAAACTCGTGCGGCAGCAGCGCCGTTCGCATGCAAGGATGCAGGCAGCCCAACAATTGGAATAGCGGGCTGTTGACGCCTAGGAAGTACATCGGCACCACCGTGGCGCCGGTGATGCGAATCAGGCGAGCTACGCTGTGGTTCCATTGGGGGTCCGTGACGGTGCGCTCCTTCAGATTCAAGTGCGACACTTCGCCGGCCGGGAATACCGCCAGCAAACCGCCTCCCTTCAGCCACGCGATAGCATTCTTCAGCCCCTTGCGATTGGCGCGCGACGCATCCGCGCCTCCGAAAGGATCTACGAAGATGCACAACGGGGCGGCCTCGGGCATGCCGGCGAGCAGATGATTCGCCATGATCTTGACGTCGGCTCGCTGCGCCTGAAGCACGGAGGCAAGAATCGCGCCTTCGATCATTCCAAACGGATGATTGGCCACCACCACTACCGGCCCTTGCTTGGGAATCAGAGCCAGGTCGCGCTCCGAGACTTGCGGATGGACGTTTAGGAGCTCGAGGGAACGCTGGGCAATGGGCGCGGCACCGGGGCCGGGAGTATCTCCGTACAGCCGGTTAAAACGGTCCATCAAAAGCAGTTTTTCGATGGCCCCTTCCACGGGCACGGGCAGTTTGTGGCCCAGCATGGTGACGAGAACGTCCCGCATTTAAAAACATAACAACACCAAAATGTGAATCTGTGATTACTCTTGTGTTACCGTTTTCGCTCAAAATGCGAGCTTGAGGCCGAACTGTATCAGCCGCGGATTATTTACCGTGTAGTTGACGACGTTGAAAGTCGACGGAGAAGCGAAGTCGGCCCCATAACCGTTGCCGCCAGGCGAGCCGAATTGCGGATGATTGAACAGGTTGAAGAACTCCGCCCGGAAATCGAGCCGCATTCCTTCGCGCGGCAGTGCGAAATGCTTAATGACGGAGAAATCCGTATTCACGAAATCGGGCCCGGAAAGCGGGGTTCGAGGCGCATTGCCGAGCTCGCCAACCGGCGGCGCCGAGAAGCAGCTCGCGTTGAACCAATCGGAAAGCGTCGGATTGCTCAGCACCGGGTTGCAAGTCATATTCGGGCGGATGAGAGTTTGGAAATTCCCGTTCAGGAAACCCGCGCCGGATGAAGTGCTGCTGTCGACTACGAAAACAGGAAACCCAGAAGTGGCATGTTCGATTACCGTCAGCTCCCAGCCGCCTGCCAGGGAATTTGCGACGCCGTTCCAGTTGCTGCCCCACTTTCGGCCCTTGCCGAACGGAAGCTGATAAATGACGCTGGCAGTGAAATTCTGATTCAGATTGATTTGCGAGAGTCCCCAGTCCAAGTTTTGCCAATTCGGCAGCGGGAAGTAGGTAGCGCCGATGACGCTCCCCAGCCCGTCGCTGAAGCCGGTATCGTAGGAGCGCGAATAGGTGTAGCCGACAAGGGCGTAGATTCCGTAGCGCGCGCTCTTGGTTTCGGCTTTGATCTGCAAAGAATTGTAGTGCGCACGGCCGGCGTCGAAAATGGCTTGGATGTCCGAGAAGGGAAACGCCGTGTAAGGTACGCCGAAGGCCGCTCCGTTGGGACCGCAGCCTAGCGTGTATCCGCTCACGGTCCCGCATGCGCTGGGAGATCCCACGTTAATATTGTTGCCGTATTCCAGAATATGCGAGTCGCGCGATCCGGCATAGCCCATGGTCAGCACGATTTGTCCGGGGATCTGCTGCTCCACGTTGACGTTGAACTGCTGAATTCTGCCCTGTTTGAAGTTTCGGTCTTGCGAGAGGATGGTGCCTCCAAAATCGGCCGGAGCGGGAGGGGTGGCGTAGGTGACAAAGCCCTGCGACATGTTGCCTCCCGCCTCGAACGATTCTCCGTAGAAGGGCGGATTCTGCCATAAGCCCTGATCACCCTGGTTCCAGGAAGAATCGTGGAAAATGGCGTAGCCGCCGCGAACCACCGTATTGCTGTTGCCGAAGGGCTTCCAGGCAGCGCCGACGCGAGGCTCGAGAGCGGTCCAATCCATGTGGATACCAGCGCTGGCGCCGATTCCATTCACACCAGGGATGAGGAATTGTCCCGTGGCGGGATCAAAGTCCGACATGCGGTTGCCCACCTCGGTTTGAGGCGTCATCATCGCCCAGGCCAATCCAAGGTTCAAGGTCAGGCTTTTCGTGACGCGCCAGTTGTCCTCGGCGAACGGCCGATACAGTTTCCATCGGCGGCCGGTAACGGTGCCGCCGAACTCCTGGTCGTGGAGGCCGATGGAGGTCCAACCAGTCAACAAGTCGGCTGCGGGGTCCCCGGTAAACTGGCCGCTCACGACCCAGTATCCATTCGGAAATCCAACGGCAACGGCGTTCAATTGATTGGCGCGGAAATTTAAGCCCACGCGGAAATCGTGGCTGCCGCGAACCATGTCGAGCGAATCCGAGAAAGTCCAGACGTTGGTACCACCGACGAACGGCGTATAACCGCGATCGCCCAAGGACCAGTAAGGGCTTGATACCGCCACTGAGGTGAGGCCCGTACTGACAGTGGTTCCAAGATTGGCGTTGGGGATGCCAATGGCCTGCGCTAAGAAGCTGTCCTGCCCTTGAGAGACGATGTAGTCAAAGATGCGATTGTACCCGAAGCTAATCTGGTTGACGGTGTTCGACGAAAATAGGTGAGTTTCCGAGATCACGGCATTGCGGGCGTGATTGCCGATACTCTGATTGCTGGCAAAGGACCCTTGCTCGGCCAAGCCCGGAGCTCCGCCGGGCACGTAGGATTGCGCTTGATCGTAGCTGAAGCGCGCAAACAAGGTGTCCTTAGCGGATAGGTTTTCGTCCAAGCGGACGTCGAATTTGCCTTCATCCAGCTTCCGCACGGGCTGGCTCACATAGTTGTAGCCGAGCGCCGCATTGTTGGCGTTGGGAAGCGGATAGATGTTCGTGAACGCACGGCCAATCGGGCTGATGAGGCTTTGGGGAATCTTGTTGCAGGGCGTTCCCGCGGTCTGGCTTCCATCCGCGGCGGTTGGCAACGCATTTCCCGACGAGTCGCACATCAAGGGTGTCGGCGTGCTTTGGGTTGGATTGTTCAGTTGAAGCGTGTTGGGCTGGCCGAACGCGTTATCCGTGAAATCCCCGTTGCGCATGGCAGCGGTCGGCATGACGCCGGTAAACGGGATCCCGTGGCGCTGGTACTTCTGCTCGTAATCCATAAAGAAGAAGACCTTGTCCTTCTTGACGGGCCCGCCGAACGATGCGCCGAATTGGTTGAGATTGAATTTTTCGGTTGAAGTCGCAAAGAAGCTGCGCGCATCCAGATCCGTGTTACGCAAAAACTCAAAGAGGCTCCCATGGAACTGGTTGCTTCCCGATTTGGTCGTCACCAAGACCGTCGGCCCGCCGCGTGTTCCCCATTCGGCCGAATAATTGTAGGTGAGAACCTTGAATTCCTGGATGGAATCGATCGAGGACAGAATCGAGATGGCGCCGGACGTCAGCTCATTGTTGTCGTTGCCATCCAACAGCCAATCGGTGCTGTTGGGTCGCGATCCGCCCACCGAAAGCGAGTAGGACCCGCGCGCGGATGCTTCGCTGCTCGGTCCGCCGTTGAAAAAGCTGTTCGGGTTGGTCTCCTGAGAAACGCCCGGCGTCAGCGTGGCAAGCTGTACGAAGTCGCGGCCGTTCAACGGCAGATCGGCTACTTGTTGAGTTGTGATCACTTGACCGAGCGTGGCATCCGAGGTCTGGATAGACACCGCTGTGGCGTTTACTTCCACGCTGCTTTGGACCGTTGCCGGGTTTAGCTTGAAATCCAACTCGCGGTGCTCGTCCACTTGCAGCCGGACGTCATTGGCTATCGCGGTCTGGAAACCCTGGAGCTCGACCTGGACGTTGTAGTTGGCGACACCCAACAAGGGAATAGTGTACTCGCCTCTTTCGTTGGTTGTGGCAGACCGGGACGATCCTGTTGCGGGCGCCGTCACCGTCACCTTCGCAGCGGGGACAGCCGAACCAGTGGCGTCCGTTACGGTTCCCGAAATGCTGCCCGTGGCTTGTCCGTAAACGAATTGACACAATGGCAACGTAAGCAAGCAAACAACGGCTGCGCGTACACAGATTTTAGTGAGCATATAACCCCCGATTCACGACCGCTTCAACCCGCCTGGGCGTTTTCACGATCGTCTACTCAATTTTTGAAATTACCGAGAGCGGTTTTTATTCGCGGCTGAACGCACAAAGTTCAGTCTTCATATCCAACCAGCGACAGACCTAGCAGATTCAGTAAGTTTTGCCCTTTTTCCAGACTTTGTCAAGAAAAAACCAGCCAAACGCAAGATCCTGCTACGGCTGCCGGACACCGGCCGGGTAGCGTGAAGCCTCCCTGGCTTCGCTTGGTAGCCCACCGGCGGCGCGCATCGAAATCCAATACGTCACGGAAGCAACCAGGAATCCGACAAACCACGCGTAGTCATAGAGCCAGCGCAGTGGAGGAACCAGCAAGCCGATCAACGCGACCACCACCCCGGCCGCGAGCGCGAGGATGGCGCGATAGTTCACGCCGTTTCCATAGCGATAAATTCCGGCCGGATTGTACAGCTCGCCCACATCCAGATAAGTACGGCGCAGCAGAAAATAATCCGTGATCATGATTCCCGCAACGGGACCCAGCAGACCGGAGTATCCAACCAGCCATCCAAAAATGTAGCTCTGAAAATCCGTCAACAGTTTCCAAGGCATCATGAGCACGCCGACTACGCCGGTGATCAGGCCGCCGGTGCGAAAAGAAATCAGACGCGGATTCAGGTTCGAAAAATCATTCGATGGTGAGACCACATTGGCCGCGACGTTGGTGTTCAGGGTGGCTATCAGTAGCGCAACCAGTGCAATGGAAGCGATCAACGGCTCATGAAAGCGAGCCAGCAGCGCCACCGGATCCCAGATGGCCTGCCCAAACAGAATCACGGACGCCGACGTCACGGCGACGCCAATGAACGAATAGATTGTCATGGACGCGGGAAGTCCCAGCGCCTGGCCGATCATCTGCGCCTTTTGCGATCGTGCGTAGCGGGTGAAGTCGGGAATGTTCAGCGCCACCGTAGCCCAAAATCCCACCATGCCAGTCAATGACGGAATGAAGAAATGCAGGAACTCAGCCGTCGTTTGGAACTTACTTGGGGTATGGAGGACGGGGCCGAGTCCGCCGGCTTTGCGTGCGATCCACCACAGCAATAGCAGGCCCACGGCCAGCATGAACGGCGCGCCGATGCCTTCCAGGTACTTGATGGTATCGATGCCTCGCCAGATCACCGCCATGGTTAAAAGCCAGAACGAATAGAAACAGATCCAAGGGGTCCACACGCTCGACGCCGCACCGGGCCATAGCACCTGGAGCATCGAATAGATAGCCTGCCCGCCGATCCAGGATTGGATTCCGAACCATCCGCAAGCGACTAAAGCGCGCAACACGGCGGGCACGTTCGCGCCGCGCACTCCAAACGAAGCCCGCACCAACACCGGAAACGGGATGCCGTACTTGGCGCCCGCGTGGGCATTGAGAATCATCGGAATCAGCACGATGACATTGCCGAGCAAAATTGTTCCAATGGCCTGCTTCCAACTCATGCCGCCGGCGATCAATCCGGAGGCCAGCATGTAGGTGGGAATGCAAACACTCATGGCCACCCACAGGGATGCGTAATTGTAGATACCCCAGGTCCGCTTCTCGATGGGCACGGGAGCAAGGTCTTCGTTATAGAGCGACGATTTGCGTTCCGCCGCTAGGTCCATGCTCCGCCTCGCGCCTCCCGGCGCAAATAGTGTCCTCGGCCAACGCGGCCGATAAATTGACCGTTATCGACAATCAACTGACCGCGCGAGAATACCTGCCGGACGTTGCCCACCACTTTGAAGCCTTCAAACATCGAATAATCGACGCGCATGTGATGCGTCTTAGCGCTGATGAGATGCTCGGCTTTTGGATCCCACACCACGATGTCGGCGTCGCTTCCAGGCGCAATGACACCCTTCTTCGGATACATGCCGAAGATGCGCGCGGGCGCTGTAGACACGATCTCCACGAATCGATTCAGTGTGATCTTGCCCGCGTTCACGCCGTGATGATGCAATAGCTGCAACCGATTCTCAATGCCGGGGCCGCCATTAGGAATCTTGGTGAAATCGTCTTTGCCGAGGGCCTTCTGGTCTTCGAAGCAAAACGGGCAATGGTCCGTAGAGACCACTTGCAAGTTGTCGCTCTTCAGACCGTCCCATAGTTTCGGAAGATTCTGCTTTTCGCGCAGCGGCGGCGTGAAGACATACTTGGCGCCCTCGAAGCCGGGAAGTTTCATGTCGTCGATGGAGAGCAGCAGATACTGGGGGCAAGTTTCAGCGAATGCGGGTAGGCCGCGGTCACGCGCTTCCCGCACCTGATTCAACGCATCTTCCGACGATAAGTGCACGATGTAAATGGGAACGCCCGCCATCTCAGCCAGCGCGATGGCGCGGTGCACTGCTTCGGCTTCCGCCAGCGTGGGGCGCGTGAGCGCGTGATGGATGGGCGTGGTCTTGCCTTCGGCCAGCGCCTGGCGCACGAGTACGTCGATCACACTTCCGTTCTCGGCGTGCATGCAAATGAGCGCGCCGTTCTTCGAGGTCTGCTGCAGCGCGCGAAAAATGGTGGCGTCGTCCACCATCAAAACGTTCGGATACGCCATGAACAGCTTGAAGCTGGCCACGCCTTCGCGCACCATGTCGTCCATGTCTTCCAGGCCCGCTTCGGGAAGATCGGTAACGATCATGTGCAGCCCATAATCGATGCAGGCTTTCGATTCCGCCTTCTTCCACCAGGTGTCCAGCGCATCGCGCATTTTGGTGCCGCGGGCTTGGATGGCGAAATCGACGATGGTGGTGGTGCCGCCAATGGCCGCGGCGAGCGTTCCTGTTTCGAAATCGTCGCTGGATGTCGTGCCGCCAAACGGCATTTCGAGATGTGTATGCGCGTCGATGCCGCCGGGCAAAAGCAGCATGCCCGTGGCGTCCACAGCCTGGTGGCCTGGCTCCCCAGGTATGCCCGGGCGGACTTCCCTAATGGTCGCGCCTTCAATCAAAACATCCGCGGCGAAGGTTTTCTCCGCGGAGACAACAGTACCGTTCTTAATGAGAATTCCCATTGACCAAATCTTCCCAAGTCTTCGGCGGCAAGTGATTTTCCACGCGTTCCATCGTGATGCAGCCGTCCACCGGACAAACCAACGCGCACAGATTGCAGCCCACGCACTCGTGTTCATCGACGCGCGGCACCCGAGTGGACGGCGCCACTGACTGGACGCCGCGGTCCAACTTCGGAATGGGCGTCACAGAGATCCGAGCCCGGCTGGCTGCTTCCATCTCAGGCGGGGTGGAATGCGCGGCATCCAAGCGAATGCACTGATGCGCGCCATCCCAGCATGCGATGTAGCACAGCTCGCAGCCGATGCACTTCTCCTCATGGATGCGGGCCACGATTTTGAAATTCAAGTTCAAGTGGTTCCAGTCGGTGACCTTGGGCGCGCTCAGCCCCCGGAAATCTTCGATGCTCGCGAAGCCTTTCTCGCGCATCCAGTTTTCAAGGCCGTCGATCATGTCCTCTACGATTCGATAGCCGTAATGCATCACGGCGGTGCACACCTGCACCGTCCCGCAGCCCAGCAGGATAAACTCGGCTGCGTCGCGCCATGTGCTGACGCCGCCAATGCCTGAGATCGGCGCACGCGAAGCCTGGTCGTTCTGAAGCTGATGCACCATGTTTAAGGCGATGGGCTTGATCGCCGGTCCGCAGTAGCCGCCGTGCGAGGAAAGCCCGTCGACGTTGGGTCTCGGTTCCAGCGTGTCGAGATCGATGCCGGTGATGGAGTTGATGGTGTTGATGGCCGAAAGCCCATCGGCCCCGGCTCGCTTGGCGGCGCGCGCAATCTGGCGGATGTCGGTAATGTTGGGCGTCAGCTTCACCAGAACCGGCGTTCGCGCCTTCTCCTTCACCCAACCGGTGATCATCTCGGTGTACTCAGGCACCTGCCCGACGGCGCTCCCCATGCCGCGCTCGCTCATTCCGTGCGGGCAGCCGAAGTTTAATTCCAGACCGTCGGCCCCGGCATCTTCGGAGCGCTGCACAATGTCGTGCCAGGCTTCGCGGCTGGACTCCACCATCAACGAAGCGATCACCGCGTGCTTCGGATAGCGCTTCTTCACGTCGGCGATCTCGCGCAGAGTCGTTTCGATGGGCCGGTCTGAAATCAGTTCGATATTGTTCAGCCCCATCATGCGCTGGCCGTTCCAATCGACGGATGAATAACGCGAAGACACGTTGCTGATAGGCTCCCCGATGGTCTTCCATACCGCGCCGCCCCATCCGGCATCAAAGGCGCGCATGATCTGTTCGCCGCAATTGGTGGGCGGAGCTGATGCCAGCCAAAACGGATTGGGCGATCGAATGCCTCCCGCGAAATTTGTGGAAAGGTCAGGCATAAGTGGCCTCGAAGGAGCTTGCGATCGCCATTGCGGCGCGCTTTCCGTCCGCCACGGCATCCACCACTTCACGGCCGCCATTTACGCAGTCGCCGCCGGAATAAATCTTCGGACTGCGGTTACGTTCCAAGAAAGACCCGAGCGGCGCTTGTCCGATGGCTGGGATCACCATGTCGCACGGCAAATGAAAATTGGAACCCGATCGAACGCATTCCAGCGACGCAATGCGCCCCGACGCTGCGTCCGTGTGAATGGCGACCGGTTGAGCGAGCCACTCAAATACGACACCCTCCTGTTTGGCATGTTCATACTCGAAGCCGAAAGCCGGCATGTCGCTTTCGGTCCGCCGATAAACAATGGTTACGCGATCCGCGCCCATTCTCCGAGCGGCGTTGGCTGCGTCGATGGCCGTGTTCCCCGCGCCCACCACCACCACGCTATTTCCTACTTTCATATCGCCCGCCGCCTTGTACCTTGCGATAAACTCCAACGCGTCGACGACGTCGGGATGATTCGCGCCGGGAATAAGCAACTGGTTCATTGCGCCCAAGCCGATGCCCACAAAGATCGCATCGTATTTCCTTTCGAGAGCGACGAGATCGTTCTCATCTTCGATCGAAATCCCGAAGCGGAATTCGACACCCAGTTCGCGAATCATCGCGACTTCGCGAAGACTATCGGGCGTGCGCAGTTTGTACTCCGCGACACCGTACGTATTCAAGCCGCCCGGCAGCGGACGCCGTTCGATTACGGTGACGGTAAATCCGCGCTGCGCCAGTTCCGCGGCACAAGCCAGCGATGCGGGACCCGCGCCAATACACACAATCTTTTGATCGCGCTTCTGGCCCGATTTCGTGGGCAGTTTCGCGCCCCGCTCCACAAAATGATCCATCGCGTGGCGTTGCAGGCGTCCGATGGCGATGGGCTGCTTGTTATAGCGCAGCATCACACAGGCGCCCTCGCACAGCACTTTCACGGGACAGACGCGGGAACAACTGGCGCCCAAAATGTTTGCGTCCAATATGGTCAGCGCCGATCCCATCAAGTTTCCAGTGGTGATTTTCTTGATAAAACGCGGCACGTCGATGTGCGTGGGACAAGCTGCCGCGCAGGGCGCGTCGAAGCAATTGAGGCAGCGGTTGGCCTCCGTCAGCGCTTCGTTGGAATCGAAAGCGGGATGCAGATCGGGAAATCGCCGGGCAACCTCCGCGCTGTCCTGAAATGCAAACGGAACCGCGTCGCCCATCCTCTAGGTCTACCAAACGAATGGCCGCTCCGTCCAATTGCAGCTACAATGCTGTGGTGAACCACGCGTCATGAGCCTGGATTCGAAACGCACCATCGCGGAACTGAAGGAACTGCGCGAACTGACGAGCGACGGCAACGGCGCGCAGCGTGTGGCGTGGACGGACACGTGGCTCAAAGCTCGCCAGTGGTTTCAATCCAAGATCAATTACCTTCCAGTGAAACATCATTACGATGCCGCCGGAAATAGCTGGACCACGCTGGCTGGCGCGTCGGAAAAGACTTTGATCATCGGCGGCCACCTTGATTCCGTGCCGAACGGCGGCTGGCTGGATGGAAGCCTGGGGGTCACGTCCGGTCTTGCGGTGCTGCGGCGTTTCGCGGAAGAGTTCGACGGCCATCCACCCGTCACTGTACGTATAGTTGACTGGGCCGATGAAGAGGGCGCGCGCTTTGGGCGCAGCCTGCTCGGATCGTCGGCGTTCGCGGGAACTGCCAGCATCGAAGCCGACCGCGTCCGTACCGACAAGGACGGCATCCGTCTGGAAGATGCAGTGGAACGCTGCGGCTTTCCGATCAGTCGCTTTCCCGAAGCGACCATAGAACAGAAGAACGCAGCGGCTTATCTGGAATTGCACATCGAGCAGGGCCCCGTTCTAGAAGGTATGAGTCTACCGTTGGGCGTCGTGTTGGGAACCAAAGGCGTGGAGCGGCATGCCGTCACCTTTTTGGGCCAGGAGGCGCACTCGGGATCGACGCCCATGAATGCACGGCATGACGCCTTGGCTGCCGCCGCAAAGCTGGCGCTGGAAATTCGCTCCATCGCGGGCAAACACAAGGACGCTGTTTGCACCATGGGAAGCGTGAAGACATTTCCCGGGATTGTGACAGCGGTAGTAGGTCGCTGCGAAACCACGCTCGATCAGCGCGATTTGGACGCGCAGGTGCTGGCGGGCATGTATCGCGAGGCGCGGGAAGCGAGTGAACGTTTTGCTCGCGAAGAGAAATGTACGGTGGAATGGTCGCGCATCTGGAGTATCGAACCCATTGCGTTCCACCCCACGCTGCTCGGTTTTTGCGAAGAGGCTGTGCGCGAGGTCGCGGGTGCGGCGCATCGTCTGCCCTCTGGCCCGCTTCACGACGCCGCGGAAGTAGCGCGCGCGGGGATCCCCACCGTGATGATGTTTGTGCAATCGCTAAAGGGCATCAGCCACAACAAAATTGAAGACACCCGGGAAGAGCACCTCGAAATGTCAGTGCAGGCCCTCGACCGGTTGGCCGACAAAGCCGCGCGCTGGATTCTCAGTTCCGCCACCTGAGCAGATCCCCTCCGGCTCCAGTGGGCCATGATATATTTAGTAAAAAGAATAGGGTTTTAAGGGATGTTCCCTTGAGCAGGACTTCGTCGCCCGCCCGTCTGCCGCAGAGCGCTCAGAAGATCGAGCAGGGAAATGAAGACCGATAATCGCTCGCAATCCCCGGACTTCTTACTCAATAACCGCCCAGTTTCCGTCCATGGTGTTGATGTGCAGACTACGCTTCTCGACTTTATACGCGAGCAGGGGCTGACAGGAGCGAAGGAAGGCTGCGCGGAAGGCGAATGTGGCGCATGCACCGTGGTTCTCGTAGCCGATCGCGCCGGCCGCAGCGAATACCGCGCCGTGAATAGCTGTCTGATGCTGGCGCCGATGGCGGCGGGACAAGAAGTATATACCGTGGAGGCCTTGGCGGCCGATGGAAAACTGGCTGAAGTTCAGCAGGCGATGGCTTCGGGTGGCGGTTCTCAGTGTGGATACTGTACGCCTGGCTTCGTGATGAGCTTGTTCGCCGAACAGTACCGGCCCGGACGCAGCGGACCATGCGATCTCGACGAACTGGGCGGCAATCTATGCAGGTGCACTGGATATCGGCCCATCCGCGATGCCGCGTTATCGCTCGGACCGGCGCCGGCGGGAAAATTTCTCGATCGCCTGGCACGGCCGGGGCCGCAACTCAAAGCCATCGAATATGAAAGCGGTGGCTCACGATTCTCGCGGCCTGGCAGCCTGGACCAATGCCTGTCGATACTCGCGGCCGATCCCGACGCCCGCTTAATTTCCGGCGGCACAGATCTGGTGGTTGAATCGAATTTGCGCTCGCGGCGTTGGAATCACCTGGTGAGCGTGGAGGCCCTCTCGGAGTTGCGCGAGTTTTCCGAAACCGCGCTCTCCATTACCATCGGCGCGGCGCTTCCGCTGGGCGAAATCGCGACCCACTGGAGCACGGCGCCGCAGGTGTTTCGACAATGGCTACGATTGTTCGCATCCCCGCCGTTGCGTAACCGGGCCACGCTCGGCGGGAATCTCGCCACTGCCTCGCCCATTGGCGATGGAGCGCCGTTGTTGCTGGCGCTCGATGCAACGCTTCACCTGGCGAGCCAGCGCGGGAGTCGACAGGTTCCGTTGGCTTCGTTTTTTACGGACTACCGTCGCACGCTGCTGGCGTCCGATGAACTCATCCTCGCGATCGAAATTCCCAAGCCCCTTCCGGAGTTCGTGCGGTTTTACAAAGTCGCGAAACGGCGGATGGATGACATCAGCACCATTGCTGGAGCCATGGCGATGGATTGGGACGCGACGGGAAAAATCGCGAGGGCTCGGTTCGCATTCGGTGGCGTGGCGGCGGTTCCAATGCGCGCGCTCAATGCCGAAGCGGCGGTGCTTGGCCAGCGCTGGAACGATGCCGCGGTAGAGCGCGTGCAAGCTACGCTCGATCAAACGCTCCATCCGATCGGCGATCACCGGGGCTCGGCGGATTACCGGCTCGCTGTCGCGAAAAGTTTGGTCGCCAAGTTTCTGTGGGAGCGGCGGGAGGCGGCTGCTTGAAAATCGCAGGACAGGCGGTCCCGCACGAAAGCGCCCGCGACCACGTAACGGGCGACGCACTCTATACCGACGATCTGCTGCTGCGCTTTCCGCGAGTCTTGCACGCCTGGCCCGTGATCGCGCCTCACGCTCACGCGCTGGTCAAGGCTTTGGATGTTTCGTCGGCTTTAGAGGAACCAGGAGTCGCCACCGTTCTGACCGGCGCGGATGTCCCCGGCGAGGGCGATTCGGGATCGAACCGGCACGATGAACCGCTCTTTCCAACTGAGGTGCTGTATCATAGCCAGCCTGTCGCCTGGGTGCTCGGTGAAACTCTGCAAGCGGCGCAGCGGGGCGCGGGCCGAGCGTTGGTGGAATACGAACCGCTACCGGCAATCTTGACCATCGAGAACGCCATTGCCGAGGGAAGTTTTCACTCCGCTCCACTGCGGCTGGCTCGCGGGGATGCTTCGGTAATTGAATCCAGCCCGTTGCGCTTTGAAGGCGAATTGAAGATCGGCGGGCAGGAACATTTCTATCTCGAGACGCAGTGCGCGATTGCTTGGCTGGATGAAACGGGCGGTATCGCGGCGCATTCCTCCACACAGCATCCCACCGAAACACAAGAGGTGATCGCGCGCGTCCTGGGAATCCCGCGCAACAGAGTGACCGTAGAATGTTTGCGCATGGGAGGCGCTTTCGGCGGCAAAGAAGTGCAAGCGAATCCGTGGGCCGCCATCGCGGCGCTGGGTGCGTGGAAGACCAGGCGGCCCGTGCGTGTCAGGCTCACGCGCGCGTTGGATTTCGCGCTTACCGGCAAGCGTCATCCGTTTCTGGCGCGCTACCAAGCTGGATTCGCCAAGAACGGTCGTCTGGAAGGCGTGAGAATTTCGCTTTATTCCGACGGCGGCTGGAGCCTCGATCTATCCGAGCCGGTGCTTTCGCGCGCGCTGTTTCATTGCGACAATGCCTACCTGCTGCCTGCGGCCGAACTCACTGGCTTGATCTGTCGGACCCATAAGACTTCGCAGACCGCCTTTCGGGGCTTCGGAGGTCCCCAGGGCATGCTGGTGATCGAAGATATTCTCGATCAGGCGGCACGCAGGCTGGGCTTGCCGCCGGACGTGGTTCGCGAGCGCAATTTCTATCGCGATGGCGACATCACGCCATACGGTCAGCCTGTCAAGGGTGCGGGCCGCATCGAAGTCATCTGGCGCCAGCTCAAGGAATCGAGCGCGTTCGGCCCGCGGCGCGAGGAAATTGATAGTTGGAACACACGCCATCCCCACTCCAAACGCGGGCTCGCCATTACTCCCGTGAAGTTCGGGATTTCCTTCACTGCAACGTTTTTCAACCAGGGCGCGGCGCTGGTGTTGATCTACCGCGATGGCAGCGTGCAGGTGAATCACGGCGGCGCGGAAATGGGACAAGGGCTGCACACCAAAATCCAGCAGATCGCTGCGGAAAGTTTGGGGCTCAATCTGGAAAACGTGCGTGTCATGTCCACGCGCACCGACAAGGTTCCGAACACTTCCGCGACGGCTGCATCGGCCGGGACCGACTTGAACGGCGCGGCCGTGGCCGATGCCTGCTCCGAGCTCGAAAGCCGTTTGGCGCAAGTTGCCTGCACGCTGCTTCACTGCGATTTTGAGGCCGTCGAATTTTCCCAAGGCCTTGTATTTCCCAAAGGTGAGCAGCAGCGAGCGATTCCGTTCGCAAACGTTTGCGAGGCGGCTTATCGCCAGCGAGTTCCGCTTTTCGCGCACGGCTATTACAGGACGCCCGATATTCATTACGATCCGAAAGCCGGCCAGGGTCAGCCGTTCCATTACTTCGCCTATGCCGCCGCGGTTTCCGAAGTCGAAGTGGACGGCTTCACCGGCGACTATCGCCTCTTGAGAACCGACATCCTGGAAGACGTCGGCGATTCGGTGTCTCCGCTGGTAGATCGCGGCCAGATCGAAGGCGGATTCATTCAAGGCGTTGGTTGGCTGACCTTGGAAGAACTGGTTTGGGATTCCGAGGGTCGCCTGGCCACTGCGGGCGCGTCCACATACAAACTGCCGTCGTGGACAGAAATCCCGGATATTTTCGAAGTCAACTTCCTCGAACGAGCCGCCGAGCCCGGCACTATTTTCGGCAGCAAAGCCGTAGGTGAACCTCCGCTGATGTTAGCCATCTCAGTCCGCGAAGCGATTCGGGACGCTATCGCTGCGTTCGGGACGGGCGGTCCAGTGGCGTTGGAAAGTCCTGCCACGCCCGAGAGAGTGTTTTTCGCGGTACAGCGAGCGCGCGCCGAGCGGGAATCGCAGGTCAGTCCGGTTGGTGCCACCGAGTGACTCCTTCGCATCGGGGCGAACTGCTGCGCGCGCCCCTGTTTCACACGCCGCGCAATCCGTTTCAAGAGAGCAGCGCGCTTGAGAGCTTCGCCGATGGCGGCTTGCTGATCCGCGATGGGCACGTAGCAGGCTGCGGCGATTACAGCGCCTTGCGCGATGCACATCCAGATATTCCGACTGTGGATCACCGCGGCGGCTTTCTATTGCCTGGTTTCATCGATACGCACATTCACTTCCCGCAGCTCCGCGTTCTCGGTGGCTTGGGCTGGTCTCTGCTGGGTTGGCTGGAACATTGCGCGCTTCCCGAAGAAGCACGCATGGCGGATCATTCCTACGCATGCAATGTGGCGCGCGGCTTTGTGCACGCGCTGGCGTCGCACGGCACCACGACGGCTTTGGTCTTCGGCGCGCACTTTGCTCCCGCAACGGCCGCGTTGTTTGAAGCGGGCGACACAGCGGGGCTTCGGATCGTGGCGGGACAGGTGCTGTCGGATCGTGGATTGCTTCCCGAACTACATCAAACGCCGGAGCGCGCCTATCGCGAGAGTAGCTTACTGATCGAGCGCTTCCATAGCCACGGCCGCTTGAAGTACGCGGTTACGCCGCGCTTCGCGCTTTCCACTTCCGAGGCCATGTTGGAAGTTTGCCAAACGCTGCTGCGCGAACATGACGGGCTTCTCTTGCAAACGCATCTCAATGAAAATTTGCAGGAAATTGCGGACGTAGCGCGCCTCTTTCCTTGGGCTCCCGATTACCTGGGGGTGTACGAGCGGTTCGGGCTCAACCGCCCGGGCGCTGTGATGGCGCATGATGTTCATCCCACCGATTCCGAACTGGATCGGCTGGCTTCGAGTGGCGCAGCGGTGGCGCATTGTCCCAGCAGCAATGCCGCTCTCGGCAGTGGCCTGTTTCCATTGAAGCGCCACATCCAGGCCGGCGTCCGATGCGCCTTGGGAACGGATGTCGGAGGCGGAATCGGATTCGGCATGCTCAAGGAAGGATTGCAAGCGTACTTGTTGCAGCGACTCGCTGCCGATGGAATGCTTCTGGATGCCGGCCATTTGCTTTATCTAGCGACGCTGGCCGGAGCCGAGGCGCTTGGGCTGGCGTCGGAGACCGGCGATTTTCGCATTGGGAAATCGGCCGACCTTGTGTATCTTCGCCCGCCCGCCGATAGCCCGCTCGCCGCCGTCCTCGAGCGGCAACAAAGTCCGGAGCGCATGTTGGCAGCCCTCTTCACACTGGCCGGCGCGGAGAGCGTGCGGGAGGTTCGCGTGGAAGGTTCCATTGTCTACCGCGCCGCGGCCGCGGAGGAGCGATGACGGCGTTGTGACTATCGGCGAGTTGAATCAGCTTGATCAAGAAGGTTTCGTTCGCACCGTTGGCTGGATCTTCGAAGATTCCGCCTGGGTGGCTGAACGCGCCTGGGACGCACATCCGTTCGACAGCTTGGACGGGCTGCAGCGGGCCATGGTGGAACAGGTGGAGCGTGCCACATTTGCCGAGAGTCTCGCGCTCTTGAAGGCACATCCGGATCTCGGGTCACGTGCGCGGTTGAGCCAGGCTTCTACTGAAGAGCAGGCAGGAGCGGGTTTGGACAGTTTGACGCCCAGCGAATTCGAGCGTCTCCATCGTCTGAATGCGGCCTACCGCAGCCGGTTTGGATTTCCTTTCCTGTTGGCCGTGAAGGGCAGTACCAAAGTCGATATTCTACGGGCGCTCGAAGCGAGAATGGAAGCCAGGGCCGAGGATGAATTCCGTGAAGCGCTGCGGCAGGTGTATCGCATCGGGAGGTTTCGATTGGAGGAACTCATTACATCGTGATAGGACAGTTTGCGAGTGGTTGGAAGCGAAGTTATTACGGCAAAGGGGACATCATCGTCTATCGCCTGAACCGTGACGGAGAAACTGCTGCGGGCGCAAGCCCGGTCTTCGGCGCAGGCATCACCATCCTGGTATATGGCGACGCATTTTGGCCGACGTACACGAAGGGCGACAACACCGGTCTGATCGCCACGGATTCTATGAAGAACTTCGTTCAGCGTGAGATTCTCAATTACGCTGGTTCCGATCTGGAAGATTTCTGCCGCTTCCTTGCCACAAAATTCCTTGATAAGTATCCGCAAGTGGAAGGCCTTCAAATGTCGGCCGTCGAGATTCCATACACGGCTCTTCCGGATAGTAAGGTCGCCTTTGCACCGGCCGGACCCGATCGCGCCACCGCACGCCTGGAGCTGAATCGCCATGGAGTTGTGGAAATTGCTTCCGGCATCTTAGGTTTCCGGCTCCTGCGGCTGAGCGGCAGTGCGTTTCATGGTTTCCTGCGGGATGAATATACAACGCTGCCCGACATCGCGAACCGCCCGTTGCACATGTGGCTAGATCTGGAATGGCTGTACACCGAACCGTCGGTGGGGTTCAGCGCCGGCGCCGTCACCTCAGCCACAAGGAGCATCGTTCGCGAAGTCTTTCACGGATTCGATTCCGGCAGCATCCAGCAAGTGATTTATCAGATCGGCACAAGAATGCTGGCGGAAATTCCGAGCATCGCCGAAGTGCACCTGGAAGCGAATAACCGGACGTGGGACACCATTGTAGAGCGCGGCGATGAACTGGGCGTTTACACGGAAGCGCGGCCTCCCTTCGGCTGTCTTGGCTTACGCTTAAAGAGATAAGATGCCCCGGCTTTCCACGCATGTGCTCGATACTTCGCGCGGAAAACCTGCGCAGAACGTCAGAATCGATCTGCATCGCTGCGATGGCGAGCGCCGGCACATCAAGAGCGTGGCGACAAACGCCGACGGTCGAACCGGTGAACCGTTGCTAACCGGCGATCGGCTGGAGACTGGCATCTACGAACTGACGTTTCATGCAGGCGACTATTTTCGCGCCGCGGGAGTCGCGCTTTCCGATCCGCCGTTTCTAGGCGACATAGTGATTCGTTTCGGGCTTTCCGATCCAGCTGCCGACTATCACGTCCCACTACTTTTGAGCCCGTATGGCTACAGCACGTACCGGGGCTCGTGATGGAACAGGTGATCGATCGATGCCGGCGCGTAGCGGAACTGAGCGTAGAGCCCGGCTACACCACGCGGACGTTTTTGTCCGAACCAATGCACGCGGTGCATGCGCATCTACGCGATTGGATGCAGCAGGCGGGCATGGAAGTTCACACCGATCCCGCGGGCAATCTCAGGGGAGTTTATTCATGCTCTCAACTGTCCGCGCCGCGATTATTCATCGGTTCGCATCTCGACACGGTTCCTCGCGCCGGAGCCTTTGATGGGATCTTAGGCGTTGTGCTCGCAGTAGCTCTCATGGAAAGCTTGCGCGGACGAGGTCTGCCGTTTCATGTCGAAGTGATCGGCTTCTCCGAAGAAGAAGGCGTGAGATTTGGCGTTCCTTTTATCGGAAGCCGCGCTCTGATCGGAGATGTCGATGCCGATTTACTTGCGCTTTGTGACCGGGACGGCATCAGCATCAGCGACGCGATCAGCGCGTTTGGCTTGAATCCGAATCACATTGCCGCAGCGCAAACAGGTGACGACGCCCTCGGATATCTGGAGTTTCACATCGAGCAGGGGCCGGTGCTCGAAAGTCTCGATTTGCCGCTCGGGGTGGTGGAAACAATCTCTGGCCAGAGCCGTCTGGACATACTTTTCGAAGGCAAGGCGAACCATGCCGGAACCACGCCGATGAATCTTCGACAAGACGCGTTGACTGGGGCGGCGGAATGGATCGCTGCCGTGGAGCGTGAAGCGCGTGCGGTTTCAGGCGCTGTTGCTACCGTCGGACGCGTGAACGTGACTCCAAGCGCCGGCAATGTCATACCTGGCTTGGCCGCCCTGAGTTTGGATGTCCGCCACCCCACCGACGCTGTTCGTCACAGCCTGGTAGCGCGGCTGTTACGTTACGCCGAGCAAATTGCAACGGGCCGCTGCCTCAAAGTTTCGTGGGAACAGCGCCTCGATCAAGCGGCTGTCGCGATGCATCCAGATCTCACGCAGTTGTTGGAGTGCGCGGTCGCAAGCGCCGGCCGGCCAGTTCATCGCATGGCGAGCGGCGCGGGGCACGATGCCATGATCGTCGCCCGACGTATGCCCGCGGCCATGCTCTTTCTACGCAGCCCGGGCGGCATCAGCCATCATCCGGATGAATCGGTACTGGCCGAAGATGTAAATGCTGCACTCGAGGTGGGCAGGCACTTTCTAGCGGAGCTGGAGCGGCGTTATGCCTGATCTCGTGGTGCGCGGCGGCACGCTGGTGGTCAATGGTCTGCCGCAGGCGGATATAGCGATCGAAGACGGTAAGATCGTCGCCATCGGGCCGGATCTTCCAGGAGCCGCACAAGAGATCGACGCGCGTGGATTGCATGTATTTCCGGGACTGATCGACGTGCATCTTCACTTCAACGAGCCGGGCCGCACCGAATGGGAAGGCGCAGCCACCGGAAGCCGCGCTCTAGCGGCCGGAGGGGGAACGCTCTTCTTCGACATGCCTCTGAACTCGACGCCCTGCACGGTCAACGTCGAGGCTTTCGATCGCAAGCATGCGGCTCTGACGCAATCCTCCGTCACTGACTTCGCTCTCTGGGGTGGTTTGATTCCTGGCAATGTTTCCGAGATGGCCGCACTGGCCGATCGGGGCGTCGTGGGCTTCAAGGCCTTCCTGTGCGACTCCGGATTGCCGGAATTTCCGCGCGCTGACGATCTCACATTGTTCGAGGGGTTGCGCGAAGCAGCGCGCTTGGGCCTGCCTGTCGCGGTGCATGCCGAGAGCCAGGAAATCACGCAAGGGCTGTCGCAAAAAATCGCGTCGCAGGATCGCGGTAGCGTTCAGACGTTCTTGGCATCGCGCCCGGTGATCGCCGAGTTGGAAGCGATCCAGCGCGCCACATTGCTAGCGCGTGAAGCGGGTGCGAAACTGCATATCGTTCACGTCAGCTCCGGCCGGGGCGTCGCCCTGGCTGCGGAAGCGCGGGCGCAAGGCGCGGATGTCTCCATCGAAACGTGTCCGCACTATCTTTTCTTCACCGAAGATGACATGGAGCGCCTGGGCGCTGTCGCGAAGTGCGCCCCTCCGCTGCGGAACGCCGCCGAGCAGGAGGGCCTATGGACGCAACTTCTTCGGGGAACCATCGACATCGTCGCGTCGGACCATTCGCCCGCGCCGCCCAACATGAAGTCGGGCGACTTCGGCCGCGCTTGGGGTGGAATCGCGGGTGTGCAGTCAACTCTTTCCGTACTCGTCGACCGCGGATATCACTGCCGGCAGCTTTCGCTCGAACGGATTTCGTCGCTGACCGCGGCTGAGCCCGCCCGGCGATTTCGAATTCAATCCAAAGGCAGTATTGCAATCGGAATGGACGCCGACCTTGCCATTGTGGATGTTTTCCGATCGGCAAAATTGCAGCCCGAACACTTGATGCAGCGCCACGCGTTGAGTCCCTATCTCGGTTTTACTTTTCGAGGTGGAGTTGTTCGCACCATACGGCGCGGCGAGACTATCTTTGCGTCGGGCGAAATCACCTCGCGCAGCGGCGGCAAATTCGTGAGGCCTTCTCTTGACTGAAAAACTAATGCATTCCCTTGGACAAACTCGCAGCGCCCATCGGGCTGGCCACATTCTTCAGACTCCCGATACGTTTGTCCGAGCTCCGCTGGCCGGAATGCAAAAAGCTACCGCCATCGTTCACGTGGCGCCAGCGGTGGGCGCACGGTTCACGCAGTACACGGCCGAGTTCGAAGCAGACGGATCGCTAGCACCCACTTCCGTGCAGCGATTCCTTTACGTGCTGGACGGGGAGTTGGAAGTCGAAGGCGCCGCTCTTACTCGCGATCACTACGCGTACTTCCCGGCGGAGCACGCCGCGACGATTTCCGCGAAAAGCGCAGCGCGAGTCGCAATCATCGAAAAGCCGTATCAACCGCTGCCCGGCCTCCCTGCGCCTGCTTACTTTACCGGTCGCGAAGCCGATATTGCTGGAACAGCTCTTCTGGGCGACGACGCCCTCGAAGTTCGCACTCTCGTTCCTGACCATCTCTCCTTCGACTTCGCCGTGAACACCATGTCGTACCTTCCCGGAGCGACGCTTCCCATGGTTGAAATGCACGTCATGGAGCACGGGCTGCTGATGCTCGCAGGCGGTGGCATCTATCGACTGGGCGACCACTGGTATCCGGTGGCGGAAGGCGATTTCATCTGGATGGCGCCATTTTGTCCACAGTGGTTCGGAGCGCTCGGCAAGACTCCCGCGAAATATCTGATCTACAAAGATTGGAATCGATGAAATTCGAAGTCCATCAAGAGCGCTTGACTGCGGAGTTGGATGCATTGGGCGCAATTTCCCAGGAAGCGCCGCCGGTGGTGACTCGCTTAGTCTTCACCAAAGCGGACGTGAGCGCCCGCGAATTCGTCAAAAGTAAATGCCGCGAAGCCGGTCTTGTGGTGCGAGAAGACGCGGTGGGAAACGCATTTGCGCGTTGGATTGGCCAGGATCCAGAACTTGCGCCCGTCGCCACTGGCTCCCACATCGATGCGATTCCGAACGCCGGCCGCTTCGACGGCACGGTAGGAGTGCTGGGAGCTCTGGAAGCGATACGCGCGCTGAGGCGGGCGGACTATTGCCCGCGCCGATCCATCGAACTGGTCATCTTCACCTCTGAAGAACCCACGCGATTCGGAATCGGATGCCTAGGAAGCCGCCTTCTGTCGGGCTTGCTCGATCCAGTGGCCGCGGGCCAATATAAGGATCGCGACGGAGTCTCGTTGGACGAAGCCCGATGTGCCGCAGGTTTCCAAGGACCTCTGTCAACGGTCCGCTTGCCGCCAGGATGCTATTCCGCGTTCGTGGAAATGCACATCGAGCAAGGCTCGTTGCTCGAACAACGCAACCTGCCGTTAGGCGTGGTCACCGCGATCGCCGCTCCCGCCAGCCTTAAGATCACCATCGAAGGCGAGGGGGGCCACGCCGGCGCAGTGCTGATGCCAGACCGTCACGATGCATTTCTCGGGGCCAGCGAAATCGCGTTGGTCGTGGAGACTAGCGCCCGATCGAGCGGTTCGCCAGATACGGTGGGAACCGTCGGCGTATGCGAGGTCTTCCCTGGGGCCGTGAATAGCATTCCCAGCCGCGTGCAAATGGAAATCGATGTCCGCGATATCGATGAAGCCCGGCGCAATTCAGTGTTGCTGAAGATTGAGCACGCCTGCGAGGAGGTGGCACATCGCCGTGGGCTCATAGCAAAAATTAAATTAACCAATGCCGATCCCCCGGCACACTGCGATCCGCATGTCGTGGACACTCTCACCCGCTCCTGCGAAATGCATGGTCTGCGGTTTGAGCGCATGATCAGCCGCGCTTATCATGACTCTCTCTTTATGTCGCGGATTGCGCCCACCGCAATGCTATTTATTCCGTGTCGCGGCGGCGTCAGCCATCGCCCTGACGAATATGCATCGCCTGAGGCCCTCGCACAAGGCTCGCTCGTCTTAGCGCAGACTCTTGCGCTGTTGGCGGAATAAGATCACTCATGCCCGCCAGGCACCGGCATTAGGAAGCGCGTCGCTTCGCCGGAACTTGCGGGCGATACATCCCAGAACAACAAGCCTGCCGGCACCTTGAACAGCGGTTTCGGAGAGCCAGTCTGAAACGTAGCGCCGGCCTTTACTTCCACAGCCGTCGCCGTGCCATCGGGAGCAATGTAGAACAGTTCCTTGCCATCTCCGCGCCAGAGTGGAGTTCTGCCGCCGCCACTGGTCACGATAACCGGGTTCCCCGCCGATCCCGAAGCCGCATCAAACGGCCGCACCGAAATCTCATTCTTCCCCGATTCATTCGAGCTATAGGCGATCCAGCGCCCGTCCGGCGAGAATCTGCCAGTCACGCTCGAAAACTGCGGGTCCACCAACGGCGTCGGCTTGCGGTCCACCGGACCCTCGACAGCCAGCAGTCGCAAATGGGTAGGCTGCCCCAGGCTGTAGTAAATCAAAAAGCGTCCATCCGGCGACCAACTGTTCGGACCCTTTCCTTCCGTCGATTGGTACAGCACCTCCTCAGTGCCCGCGCCGCTCGAGGCTTTCCGATACAAGTGGTAAACGCCGCTTCGGTTGGACGTAAAGACAATCGTTTTGCCGTCTGGCGACCAGGTGGGAAACGCGTCCCAGCCTGGGTCTGATGTGAATCGAGTGGTCGCACCGCTAGCCGCATCCAGCACCCAGATATCGCGATTCTGTGTCTGCGCATCGGTGCGCTCTACGGCCACGCGCTTGCCGTCGGGCGAAATCGAAAGCGTGCGGTAGACGCCCTGGTCGCCGATGACGCCAACCTTCTTGCCCTGCCGGTCAAACCAAGTCAGGAGGCCATCAATGCTCCCGCGCGCAGCTGTTGGCTGCTGAGCAAATAACGCCGCAGCCGTCGCAAACAAAAGTACCCAAACAAGCTTCCGTATCACGCCAGCCAGTCTATCAAAGGAAAAGGCGGGCGATGGTACCAACCGGCCTTGACGCGAACACCCTTAAATGATCGAATACAATAAGTTAGCGTGATCTAAGGATGGAGGGCGGGATGAGTGTGCGCCTACAACTGGCTGTCTTTTTGTTCAGCATGACGCTGTTCGGAGCGGGGGCCAATTCCACGGCCACCGGCGGCGCGCGGCTGGTCGATCCCGACGGCACCACCGCCTTGCACTGGGCGGTTCGCCACGACGATCTCAAGACCGCTGACGCTTTGATTAAAGATGGCGCGGACGTGAACGCCGTGAACCGCTACGGCGTTACGCCGATCAATCTCGCGGCCACCAACGGAAGCGCCGCCATGATCCGTAAACTTCTGGACGCTGGCGTCGATCCGAATAGCGCCAATCCCGGCGGCGAAACTGCTCTCATGACGGCCGCTCGAGTCGGCAAAGTCGATGCGGTGAAATTGCTTCTCGATCGCGGAGCATCCATTCAATCCAAAGACGCCGTGCATGGGCAGACCGCGCTCATGTGGGCCGTTCTCGAAAATCACGCTGACGTTGTCGAGTTGCTCCTGGCGCGCGGGGCAGACATCAATGCCCACACCAACGTGACCATAACAAAAGGAGAGTACGTGCCGGCCCGTCCCGCAGCGGCATCCGGGAATGGGATCATACGGCAGCGCGCGCTTCCCACTCCCAATGGCGGAATGACGCCGCTGCTGTTCGCGATTCGTGACGGCAACGTCCCCATGATGCGGCTGCTGCTGGATCACGGCGCGGATATCAACGAATCGTCTGGAAACCATACCACGCCCTTATTGATCGCTTTGCTGAACGGGCAGGTCGGGATTGCCACTGAGCTGTTCAATCGGGGCGCGGACCCCAATGCGGCCGACGATTATCACCGCGCGGCTCTATTCGCGGCGATCGATCTGCGCAATTTCAATCACGACAAATACGGCGATCTTCCCACCGATGGCCGCGATCCGCTAGACCTGATCAAGGCTCTTCTCAAGAAGGATGCCAATCCCAACCTCAAAACCGAGACCACTCCCGTCCATGGGCTGATGCAGTTCGATGCATCCTGGGTAAACTTCGACGGTGAGACGCCGTTTGTGCGAGCCGCGCTTTCGGGCGACATTGAGGTGATGCGGCTGTTGCTGGAAAATGGCGCAGACCCGAATATTGCCACTGTGCAAGGTTCAACCGCTCTGATGGCAGCCGCCGGCATCAACTGGATTCCCGGACAAACCTACACGCGCAGCGAACCCGATTATGTAGAGGCCGTCAAGCTCTGTCTGGAACGCGGCGCTCCCGTCAACGCTGCGAACTCATTAGGTCTCACGGCCATGCATGGCGCGGCCAATCGAGGGTGGGAATCGGTGATTCAGATCCTGGCAGATCACGACGCCAAAGTGGACGCCAAGGATAAAGAGGGACGCACGCCCATGGTCTACGCCAAAGGGATCTTCCTCGCTGTGCGGCCTCCGGTGGCGAAGCCAGAAGCTATCGCACTATTGCAGAAATTGTCGACCCCCAACCAATGAACAAGTGCTTCATAGCGGGCCTCGTCACGGCCCTCGCTTTGGCGATCGGCGCTAATGCGCAAGATCCGCAGGCCCTGCTCAATCAGTATTGCGTCACCTGCCACAATGCAAAGTTGTTGACCGGCGGCCTGGCGATTGACAAGCTGGATATTCATCGCGCCGCGGCCAATGCGGAAACGTGGGAGAAAGTCGCTCGCAAACTTCGCGCCGGGTTGATGCCGCCGGCTGGAGCACCCCGGCCTGACCGTCATGCGCTGGACGCCCTGGCTGGTGCGGTGGAAGACGCGCTCGATCGCGCCGCTGCGGCAAACCCCAACCCCGGCCGCGCGCCGCTGCATCGCATGAATCGCGGCGAGTACGCCAATGCAATTCGGGACCTGCTCGCGGTGGACGTGGATGCCTCCACGCTGCTTCCCGCCGACGATTCCAGCAATGGCTTCGACAATATCGCCGACGTTCTCGGCATTTCACCCGCGCTGCTGGAACGTTATGTCGCGGCGGCGGCTAAAATCAGCCGGCTGGCGGTGGGAGATCCCGAGACCGCTCCGCTGGACGTCACCTACACCGTTCGAGGCGATCTGAGCCAGACCGAAACTCTGGATGGTCTGCCACCCGGCACGCGCGGCGGTACCGTGGTCCGGCACAATTTTCCACTGGATGGCGAATATCTCATCAAGCTGTCGTTAATGAAGCTCAGCTTCGGCCAGGTGTTCGGCGAAGGCGCGGAAGGCCAAGAGCTGGAAGTGACCCTGAATGGCGAACGCGTGAAGCTATACAAGCTGGATGAAGTGCCCATGTTCTTCATGAAAGCGAAGCCGGGTACTGCCGAGCCACCCGCTCCGCTCACCGATCCAAAAGAAGAGCGCGTGAAGATGACTCCGGACATTCATCTGGAATTCAAGTTGAACGTCAAAGCCGGTCCGCGGGACATTGGCGTTGCGTTTCTGCAGAAGAGCTACGCGGCCAATGAGGATCTGGTTCATCGCCCCGGAGCCAGTACGTTCGATCCGAACATCGGCATGCAGTATGGCTACGATACCGTGCCACACCTGGCTCGCGTGGATATCACGGGCCCTTACCATGCCACCGGGCCCGGCGACACGCCTAGCCGCCGCCGCATCTTTGTATGTCATCCCAACGCGCCCGCCGATGAGATTCCGTGCGCCCGCAAGATTCTTTCCAACCTCGTTCGCCGGGCTTTTCGCAGAGCTCCGTCGGAGAATGACATTGAGCCTTTGCTGAGCTTCTATCAGCAGGAGCGCAATAAAGGCGCGAATTTTGAAGCTGGAATCGAAATCGCCCTGCGGCGTATCCTGGCCGATCCGGAATTTGTCTTCCGCTTCGAACCGCCGCCCGCGAATGTCGCTGCCAACCAGCCGTATCGCATTAGCGATACGGAACTGGCCTCGCGCCTGTCGTTTTTCTTGTGGTCCAGCATTCCCGATGACGAGCTGCTAAACCTTGCGATTCAAGGCAAGCTGCACGAGCCGGCGGTTCTGGAGCATGAGACCCGGCGAATGCTGGCCGATGAGCGCGCTCATGCCATGGCGGATAACTTCGCCGGCCAGTGGCTCT
>PKZC01000053.1 GCA_003132905.1 Bryobacterales bacterium | reverse complement strand
GAGCCGGTAGCGGGCGCGGCAAAACGCGGCCGGCCCGGGCATCGCGGCGCCGCGAAAGGCGCTAGACTGCGCCGCCCAAAACCGCGCGAGGCCTGCCATGTCCAACGCCGTCCGCTTTTTGCCGATGATTGCCGCTGTGCTGATCGCGGCGACGCCCGCGTCCGCGCGCGACCTGCCGGACGACCTGCGGGCAGAGCCGGCCGCGATGCGCTCGCCGATGGGGCCCGGACACGGGCCGCCGGACGTGCGGCAGTTCTATATCTGCCGCGTGCTGCCGCAATACGGTGGCGACTTCTGCACCTCGCCGCCTTATGCGCCGGTCGGCAAGCACTGCACCTGCGAAGGCCCGCGGGGCCCGAGGCCGGGTGTGGTGGAGCATAGGTGAAGGGAAACGCCCGGCTGTGCAGGGGTTGCCCGCGCCGAGCTCAACGGCCTTTGATCGCCTACCCGGGGTGGTTGCATTGGGCGTGGCGTGCGCTAGACTGTGAAAGAAATGCGCGGCCGTAACGTTCAGCGTCGGGCCCGTCATGTCAGAAGATTTCAAATACGCCATTGCTTTGCTGTTGATCGGCGTCTTAATAATCGCGATCGGCGCATATCTCGCCTTTCGTCAGAAAACCTATGTCAACCCGCAAGACAATTCGGTGATGACCGAGGTCGATATCCCGTTTCTTGGCAAAGTTAAGACAAATATTCCGGCGATTGCACTCTGCTTTATCGGGCTGGTTCCAGTCTATTTCGGCTACAAGGAAATGACCGGACGTGATCCGCAGACGGTCACATTCACCGGTCAACTCATCGTCGACAGTGCGCTTGCCTCGCAGGTCAGGAACGTCAGCGTCGGCATCACGTCATCGTCGTGGAGCCAACTCGCCACGCCAAGCGGGCCAGTGCCAGTTTCAGTGCAGATTTCAGTGCCTGCCAACTGGCAGTCTTATACTGCATACGCGTTTCCGCTAGAGGGGGCGAACACGCGCCCGATCTTCGTTGGCACGTCGCTGGGCAACCCCAAATTCGAGTTGAAGATCTCACCATGATGCGATTCATCGCCGTCTGCATCGTCGCTTCGATCCCGCTTCTGGCCGCGCCGCCGGCGTCTTCGCAGACTTCGCCTGCCGCCACCGGCAAGGNNAACCCGCCGGGCGTCACCGTCTCGCTGACCAACGTCGCCACCGGCAAGGTCGTCGGCTCGAACAATCAGCCGCTCGCGGGCGTGCCCGTGCAGGTGCAGGGTCCGCAGGGCAAGACCGTGATTTTCACCGATGCACTAGGCAAGTGGTCTTTGTATAACCTGCCGGACGGCGCCTATCATATCGAGGCTGCCAACGCGGCATCGACGCCGGTCGAATTCTCGGTAAAAAACACCGGTGTTGTCGACAAGCTTTTCGGCGGCCAGAACCACTACATCGCGTCCGATATCAAGATCAATAAATAGCGCGTAGGGCGGGTTANNGATTACGCTTCGCTAATCCGCCCTACGGGCTGACGATCCGCAGGCGCGATGGCTTCGCTGGTCGAGCGCGAGAAGGGCGGGGAGATCACGAAGCGGGTGCGGCCGCCGGACGCGGCGTAGGCCCTGCTGCGCTAAGCCAATCCCGCGAACGTTCGAGTAGTTTTTCCTTATAGCGAGAGGCAAACACTAATTATCTTTGGCTGCCTTCATAATGTATTCGGCATTTACCTCCCAACCGGAAAAGAGTCTAAAAACAGCATTTGAGAGAAGCGCAGCAGCTTCGGCAGAGCCGCTTCCTGCAAGTTTTTCCAATGTGATATCAAGTTTTGATTGTCGGGCCGGGACAGTCGCGGATTTCTGGCGCCCTCGGAGTATATGTCCTCCGCGAGGCTCATCAAGCGATCTGCCTGTCAAGCCAATATAGTCGACAGAAAATCTAACTCTAGCTGCGGCCGGAAATGCACTAGCCAAATTTCTGGCGAATAGAACAAAACCGTAAATACGTGAGGCTTGAAACTTTGGTGACAGCCGCGATCCTGGCGTCCGCGAATTTGAACTTTGAGACTTTACGAGATCACAAACCCAGCTTGAGTCTTCGTGGTATGTTCGTATTTCGGCTCCTATTGCATTTATCGTGACCCGCGCTAATGCGGGTGCAAAAACGTATGCACCGCTATCTGAAACGGCACCCCCTCATAGACCTCGCGATTTTCAAATAAGAATACTGTCGGCGAAATAAGACCTCCATAGTTCAAATCGAAGGGCGGAGAAACGTCGTCTCAATCTATTTGCACTTGGTTTGATGATTCTCGAACAGCACCGGCCAGGGCATTCAGGGAAAGCGGGGCCACCGGTTGGCCGGCATCGGTAAGGATTTGAAAACCGAGCGCTGTCCGGTTCTTTTTCGAATCAGTCGGCCAGCCGGTTTTTTGGATATCGTCCCAACGCGCCACAAGCTCTTTTATGAAATCATCAAGCGATGAAACATTCGACGTGATTGTCGGCGCTTCAAAAAGTCGACCAATTGATGCGATGAGTTGTTCGCGTTCCTGCGACACGCACCGGCGAAGTACCTGCTGCCATTGTTCAGGCTGATTTATCACGACCGATTGTGGACCGGGTACCCGTATATAATGCGCCCCGCGTGTAACTCCTACTCTCTGATTATTTACCAGAGGCCCATCGGTTTTTGCCGAGACTGGTTGTGGGCCGTGTGGAGGTATCTGCACGACAGGATAAGTTTTTTGGGTGATAGACGATTTAACAAAATGGACGTTGCAATGAAAAGCGGGATGCAGATATCGACTTACGATTGAGTTGATCAGATCTTGTTTGTACCCGGATAAATCCTGTGGGTGTGGCTCGGCGTGACTACCATCATCGGCAATACCGAAAATCAACCAGCCGCCGCCATAATTAGCCAGCGCACATAAATGCTTTGCGGTTTTCGCTTTGTTTTCGGGCGTAGATAAATCCATCCACGTCTTATACTCGACGTCCGGCTCTTCATTTTTGTGATCAACCAAAGACGAAAGTCTATCAAAATCTTCTGTTCCAACCACCATCATCACTCCGCCGCCTGTTGCCCGCCCTTCTTCCGCTTATTCTCCCGCCGCCCCAGCACCGGCTTCAGAAACTGCCCGGTGTAGCTGCGCGCCACTTTGACGATGTCCTCCGGCGTGCCCTGGGCGACGATCTCGCCGCCGCCGTCGCCGCCTTCCGGGCCGAGGTCGATGATCCA
>PKZC01000446.1 GCA_003132905.1 Bryobacterales bacterium | reverse complement strand
TCCGAAACACCATCGGCTTCACTATGCGCCCCATGATCCGCCCTATCAACATCCGCGGCGGAATCCTGTCCCCTACCGCCCACTCGATCCCCAAAGAGATGCGCCAGCGCCTGCGCCGGGTTCATCTGACCCCACAGCCGCTCGCTGTCCGGCCTCAGCTGCGCCGTCCGCTCCTTCACTTCTTCCACCCTCGCCGCTTCGAAGAGATTTTTCATGTGTCCCCCGAATCACATGACATTCATATTCATGTGAGACTTTACACCATGAGAACCACGGTCGAAGTCGCGCTTTTGTTCGCGACCGCGATAGTCGGGCTTTTCGCCCAGGCCCCGACTGCAGCCACCCTTCCTACCGATCGCCTGCTGAGCGAACCTGGACCCACATTCCGAATCGACGATGGCCAGCTTCCCAATCCGATGACGCTGATCCTGTACGGAGACCAGCGGTTCACCGATCCGAAGAACACCCGGCAGACCAATCCGCGAATCCGCTAGTGGCTGGTGAACCAGATTGCCCGAGAGCACCCGGCCGCTGTGATCATGAATGGCGACGTTCCTCTGGCGGGCGAGGTGGCGAACGACTACGCGGTGTTCCAAGCCGAGACCAAAGTTTGGCGGGACATGAATCTGCGGGTGTTCCCGACGCTCGGCAATCACGAGTTTCGCGGCGCTCCCGAGTTGGCGCTCGAGAACTGGTGGAACGCATTCCCGCCGATGCGCAACCGGCGCTGGTATTCGGCGCAGCTGGGCGCGCGGATTTACCTGATCGCGTTGGACAGCGATACGTCGCTGCTCACGGGCAGCGACCAGGCGCGCTGGATCGAGAAACAGATCGACGACCTGCCGGCGTCCATCGATTTCGTGATCGTGACGCTGCATCATCCGCCGGTGGCCGACATTCAGCAACACATTGAAGTGGATCACAATCCGCGGCCGAATGAGGTTGCGCTGCGGGATTTCTTGTCGAAAGCGGCGCGCGGTTGTCATGCAAGTTTCTTGGTAAGCGCGGGACATACCCACAACTATGAACGCAACGTGGTGGAAGGTGTGACGTACCTGGTGTCCGGCGGAGGCGGCGCACCGCCTTATTTCGTCGAGCGCACGCCCGAAGATTTATATAAGAGCATGCTGTTCCCGAATTATCACTACGTGAAGCTCACGGTCGAAAAGGACCGCCTGCACGCAGACATGTACCGCGTGGAGAACCCCGAGGTCGAGAATTTGACGGTGGAATTGAAAGACAGTTTCGACGTGGCGATGAAGGCGCGGTGAGCGGCATCGTACGCTGGTAGGGTGAAATCGGACATTCCGGCAAGTGAGCTTGAGCGCGCTCAGGCCAGGGTGGATCAACTGTTGGAGGCTCTCAGGCGTCAGACCGAGCGTCTTTCGCCCGATGCCGATTCGGCGCTTACGTTTTCAGCCGGTGAGGCGCAGCCGGAATGACGATCGCGGCCGCCGCCCAAGCCCTGCGCTCCAGGCAAGTTTCCTCGGTGGAACTGACCAGACAGTGCCTGGATCTGATCGAAAAGCTGAATCCGGTACTGAATGCGTTTATCACCGTGACCGGCGATTCGGCGCTGGCTCGCGCTGAACAGTTGGATCGCGAACTTGCGCAGGGCGTCGACCGCGGGCTGCTGCACGGCATTCCTATCGCTCACAAAGACCTGATGTGGACCAGGGGCATTCGCACGACATCGGGATCGAAGATCTTCACGGATTTTGTTCCGGATCGCGACGCAGCCGTGGTGAAGAAACTGAACGAGGCCGGCGCGGTAATGGTCGGAAAAACCGGCCTGCATGAACTGGCGTACGGGATCACCTCGGACAATCCGCATTTCGGGACTATTCGCAATCCTCGTAATCCCGACCATTCGCCGGGTGGATCGAGCGGCGGCTCGGGCGTGGCGGTGGCTACCGGGATGGCGTTCCTTGCAACGGGCACCGACACGGGCGGCTCCATTCGCGTACCCGCGTCGTTTTGCGGTGTGGCCGGATTGAAACCAACATATGGATTGATCGATCGGAGTGGCGTCCAACCGCTCGGCCTGAGCCTGGATCATGTAGGACCAATGGCGCGGACGGTGGGCGATCTACGCTTCGCGCTGGATGCGATGTCGAAGGGCACGAAACGCAAACCGGCGTCTCAGTCGATCCCGGAGATCCGAGTGGGGCTGCCCGAGAATTTCTACTTGGAAACAGTGATGCCGGAAGTGAAGGCGGCGGTTCACCAAGCGGCCCAAAGAGCGGAACAAATGGGCGCTCGTGTGATCCCGGTGCGCGTGCCCGATATTGAAGCGCTCAACACTGCCGGCTTGCTGATCCTGCTGTCCGAGGCCGCTGCCGTGCACCAATCGCATCATCACCGCCGCGGCGATTTTGGCGCGGACGTTCTGGCGCTGCTGGATCAAGGCTCGCTGATTCCGGCGGTGGATTACGTGAATGCGCAGCGGCAGCGTAAGATGCTGCTGGATGAATTTCACGCGCTGTTCCGCAGCATCGATTGCCTGTTCACGCCCGCAACGCCGATTACCGCGCCGCGCATCGGGCAGACCGAGATCTCGCTCAATGGTACGCAGTACGATACGCGAATTCTGACCACGCGCTTCGCTCGCGGCATTAACGCGCTGGGCTTCCCCGCACTATCGATTCCTTGCGGCAGTTCGTCTCCCTGCGGAAATTCCCCCGACGGCCTGCCAATCGGACTCCAAATGATTGCGCGGCCACTTGAAGAAAACCTCCTGCTCGCTCTCGGCGAAGCGCTGGAGTTTTCGATATGCGAAGCTGCGTGACTACAGTACCTATAGAACCCCAAGTCGATAATTTGACTCCACTTTGCTGCATATATCTGCGATGCTAGAACGAGTTTTGTCGCCTACCTCTTCGATTACTTCAATCGAGTAGTAACGAACAAACACAAAGGAGAATTACATGCGAGCAGATCATTTTCTCAAGGCGACTGTCAGACTGGCTGCCATTGCGGCAATCGGACTTGTAGCGCTTACCAGCACTTCCACGTTGCGCGCGCAGACCAGTTCCACTGCCACCACCGACACCAGAGTTCTACAGGGCTACGCAATCGCCCCGGTTCCGTTGAATCTCGACGGAAAAGATATTAACCTGGTCGGGCTCGGCAGCTATCTCGTTAACGCCGTCGGAGACTGCAATGGTTGCCACACCGGCGGCGCGCCTCCGAACTTTAATTACCTCTCGGGCCGGAATCCGTATTTCAACCAGACGGCGATTGTGAATCCAAAGGAATACTTGAACGGTGGCCAACCTTTTGGTCAGGTGGGAACGCCTACCGGACCCTCCATGTACGCCGGCCCCACCATCGTTTCTCGAAATTTGACGCCGGACAAGACCGGTATGCCGGAAGGCGGCCACACGCTCGCGCAGTTCATGCAAATCATGAGAACCGGCATTGATTTCGATCACATCCATCCCACTTGCACGGCTGGACAAATAATCGCCATTCAAGGAGGCGCGACGCCGAACTGCATCCCCACTTCACCGGGCAACACGGCGGACGGGAATTTGCTCCAGGTAATGCCCTGGCCAACATTTTCAAACATGCTGGATCACGATCTGGAAGCAATCTACGCCTACCTGAGCGCCATCCCCTGCATCGCCAATTCGGCTTCATCCGGAATACTGCACAACGTTTGTAAGTAACCACCGGGAGCCGGCGCTGGGCAGCTACCGCCGGCACCAAACTACTCGCGATCGTAAACGGCTCGGGTGGGTTCCTTCACGCTGACGGGATTGCCGTCATCCGTCAGCGTTTTCCCATCGGGCGAAACGCTGAAGGAATCCACGTAAACCGGCTTCCCTTCGATCTTCTCCGTCATCTCAAACGAGTTGGCGCCGGTCTTCTTGAAGGAAAGCGTGGTTTTGGACGGCGCCTGAGGCCCGGTGAGAGGGTAATCCTTGCCATCGAATTTCGCGGCACAGTCGACCCCAAAATCCAGATCCTTTAACGTCAGCCCATCGGAACCGTTGGGAGCCAGCTCCATGCTGGCCGCGGCAGCCTTCACCTCGGTGCTTTTCCACTTGCCAACGATGCCGGGACCGCCGGACTCGCGGGTGAACTTCGAGCTGTCCTTGATTATTCCGGCGTCGGGTGTCTTGCGCTCCGCAATCACCATCAGGGTGTCCCCCTTCACCAGCAGATGGAAGGTCGCGGTCACCTGTCCATTCCTGCGATTCATGACCGTCCAGGTATTGGGACTTTCTTCCTTCCAAGTCACGGTGGCTCCACGAGGCGTGGGGTATTCTTTCCCGTCGGTCTTAAAATCGTAGGAAACTTCAGCCGTGACGTACTTCATACTGCCGGACGGAGTCTTTTCGATACTCAGGGTCTCGCCGGTAAGCCGGCTCTTAGCGAGATTGAGTTTCCACTTACCCATGTAGGGAGCGTCGGCCGCGGCGAGAAAGGCAACCGTAGCCATCGCGACTAAGCCCGTGCGGCAGAAGCTTTGCATGAAATGAGATCCTCCTCAACAGATTATCGCCAAATCTTTGGGATTGGCGGAAGATTTTTTGTGACGATCCGGATTCATAGAAACCCCTGCTAAACTGGCATTTGGCAGCTTCGATCAAATCCGCTGCGCTTCCGGCTGGACCGCCGCTTGTGAAAGTGGCGGGGAATTTGGCCGATTCGGCCCCGTTGCGCGACGCCCTGCAATGGTTTGTCCGGCAGAAGCAGTGGATCAACGAACAGCATCTGCAACTGTGCCGGGTTCCGGCGTCCACGTTCTTTGAACAGCGCCGCGCCGAGTGGATGCTCGCGCAGTTTCGAGCGTTGGGGTGCGTGGCTCGCATCGATCGCGGCGGCAACGTCATTGCCCATCCCGTGGACAATCGCACGGGCCCTTACATCGCGCTCACCGCGCATCTGGATACGGTGCTGGCGCCACGGAAAGACGAAGAAGTGTACGTCGCGCCCGACGGTCGGTTGCATGGGCCGGGCGTCGCCGATAATGGCGCTGGATTAGTGGGGCTGCTGGCGATCGCTCGCGCCCTTCAATCGTTCCCCGATCTTGCCGACGAGTTTCGCAATCTGGTCTTCATCGCCAATGTCGGCGAGGAGGGCGAGGGGAATCTGAGCGGCATGCGCTACCTGTGCCGGCAATCCAGCACCGGCGGCCGCATACAATCGTTTCTGATTTTGGACGGCCCGAATATCGATCATGTCACGTCGCAAGCTCTGGCCAGCCGGCGCTTCGATGTCACCATCAGCGGTCCGGGCGGGCATAGCTGGAGCGATTACGGCTTCGCCAATCCGGTGCATGCCCTGGCGCGCGTCATCACTTCTTTCACCGAACAGCGGTTGCCCACCAACGGCAGCCCCCGCTCGTCGTACAACTTCGGAATCATCGAAGGCGGATCGAGTATTAATTCGATTCCCACGCATGCGCGCACCAAGGTGGATATTCGCTCGGAGAGTCCAGCCAAGCTGGATGAAATCGCCGCGCTGCTCACCAATGCAGTGGAGCGCGCGCTTGAGACCGAAAACGAGCGCGCTACCGGCGCCAAGGTGACGGCCAAGATCAAAGAGATCGGATCGCGGCCCGGCGGCCGATTGAGCGACGACGCGTATATCCTGCAAGCGGTGCGCGCCGTGGATGCGCACTTAGGCATTCGCTCGCATCTGGATTGCGCCTCCACCGACGCCAACGTTCCACTCTCCATGGGGCTGCCGGCTATTTCCATCGGCGCGGGCGGACATGGCGGCGGCGCGCACACTCCTCAGGAATGGTTCCATCCGGAAGGCCGCGAAATGGGCCTCAAACGAATTCTTCTTACGTTGTTTCTGCTGCTCCGCGACCTGGATCGGGGATGAACGAGCGGCGTCCCGCCAGCTGGCAAGTGGATGGCAGCCTGGTCCTGATGACGTTCATTTGGGGCGCGACTTTCGTCCTGGTGAAGCGCGCGCTGGCCGATTCTTCAACACTGCTCTTCCTCACCATCCGATTTGCAGCAGCGGCGCTTGTTTTGGCGGTCATTTTTAGAAAGGATTTCCGCGCGGGCAAGCTTGGCGTCAGCGTCCGCGCAGGCATGCTGGCCGGGCTGTGCCTTTTCGGCGGCTACATGTTCCAGACGGTCGGCCTGCGGTACACCACCGCATCGAAAGCTGCATTTCTCACGGGATTCACCACGCCCATGGTCGCAGTGCTCAGCAGCATCGTTTACCGCCGAGCGCCGCAGATGATCGAAGTGCTCGGCGTGATGGTGGCATTTGTGGGCATGGCCCTGATGACCATCCCAGGCGGCCGGTTTCAGATCGGCGCCGGCGATCTGATAGTTTCCGGGTGCGCGGTAGCGTATGCGCTTCACATCCTGGTGACCGGGCGCTTCGCTGGCGAAGTGAACATGGGGGTCTTCATCGTCGCGCAGATTGCCACGGGCGCCGCAGTGGGCGCGGCAACGTTCTGGTGGACAGAGCCGGTTCGCATCCATTGGACCGCTCCTTTGATCACCGCGCTCGTCATCACCAGCCTCTTTGCGACAGCGCTCGCGTTCTCCATCCAAACCTGGGCGCAACGCTGGACGAATCCCACTCGCACGGCGCTGATCTTCGCCATGGAGCCGGTGTTTGCGTGGATCACGTCATTCCTGCTGTTGGGCGAGATGCTTTCGCGGCGCGCGGGCGTGGGAGCCGCGCTGATCCTAGGAGGGATTTTGATGGTTGAATTAAAGCCCTTCCGCGCCGGGTAGTGTCCTGTGCGTTGCTGAATCCCTGGTGCTTCCCGTGCCACAACTAATAGCCGCTGGCTCGCCGTACCTCATTACCGAGATAACCTATTCCATTGTCGAGTTGATGAAAGATCCGCTTGAAGAGTTGCTCTATCTGTCGGAACCAGATCAGCAGCCGTGATATCATCGCGCCCATGAACTGCGACGCTTTCAAACCGCCGACTTCAGAGGGCGTCAGAAAAGCCTGTAAGGAGTTCGATGCTGATGAGGAAACCAAAATCGCTGAAGCTGCACTAATCGACTTGTTCGGGAAGTATCCGACCAACACGAATGAGGCCCATGTCCTTCTGAAGGTCGTCGCTCTCAATGTTTTTTATTCGACGCGAATCCCTACCCGCGCACAGGACAGTCCAAACGTGTTCGATATCGCGGGATGCATTCCCAAATTAAACGTCGATCAAGGCTTCGAGGAAAGCTCGCTGAAGATCGTTAACGCGATTAGCATAACCCAGTTTCCATCAAAGAGACGAGTCGCCCGCTTTTCATTCGCCACCAAGTACGCAAACTGGCACAGACAAGACGTGTACCCGATGTGGGATGGCAGAGTACAAAATTACTTCACTTGTCTGCGAAAACTTCATAGATCAGACTGGGACAGATTTTCCGATGGCTTCAAATTGTCACTGAACGACTGGGGTTATCCAGAATTCCATGGGTTGATGACTCGCTTCCGCGACCACTATGGACTGAGATCATTCACGTTCAAAGAGATCGATAAGTTTCTCTGGCTGCACGGCGGAGAAAAAGTCTAGTCCTAGCCTTCAGGCACCTTTAGGACACTACCCCGCGCCGCGTCGCTGCCGTGAGATACTCCAACGTATGAGGCGCTGTTCCCCGCTGTTTTTGTGCGCGCTTCTGGCATATGGCCAGCAAGTGCCTCCCGGCTCGCCTCTTCCCGCGCCTCCGGCAAGTCTTGCCAGCCAGGAAAAGCCGCTCAACCCCATCCCGCCCGTGAGGAGTTCCGTCACCGAACACGAGATTTCGCTGGGAGGCAAGGTAATTCGCTACACCGCCACGGCCGGCAATCTTTTAATCTCGGGCGAGGACGAGCAACCCAACGCCAGCGTGTTCTATGTGGCCTATACGCAGTCTGGTTTAACCGACCTTCGATCCAGGCCGATCACGTTCCTCTACAACGGTGGTCCAGGTTCGGCCAGTATGTGGCTACACATGGGGTCGGTTGGCCCGGTGCGAGTGGTAACGTCGAGCCCGCAGGCCACGGGTTCGGGCCCGTACCAGACCGTTTCGAACGAGTATAGTTTGCTGGACAAGTCCGACCTGGTATTTGTGGACGCCGTAGGCGCCGGGTTTTCCAGACCCGTGGGCAAAGGTGTCATCAAAGATTTTGCCGGCACCGACCAGGACGTGCGCGCATTTGAGAAATTCATCTATCAATACGTGAACAGCAACCATCGCTGGAACTCGCCCAAGTTCCTGTTCGGCGAATCCTATGGGACCACTCGATCGGCTGCGCTGGTGGACGCGTTGGGAAACAGCGGTATGTATTTCAACGGCGTGATTCTGATGTCTTCCATCCTCAATTACTTCGTGCAAGCCCCCGGATCGGACACGCTGTTTATCGGGAACCTGCCTTCCTACGCGGCCATCGCCTGGCATTACGAAAAGATCGCGAACCAGGGACGGGACCAAAAAGCCTTCCTCGACGAGGTGCGGGCTTTCGCGCGCGGCCCCTACGCCGAGGCGCTCGCGCAAGGACAGAACCTGCCGCAGGCGCAAGTGGAGGCGATCGCAGCCAAGCTATCCAGCTACACCGGCCTGAGCGCCGCGTACATCAAAGAAGCGAATCTTCGCGTCAGCCCGGCCCGCTTCCGCAAAGAGCTGCTGCGGGATCAACGCGCCATTCTGGGCCGCTACGATGCGCGCTTTGAAGGGACCGACGTTGACGCCGCCGGTGACACCCCGGGCTACGATCCGGCGGACGCCGGCATCGCCGGAGCTTTTGTCGCGGCCTTACACGAATATCTGGACCGCGATTTGAAATACTCTTCAAACGAGGTTTACTTGCCCAGTGGACCGGGAATCAATCAGGCCTGGGATCACAGCCATCGCCTCGGCTCTGCCCTACCCATTCCAGGCGCGGGGCAAGGCCAGCCCATGCGGGATGCTTATGTCGCAGGCGATCTGGCTGACGCCATGCGAAAGAACCCGCGATTGCAGGTCTTCTCGGTAAACGGGCTCTTCGACCTGGCGACGCCGTTCTTCATTACCGAATACGATCTGGCGCACATCGAACTGGAGCCGAAATTGCGCGGCAACATCGAGTTCGCCTACTATCCATCCGGCCACATGATCTATCTCAATGTGGATGCGCTGAAGCAGTTGAAGAGCGATCTGGCTAACTTCTATTCGCGGGCAGTGGAAAACGGGGAAGGCAAGAATTGAAACCCAGCCGCCTTGGGCAACATCCTTTGACTTAAGTACTCGCACCCTTTCTGCCGATTCAGATATAGTGGGTACCAGGGTTCTCTTAACCTGACCAAAGAAAGGCGTAACCAAGGCCATGCGGTGGTATAAGGTGATGCGACAGCAAAAACTGCTGTCTTTGAGTCTCCTGCTCGTCACTCTGACGATCGGGATCGTCATCGGAACGCTCGTCAACACCGGCGTCCACGCCGCGCGCGGGCAAGGCGGCTCGCCGGATGCTTCCCCGTTGGTGGTTCCAAACGCCGTGCAACTCGGCAACGAGTTCACCAAGCTGGCCAAGAAGCTGGAACCGTCGGTGGTGTACATTACCGCCGACTACACGCCGAAGGCCACTGACAATCCGCATCAACACGGCGAGGAAGAGCAGGGCCCGGCCGAGGGCAATGGCAATGGCAACGACGACGGCCTGGATCTTTTCAAGAAGTTCTTCCGCAATAATCCATCGGGCCCTGAGCTGCCACAGAGAGCGTTCAAGCAGGAGCAATCCGGAACCGGGTTCGTCGTCGACAAGAATGGATACATCATCACCAACCATCACGTAATCGCCAAAGTGGATCACATCAAGGTGAAGCTGCACGGCGACGACAGCACCGAATATCGCGCGCGCGTGGTGGGTATCGATCCGGAAACAGACCTGGCTGTCATCAAGATTGATCCCCGCAGCCCGCTGGTGCCGGTAAATATCGGTAATTCGGACGCCGTGCAAGTAGGCGATTGGGCGGTCGCTATTGGGTCTCCGTTTGGCTTGGAAGCTTCGGTAACGGCCGGCATCGTGAGCGCTCTCGGGCGCGACATCGGCGGCGCGCTGCAATTACAGCGCTTCATCCAAACCGACGCTGCCATTAATCCTGGCAATAGCGGCGGACCGCTGCTGAACATTCGCGGCGAGGTGATTGGCGTCAACACCATGATCGCGACGCAGAGCGGCGGCTACCAGGGGATTGGGTTCGCGTTGCCCATCAATATGGTGGCGCGAGTTTATAACGACATCATCAAAACCGGCCGGGTGACGCGCGGTTCCATCGGAATCGAATGGTCGAAGGCGGACGATAAACCGGAACTGTTCAAGGCGCTCGGGACCAGTTCGGGAGTGCTGATCAGCAAGGTCCAAAAGGGCGGACCCGCCGATAAGGCCGGGCTGAAGGGGGACGACATCATCATCGCCATGGGCGGCAAGCCCGTCAAGAATGGCGAGGATCTGGTGTCACGGGTTTCCGAGGCGCCCATCAATTCCACTATTAACGTGACGGTGGATCGTGATGGCAAGCACATGGATTTCAATCTGACGGTGCTCGATCGCTCTCAGGTTTTCAAAGATCGGCCAGAATTTGCGGAATTGCGCGAACCCCAAGCCGAAGAACCGATTGCGCCGCCATCGGAGCCTCCGCAGTACAAATTTGGTATTAAGCTGCACGCCCTCACCGATAGCGAGCGAAGCTCCATGGAACTGGACGCCAAAGGCGGCCTGCTGGTGCAGAGCGTGGATGCCGATTCGTTCGCCGAAGATATCGGCCTGATGGAGAAAGACGTGATTCTATCCATCAACCGGCAGCCGGTCTCGAGCGTGGAAGACGTCAAGCGAATCCAGGGTACGTTGAAGCCTGGGGATGCGGTGGCGCTCCATATTACGCGTCCCAGCCCTGGTGGCCGCGGCCATGCGCCGCAATGGACCACCTTCTTTGTTTCGGGCGCTTTGCCGAAGGATTAGTAGGGGAAGCCTCTCTTCCTGCCCAGTACCTAAGAGTACGTACTACGCATCTTTGCGATGCCCTATAGTGGTTTCGCCTAATTTCCGATCTTGTTCATAGTTATCAAAGTATAAGTAGAGCGACTTCCAGAGGAAGCCACTCTTGTACTTGGGACTATGAGATCATTCCGCCGCTTTCTTACAGGCTTGACAAAAGCAGAGGTTCATCCTCAACCGCGCCTCTCGCTCAGTCTATCCGGACAGGGGGAGACGAAGCGCGTCCGCCGGCGGGCCAGGCAGCGCGGCAATGCGATTCTGGAAGGCGCTCTTATCTTCCTGCCAATGTTGGCCTTCTTTTTAGGCATCGTCGATGTTTCCCTTGCGATCTTCATTCAGTCCACGCTCACAACAGCGACGCGAGAAGGTACTCGATTCGCTATAACCTACTCTCCAAGCTACAACGGGACATCGTGTGTCGCATCCGAATCGACATGTATCAACAGTGTGCTGCAATATAACGCGGTCGGTCTGCCAAATGGATTAAACACCAGCTATGTCACGGTCAATTACTACACGGCCAATGACTTGGCAAATCCAGTGATGGCCTGTAATTCCGGGTCATGCACGTTGTCTGTATGCACCGTTTCCACTTGCCAACTGCCGCAGGTCCTGAACGGCGGCGCCGGCCCAACTATCACTTATCCGAATCAGCCCGGCAATATCGTAGAGGTCGTGATCGCGGGTTATCCGTGGAACTGGCTGGCGCCTATGCCCGGTTTCTCAGCGGGAAGAGGTATCACTTTGAGCGCGAGGTCAGTGGACGTCTTAGGTGGATTACCCGTTGGGACCACGGCTCCCGGCCCGTGAAGAAGGCAAAGATGCGTAGCGAATATAAAAAACGACCGCGAGCCCGGAAGTCAGAGGCAGGAAACACGATCCTCGAGTTTGCCCTCGTCATGACATTTCTGGTACCCATGTTCGCCGGAACATTCACCATCGGCATGGCGCTCACGAAAGCCATCCAGGTGTCCAACGTCACACGCGACGCTGTGGTTCTGATGGTGCGCGCCAGTACCGATGCCGAATCCGGACTAAATTTGTCGTTGCCAAACAATCAGCGTATTATCGTGCGAGCCGCACAAGGGCTAGGCATGAACTCAGACGCTCAGGACGATCCCAGTTCTACGGGCACTGCCGCAGTGATTTTGTCCAAAGTCGTCATGGTAGGTCCGACCGAATGCTCTAACGCCGGGTTGACGCCGAACGGTACTTCCCCGTTCTGGGACGCTGGGAATTGTCCGAACTATAACACTTATGTGTTCGAATACCGGGTCGTCATCGGAAATGGGACGCGCTGGAGCAGCACGATTGGGAACCCCGGCGGTCCGGTGCAATCCGACGGTACGATTTTGGCAACCGATATAGCGTCGAACGCGAGTGATCGGGTAGCGACTTTTGGCACGGTTACTGGCATGACGCTCTCTTCCAGCACCTTTGCCCTGGTCTCGGAGGCGTATGCCGATGTCTCTTATCTCAATTTCTTCCACGTTATGAGTAACCCGGTTATCTATGCTCGCAGTATTTCATAAGCAAGGTTCTTTACAGCGCGGATATTAGGAGACGGAACATGGCGAAGCACATGGGCACAACACGAAGACGTTCACGCCAGCGCGGAATGGCGATCATATTTTACGCCACGATGCTGTTCTTTGTAATCGGTTGCGTGGGGCTGGCGGTGGACGTTGGCACCATTTACATGATCAAGGCGCGCCTTAGCGCGGCGGCGGACGCGGCGGCTCTAGCGGCGGGACGCTCGGTAAATCTGACGACGACGCTTGCACAGGCGCAGACGAATGCGATCACGACAGCGAATCAGTTCTTCAGCGCGAATTTTCCAAACCAATATTTCAACACCGTAGGAAACCCAACTGTTACGCCGGCACTGACGCAGGAAACCGACAACAATGGAAATCCTAACGGGGTGCTTGACATCAAGGTTACCGCAAGCGTCACGGCACCCACTTACTTCATGAACATTTTCAATGTACGCGGCATCACTGTCGCCGCAACCGGCACTGCCAGCCGGCGTGGATTAGTGCTCATGTTGGTGCTCGACCAATCGAGCTCCATGGGCTCTGGATCAGGAAGCCCCTGCGAGGTAATGAAGACAGCTGCCCAAAACTTCATCACAATGCTAAGCGCATACGACTATGTCGGATTGGTCACCTTCGACTATACGGCACACCTGAAAGACGCCTACAACGCATCTCGCACTCAGGTAAACAGCGATATCGCTGCCATCGGCTGCACCAACAACACCAACACCATTTCGGCACTCGAATTGGCTTACCAACAGATTCAGGCAGCCGGTCTTCCCCTGGCCTTGAATTCGATTGTCCTGTTCACCGATGGCTCGCCCAATGGCGTATCAGCCGATTTTCCTGCACGCACGCAAGTAGACAATCGCTGGGGTCCGGCGCTGAGTTCTCCCGCACCTCCATCGCAATCGGGATCATTATACGGGCAAACTAACAGTTGTTCCGACGTCGGCCCGACAGATCCCAACATAGCCCTAACGAGCGCCAGTGCGTCGGTGAATGAAGAGGCCATCTGTGTCAACATGCCTGTGGTCGCGGGCTGCAGCGGCACGTTGCACGGAACACTAGTGCAGTGGGGAGATCAAAGTTCCTGGGGTGGAACAACAGATGGTCTGTTCAACCCCACCGATTCCGACAGCGTCAATTACGGGTCCTGCAATCCCGGCGGAAGCACCTCAAATATTCGTCAATACATCGCGTATATCCCGCAGTACGATATCTACGGCAATGACCTATGGAACGCTTGTGGTTCATCAGCTAGTTGCCCGGCTGCCACAGGTGGATCGGCATATGGAACCGTCGTGGGCGGCTACGATACCCGAAGAAACTGGCTGTTCCAGATGAACTGGACCGGGAGTGGCGGTTTCTCGTTCTCCCCGCAGTATCGAAATGAAGGAGGAACATGGGTCGGTAACGGCGGTACCGGCGGCGTGGGATCTGGCTCTAACTTCTTCACGAGTGGCCCCTACATCAACCAGTTGCGGCCCGATCAACCCAACACCGTTGTCGCTGCCTCCATGAATGGCGCCATGTCGGAAGCCTTTCGTATCCGATCGGATGCGGAGACTGTTGTCAAGTATCATACCGTCATCAACACCATTTACCTGGTTGGTAATGCCACCGATGGCGCAGACCGGGAGTTTCTGGCAATTGTTGCGAACGCGCAACAGATTACCGCATTGCCATACGATACAGGCTTCACAGCGTACTCAAACCCTGTCTACCAAACCAATCAGGAGACAGGCCAATATTTTGTGACGGCCGACAGGACTGCACTCACCGGTCTTTTTGCGAAGCTCGCGAGTCAAGTATTGCGACTGAGTCAGTAACCAAAAATGCGTATAATGATGGTTCTCGTTTTTCTGCAGATAGCAGCAGCGGGAGCGGTTCTGCGCTCCGGCTGCGCGCCGGATGACGACCAACTCGCCACGGTTGGGCCGACCGATCAGGTCAAGGTTTTTCTGGCAGTGGCCGGATGGGATTCCCCGTGTTATAAGGTCACTGTTACTCTTCCGAGTGAAAGTCTGACCGGTTATATTCTGGGTAATGGGCTGCCGGCAATCCGCGAATTCGAGCATCAACGGGCGAACGCATCCGTTGCCGCAGCCGAGGCTCAAGGGCGGATCGCCTTAGCGCAAGCCACCGCTCAGAAAAGTGCGGCGGGCGGCCCGGACAAACCTAAAGACCCACTCGTATCGACCCAATTCGCAGATTTTTCAGGGCGCGACAAAAATGGGAAAGCAGTAGACCTCGCTGGGCTAAAAGGCCGCGCAACAATGGTTGCTTTCTGGTCCCCAACGGGCGGTCACGCAGAACAGCAAATGTTGTCCGCGATGCGTCTTTACGATGAATTCCACCGGAGCGGCCTGGCTGCCGTGGGAATCAGTATGGATCCAAATCCAAATCGCATTAGTACGGCGCTCGATGATGTGAGCCCGAGCTGGCCTCAAATGCCCGACCGCAGCGGATTGGCCTCGCGCTACAACGTGGATCCAAGGGGCGGCAAGATCTTCGTCCTGGATGCATCCCACCGAATCGTCGCGGCCGGTCCCATGGGACCCGAGATCGAGAAGGCAGTTCGCGATCTACTAGCTGCGCCCTGAGTTCGCTATCCCCGGCCGTTACGCGACACCACCAGCCCCACCAAGGTCCCCGCAATCAGCGCCACCGCCACCGCCTTCCAGGGATGCCTCCGCACCTTGCGGTTGAGCTGATACACCAGATCTTCCCCGGCTTCCCGGGCCTGATTCCATAACCGGACAGCCGATTCCGGCCCGTCTTCCCAGGAAACCCTTCGCAGAGTGGCCACTTTCATGACTTCCCCTTTCAGCATCAATAGTTTAGGCGAGCACGTCCAGGCCCAGCAGCCGCCGCTTGTTCGACGCTGAAGCCACGCCCTCCATTACAACGGAACTTTCTGTGTCCTGATACAATTGATTCACTCCCACTGGGACTGGCAAGGGTACCAGTCGAGCGTGCCATGGATTTGGATCAGCTCCACACGTTTCTGGAAATTGTCCGCTTGAAGAGCTTCTCCAAAGCGGCGCAGACGTGTTATCGCACGCAGCCGGCCATCAGCGCCCAGGTTCGCCAGCTGGAGCAGGATCTCAATACCACGCTCTTTGAGCGCCTGGGAACCAAAATCTCGCTCACCACGGCCGGCAAAATCTTCGCCGAATACGCCGAGCAGATCCTGGATCTGCGCCGCCGCGCCCAGGACACCATCAACGAGCTGGACCGCGTGCCGCGCGGTGAAGTGGTAATCGCGGCCAACGAAGCCACCTGCATTTACGTGCTGCCTTCCGTGTTTTCCGAATACAAAAAGAAGTTTCCGAACGTCCAGCTTTCGGTGGATCGCGCTTACGGTTCACGCGTGGTGGAAGCAGTCCTGGAGAATTTGGCCGATTTCGGCATCACCCAGTTGCCGGTGCAGGAAAAAAAGCTGCAAGTGGCGCGCATTCACTCCGATGAGATTATCTTGCTGCTACCCGGACGGCATCCTTGGGCGAGTAAACGCTATGTGACAGCGCGCGATCTGATGGATCAGCCGCTGCTGCTGCCGAAGTCCGGCACTACGCGCATCCGGTTGAATTCGTGGCTCGAACCGGTAGAAGATCAGATCCACATTTCCATGGAACTGGATTCCACCGAAATGATCAAACGCTTTGTTATGGCTGGGTTGGGCTATTCGTTCCTGGCCGCATCCAATTGCCACGAAGAGGTGGCGGCCGGGAAATTGTCGGCCGTATCGCTGGGCCCGGAACCAATGCTTCGCAAGGTGGGTTTGATCTACCGCAAAGATAAAGCGCTTTCCAAAGCCGCGCTGGGCTTCATTCAGGTTATATTGGAACATGCTGGGAATGAGATTCCCGGTGCGGATCGGTCCACGCACACGAAGGTAGTCTCGTCCTGAGGCTCGTTAGGAAATGCTCCGGAGAGGGAACGCGTTATGTCCCGCGTCACGCTGAAGAGTTCGACGATTTTCATTTCCGTCGGAAACAAGACGGAAGTCTACCGGTCGGTGGCCGACGTTCCGCCTTCGCTGCGCAAGAAGCTGGAGCAATCCACCAACGGCATCAATTCAGCCACTATCCTGATCGCCGATCGCAAAGGCAAGGAAGAGATCGTGCGGGCCATCCGCGGTTTGCCGTCCAACTTGCGGTCGAAGCTATCTACGCCCCTGCGCGACGAAACATCTGCCGTTGAAAGGCAGCCCATCGCGTGGGTCCGTGCGTGCCAGCAGTGGGCCGAATTCCTTGTCCCCGCCGCCATCGGGATAGCCGTGTGGCTGTTGTTCAGCTTGAAATAGCGCGCTTACTCAGACTGTACATAGGGAAGTAGTTTGGCCCGCAGCTTTGCGGCGGCGTCGGCATCCGGCGCGACCACCAAGATTGTGTCGTCACCGGCGATGGTTCCTACAATCTCAGGCCAGCCTGCCCGATCGAGTGCCACTGCCAGCGCGTTGGCGTTACCAGGCGACGTGTGCAGCACCAGAAGATTCTGCGCCACTCGCGCGTCCCGCAGGAGTTCCGCAGCCACCGCGGCAAGATCGGATCCCGATGACGGCCCGGTCTCCATCTGGCGATAGCCTTCCGGCGTTTTCAACAATCCGAGTTCGCGAACATCGCGCGATAACGTCACCTGCGTGGTGTCGATGCCATAGCTTTCCTTGAGCTCGCGCGCCAGGTCGTCCTGCGTTGGAATGCGCTTGCTGCGAATCAGTTTGAGAATCTGACCCTGGCGGAAGGCTTTGTTCATCGGGCCGCGTCTTTATTCATGACAGAGCCTCAAGGCCGCCAATTGCGCAGCCGTGCTTCGGCGTCATCGAGGGCTTTTGCGACCGCCGCCGGCCCTGCGCCGCCCGGAAGCTCGCGGGTCTTCATCCCCTCGGCCGGATCGAGCAGGCGCGTCATATCGGGGGTGAATTCCGGCGCAAAGGCGCTGAGCTGGGCGGCAGTCCAGTCGGCCGGTTGCTTGCCTTGCTGGATGCTCTCCAATACGAGTTTGCCAACCAGTTGATGGGCGCGATGAAACGGCGTTCCGGCTCGCGCCAAGGCTTCGGCTAGATCGGTGGCCACTACCCAACTTTCGCGCGCCGCTTGAGCTGGTTTGCCCTGATGCAGAATGGTGGATTCGACAACCGTAGCCATCATTTCGAGCGATGTAGCCAACTGCGCAGCGGCATCGAACAACGGCTCTTTGTCCTCCTGCATGTCGCGATTGTAAGTCATCGGCAGGCCCTTCATCGTCACGAAGAGCGACGTAAAATCGCCGAACACCCGGCCACTTTTGCCGCGAATCAGTTCGAGCGAATCGGGATTCTTTTTCTGCGGCATCAAACTGGATCCGCTGGTGACGCCGTCGCCCAATTCCAGCCAGCCGAACTCTTCGCTCGAATAGAGAATCCAATCCTCGGCCAAGCGGCTCAAGTGCAGCATCGCAGTGGACGCGGCGTAGAGAAAATCGAGAGCGAAGTCGCGGTCGCCGGAAACATCCAGGCTGTTGCGGGTGATGGCCGCGAAGTCCAGATCGCGTGCAATTTGCTCGCGATCGAAAGGAAAGCCGCTGCCGGCCAGCGCGCCAGATCCGAGCGGCAACACGTCCACGCGAGCGCGGGCCTGGCTCAGCCGTTCTCGATCGCGGGCGAACATTTCGAAATAGGCTAACAAGTAGTGCGCCCACGGCACCGCTTGCGCGCGCCGAAGATGCGTGTAGCCGGGCACAATGGCATGCGGATACTTGCGAGCCATGCCGGTGAGCGCGCCCATCAGGTTGACGAGGAGTGCCAGGTCGCCGTCGATCTGATCGCGCAGCCAAAGCCTGACGTCGAGCGATACCTGTTCATTGCGGCTGCGGCCGGTGTGGATCTTGTCGGCCAGGCCCGCGACCTTTTCTTTCAATTTGCGAATGACGAATGTGTGGACGTCTTCGTCGCTGGCGCCTTCGAAGAACGATGCCAGCTTCGCTTCGTTGCGGATCTGTTCGAAAGCGGCCACCAAGCGCTCGCGTTCATCGGCGGTGAGGATTCCGGCGCGTTCCAGAGCGCGGGCAAAGGCCTGAGATCCGCGGCAATCGGCATCTAGCAGCTTTTTGTCAAAATGCAGGGAGCCAGAGAAGCGCTCGAACACCTCGGAGGGTCCGCCTTCGAACCGGCCGCCCCACAGTTTCATTTCAGCCACGGCGACCTACGATTGTTTCGCGGCGGCCGCGGCTTGCGCGCGCACCTTGATCGGAAGCCCGATCAAATTGATGAAGCCCAGCGCGTCCTTCTGGTTGTACTCGGCGCCCATGGTGAAGCTCGCGATGTTGAGCGAATAGAGCGAATACGGCGACGTGCGGCTGACCGGATCGATATTGCCTTTGTACAGCCGGAGCGTCACCTCGCCCGTGGTGGTCTCGCTGGTCTTTTCGAAAAATGCGTCCAGCGCTTCGCGCAGCGGCACGAACCACAGGCCGTTATACACCATCTCGGCGTAATCGAGCGCCAGCTTTTGCTTGTAGTGCAGCGTGTTTTTGTCGAGCGTGAGCGATTCCAGCTCACGGTGCGCGTACATGATCAGCGTGCCGCCGGGTGTTTCGTAGCAGCCGCGCGACTTCATACCGACGAAGCGGTTCTCCACCAGATCGATGCGCCCGATGCCGGCCTCGCCGCCGATTTTGTTGAGCGTTTCAAGCAGACTGACCGCCGATCCGCGCTGGCCGTTCACCGAAATCGGACGACCCTTGTCAAACCCGATAGTGACGTCCACCGGCTTGTCGGGCGCTTCCTTGGGACTGCGCGTCAGCATCCAAATCTCGTCCGGCGCGGAATTGGCCGGATCTTCCAGCGCTCCGCCTTCGTGCGAAATGTGCCAGATATTGCGATCGCGACTGTAGATTTTTGCGGTGGTCTGAGAGATGGGCACGTTGTGCTTGGCCGCGTAATCGATGGCGTCTTCGCGCGACACGATGTCCCACTCGCGCCACGGCGCAATCACGGCGAGATGCGGGGCGAGCGCCTTATAAGTCAGCTCGAAACGGACCTGATCGTTTCCCTTCCCCGTGCATCCGTGCGCCAAGCCGTCGCATCCGGTTGCGAGCGCGACTTCCACTTGCCGCTTGGCGAGCAACGGACGCGCGATGGAAGTCCCAAGCAAATACTTGTGCTCGTACACGCCGCCCGCGCGCACCATGCGCCACAAATATTCGGTGACGAACTCCTCGCGCATATCGGCCACGTGCACTTCGGACGCGCCGGTCTTCAGCGCCTTCTCTTCCAGGCCTTTCAACTCATCTTCACCCTGGCCGATATCGCCGCACACGGCGACCACGTCGCATTGATAATGCTCCTTGAGCCAGGGAATGATGATGGACGTATCCAGGCCTCCCGAGTAGGCCAAGGCTACCTTTTTGGGTTTGGTCATTTGGGATTTGGGATTAGCCGAGGAGCATCAATAGCAATGCCTTCTGCACGTGCAGGCGATTTTCGGCTTGATCGAAGACGGCGGACTGCGAGGATTCGATGACTTCGTCAAGAACCTCTTCGCCGCGTTTGGCCGGCAGGCAGTGCAGGAAGATCGCTTCAGGAGCGGCCTGCTCAAACAACGCCGGGTTCACCTGGTAAGGCGCAAAGTCGGCGAGGCGCTTTCCCTTTTCCTGCTCTTGGCCCATGCTTGCCCAGACGTCGGTGTAGACCGCCTGCGCACCAGCGACGGCTTCCGACGCATCGCTGGTGATAACGAGTTGTCCGCCCGCGACCGCGGCGAGCGCTTCGGCCTGCGACACAATCTCGGCATCCGGCGCGTAGCCAACCGGCGTGGCCAGCGAAAAATTCATGCCCAATCGCAGCGAGGCCAGCATCAGCGAATGCGCGACGTTGTTTCCGTCGCCGACAAAGGCGAGCTTCAAGCCGCGGACGTCGCCGAACCTTTCCTGGAGCGTGAAGACGTCGGCCAAGGCCTGGCAGGGATGGAAGCGATCGCTGAGGGCGTTAATCACCGGCACACTCGACCAATGGGCCAGATCGTCGATCGTATTTTGTGAAAACACGCGCGCGACAATGGCGTTGGTCCAGCGATCCAGATTGCGCGCGACATCTTTTAGGGGCTCGCGGTCGCCGATGGGGCCCACGGTCAGAACGGAGTCGCCACCCAGTTGCTTGGCAGCAAGTTCAAAGGTGAGCCGGGTACGCAGCGAGGGCTTTTCGAACAACAAACTGATGTAGCGGCCGGTCAAAGACTTGGCGAATCGGGCGGGATTCGACTTCAACTGTTGCGTGAGGTCGAGCAGCGCAAGCAATTCATCCTGAGAGACATCCAGATCGCGGGTGAAATCACCGGCGGCAATTCTTGGAAGCGTTTTGGGCGCTGGCATTCTCTTGACCGATTTGAGCGTTCCAACGGACGACATGGGTTTTGGTCAGGCTCCCTTCTGCGCGAGCAATGAATGTTTATTCACTCTAATGAATAATTACACATTGGGGCGGGGTTGTCAACACTACCGTAGGTAGGGTAGTGTCACGCGGGTCGTTGCCACCGCCACTGAATAATTATTCAGCCTGTAGAATCAATCACGTACCGTCTATAGAACAATACAGCAAGAGATTGTCAAGCCAAACTTGGAATATACTCTAAAAATTCGGCTGAGCGCGTGTCAGCGCGCCCAGCCCTTAATGTTCTGGCCGCGTGTTAAACGGCGATGGAAAAAATTATCGCCGATGTGGATACGTCTTTGCAACTGTGCCATTAGTGGCGGCCTTCTACTGTTTGCAGTTTCCGATGGATATTCGCTTCGCGCCATCGGAAGTGAGAAGCACGCTAGTGATTGGCGGGGCAACGGGGGGAGATTTGTTCCCCTTGAACGCGTCAATCTCAATTTGAACCAGACTTTCGGCTACCGTAACCGGACTGCGACCCAGACCCACACGCCCAATCGAAGAGTCGCGTTGCAAGGCGGCCTGGATGTCGCCACTAATCCCCATCAAGAACTGCATAATAGAACGGGGCATGGCTCGGATGTATTGGATCTCAGCGGGAATAATTTCGCCGTCCTTATCCAGGGTGATGTCCTTTTCGGCAAGGGTTGGAACTCCGTCCGAATCGAATCCGGCGAATTGCCAACCGAACACCGGATCTCCGGCGAGCCACGTCGCGTACTGTTTCGGATCAGTCCCTTTATTGGCCGCCACGATCAACTTAGCGAGATTCAATGCCTCCCCGTTGAACCTCTCCGCTATTTTACGGATGCTGCCTCCCTTTCGCATTTCAGCTCTGGCCTTGATGAACTGGTCGGATTCCATTCCCAGGTTTGCAATGAGGGTACTGTCGGCGAAAAAACAAGCAGGCCCTTCGCAAACGATTTTACAGGGCCGTTCAACAATCATTTTGCCGTCCGAAGTTGTTGTCAGGGATATTCCGTCAGCCGCTATCGCTATGAAACTGTCGCCGAGAAGGGTGGCCCCACTGGTAGCATTCAAGATCGACTGGAAGAAAAGAATGGCGAAAACAAGCCGTTTCATATCCGTTACGTTAGAGATAATTATAAGGGAACTGTGCAAATTGAAATATCGCCCGACGGTAAAATGGCACGGTCTTTCATCAGTCGATATTGACGTAAGCTCAGATGGCAAAAAGTGGTATCACGCCATTGGCAGTTATTGCCAGCAAAAGTGCGAACGCATGGAAGTTAGTGCAATAGCAAGTCACTGATTGTCCACACATGATCGGTGATTCCCGGATTCGCGAGAAGTTGTAATAGCCGATCTGCAAGGAGGGTCGCAGCCTTGTGGTTCTCCCACTTTTTACTAAGGCCATTGGTCAGCCGCGTCATTCTCCTGATGCCTATCCGTAGCGTGAGGTTGAATCTCTCAATGTGCGATGTGCAGATTTCGCCGGGTTCGGATCGCCACTAACGGCGACCGCAACCGCCTCAACCATGCAGGCTGGTGAGTAGCGCTGCTCATCCATCTGAGGCTGCGAGTAGAACTTTGATTAGCTGGCCGAAATCGCAGCGATCCGAAAGCATTTCATCGACTGCCGTTCGGTATCAATGCCTAAATCAGCGAGCTTACTCAGTATTTTGTACTTCAGTCGGTTCTGCAACGACGGCTTCTTTCTTTGGTGTATTCGCGGGTGGCTTCACATTGAAATGCATAACGGGAAGTGTGTAGGGAGGGAATCCCATTCGTGAAGTTAGCCCGTAGAGCAGTTCGCGGACGAACGGCCAAGAATGGAGCGCCCCGTTTGCGCGGGCAAATTCAGCCAAATCGTCTGCGCTCGGGGAACTGGAACCGCTAATTTCGTAGTGCAAGAGATATGTGATCGCTGAGTGAATGGCTTGCTTCTCTTCGGCCTTCGCAGCGAATGTATAACTGCAAATGACATCCAGGTTATTATCGTCGTGTGCACCCAATTTGCAGTCAAGTTCAACGTCAGGGATAAGAGATGGCCCATACGCGGCCGGGTCGCAGGTTGCCGTGATCTCGGCAAGACGGACACCTTTCAGTTCAACGCTCTTAGCTACTCGATTAACAGCAGCCAGATCAACGGTCCTATCCAAGTTGCGCACACTCCTTTGTGGCTAACGCGGGCACTACTACGGTTACTGCAACCACAGTGAACATAGTAGTGCCCGCGTCAGCGGGCACCTCGTCTTCAATGAGAGCGGGCGGATTAGCCCAAGTCCATTCAATTGGGACAGCCTCAAATCGCACCTCGAAGCCACATGCGGCCAATGATCTTGCCATCGTCTTGACCGTCAAATTGTGACTACCGGTGAGCATCCGTGAAACGAATGAACGGTGGCATTGCATTCTACGCGCCAGATCGGAGCGAGATACGCCGCTTTCGTTAATCGCCTTTTGGATCGTTGATTGTGCCATCGCGAGCGCCGACTCTTCGAGTACTTCGACATCGACGCTGTCGGTCCAAGTGCTTGACTGCACCCAATAGTTCATAAGTTACCTTCCTGGAAATTCCTCCGAAAATTCCGTGTAGAGATCAATTGCCTTCTCGATCTCCCGTTTCTCCCTATCTGTTTTGCCTTCTTTGTCTTTAATCCATCCATTGAAAAGCACTACCAGAATCAGATTGGCCCGCAGAATCCGCCGAAAGCAATAAAGTCGGTGATCGTGCTCTTTGAACTCCCAGAGCGGCTTGCCCTTTCCTGTCAGCGGTCGAAAACGTTGGTGGTTGCAGTAGTCCGCCCCCGTCTTAGTAAGAGCATCAAATTGCCCGTTAAATCTCTTGAGCATAGGAGTCTGAACGCAGTTCAAGAAGTCACTGGCCGGACATCTCCCATTCGCGCGTTCGTATCGAACAATGCGCGCCAGCGCCCCGGATACATGCTCTTGTCTTGGCAGTCGATCCGCCCTCCAAAAACAAATACACTATTGCTGAACCTCCATCCTAATCCACGTTGACATATAAGTCAACATATCGTACCGATTGTGAGATGTCTTTAGGGGGACCCGGATTACATGAAACTTTCTCTGTGTTTTCAGTCACTTGTCTTTTTTGCTTGGCCTGCCACCAGCTTTAGTCTTCCGCATTGCGGCGATCCTGGCGAAGTATTCCGGCCCGCGTTCTGCCGTCTTCTTGCCGCCCCTGGCTCCCAGGACCGCTGCGGGCTTCTCGGTCAGCAGATAGTCGGCCAGCTTCACGGCGGTCCCTAGCAACTCGTGGGCGCGTTCAGCACGGCCTTGGGGTAGTGTGGTGGTGGAGAGAATGGTGTCGGCTTCCGCGATCATATTGCGGAGCGCTTTCAGGTCGGCTCGTTTTGCCATGCCTCAGCGTAACCCGCCGTCAGAAAACAATCAAGCGCTTGCTGTTATCCAGCAACGAGGCGCGTAACACTACCGGCATCCTATGGTCTGGATACCACCAAATCAATTGCCGGTGCAGACGAGGGGTAGCGCTGCCGATAATCTATGCAACAATGACGGTGGGAACTCTAAAACGTACATGGGCGTGAACGTGCGCGAAGAAACCCACGGTCTCGTAAAGGGGGGCGCTTTGCGCATCGCCTATGCGATCCACAAAGACGACTTGGATGGAGGGNNGGGCTGCATGGCTCAGGGCGACACCGAGGAAGAGGCTGCCGCGAATTTGGCGGACGCGGTAGCCGATTACATATCCGTGGTAATTGAGGACCATCTCCAAAAGAAGCACGCCCTGAGCGTCACAACGGAGCCAAAAGAAACCTTGGTGGTTAAGCCGCTCGTCGCCCTCGGTTTTTGCGCCGGATAGAATGGCCCTGTCGGACCTGCCGTTGGCATCCGGTACGAATCACGCTGAGGTCTTCTGCAAGTGTTTCGGATGGANNGTCGCGCAGGAAACCATATCACGCTCACGCATCCAGAGAACACCAACTGCCTGTCGATCCCGAACCACAAAGAAGTAAAGCGAGCCCTTCTACACAAGCAAATCAGACTTGCTGGCAAGACGGACGAGGAATATCGTACGGCCTTCGATTCTATTTGATGCTGAAGGATGGCGGCATCGCTTTTCCCACTGCCGGGTTCTCGCCCAATCCCACGCTACACTAGCATCAGCCCCCTGAATGAAAATTTCGGCTGCGATCATCACCTACAATGAAG
>PKZC01000154.1 GCA_003132905.1 Bryobacterales bacterium | reverse complement strand
AATTTCACGCCGGTGCTAACAGATCCGAGCTGCGAGCGCATTGACACCGTATCGCCGGCCGATCACGGGTGACCAAGGCGTGCCGCTGATTCGCACACCGCCCTTATCCCCAGCGATGACCCGTAGCACGCCGGCGGAGATGTAGTGCTCCCGCGATAGACCGTCACTGCACGGCCCAAAGCCAGCGAGGGCGCATGAACGTTTGTCGCCCACAGGTTCATTCAAGTGCCGCGATATTGGGCGAGCCCTAAAGACATGTCCCTCCAATGTCTTGAGGAAGGACGAATCGTAGGCTTCTTCGACGTGGTTGTTGTTCCACAAACCAGACCGGCGTACTCGGTCCCGATCGGAGTATTGACCAAGCCAAGCCGCTGACGATGGGTCGATGCGCGCCTTCCCGAGATTGCTAAGCAAGGCCACGGCGTTACGCTCGATCTTACCTCGGTCGCTATTCAAGTCCGAGGGATCGTCAATGGCCACCCACAGGACCAGCATCTGCCTGATACATGCACTCGATGCCTCTTCCAGAATTGCCACCTGTCGGCGCAATTCGTCTGGTGACTGGCCCGTTTTCTCCGCAGTCTCGGCAAGAGTGGCGCTTGTATCCCACAGTGCAGGCACTTCGAGACCGTCCCGCCGTTGAATTGCAGTCCCGACTAGTAAACGAAAAATAGAGCCCCGGTGGTTGCCGCCTCCGTTGTTGTTGGCGCCCCGATGCTGCGCCAGCCGGCGCCACAGAGTGGTCCGAGAGCCAGTGGTGATGGCGTGCGTGCCGACGCGAACTACCCGTGGATTGATACCGGTATCCGACCGAACCTCGCCGGTTTCGAAAAAGAAGTAGACACCCCCTTTGCGGCCACTTGAGTCGGCCGTGGCAGTCACCGAGGCGCCGCTTTCCACCGACTGCAACCTCAAGACAATCCAACAGACCGTAAAACTGCCTCAAGTCTGCAAGTCTGGTCATTTCAATTCGGCCCTAGTCAGCCATGCCAGTTGTTCTCCGATCCTAAGCCCTTGCAGCGGCATGACAACAGTCCTCGCTCTGCTGCGCAGATAATCCGTCAGGTATTCTCGGTATCTCACCCCGCCAAAAATCACGATGCGGGAGGCGGCCGGGAGTCGGGAATCCATTTGGTCGCGTACCCGTCGGGCCCAGGCCCGGCGTTCTGCCACCCCCATGGTGTTGAGAGTGCGCTCATACGGCTCCAGCATGTCCTCAGAGCCGACCAAACCATATTCTGCCGAGAGGATGAACCAAGGCTCGCCAGTTCGTTCGACGTAGTTGCGCACCTTCACAAACCAGTTCGATATATAGAGGTCCTTGGCCAACGCGGGCGTCTTTGTCTTGGCGCTAACGCAGGAGACCAGATAAATGGTGCCGCCGGAGACCTCCCGCGGTACGGACGAGTGCTCGACCGGTCGCATATCGTGCCGCAATTCAATAGCGGCTAAGTCCTTGGCTCGACGCAGAATGGCCGGGAGCAAACCAGACTTATGTGCGGCTGCCAAACTTCCATCGCAAAACCGATCTTGGCGGATCAATAGGGTTAGCAGCTTGGACAATTGATCCGGCGACGCTTTCGCCAATGCTTCAGGTTTGTCGCGGAGTTCGACCGCCTCCAAAGATTGGCCCCACTTCGACCAGTTGAAATCTCGCTGAACCCACCCGTCCTCNNTGTCGCCGGAAGAAAGCGCGCCGCCACCACCCCACTTGCCGAACTGAAAATCGTGCGCCTCGAACGTTAAGCAGAATTGCCCGAGTTTCGCCAATCGTTCCCCAAGCGTTTGGTGGCGTCCGCTGATGGTCTCGTCCATCCCCCGCTCCTTTATCGACGGTTCCCATGTGGTTGTTTCGGTGCGCTCGCGGCGAACCGGCCGAGACCGAATAAGTACACGATCCGAGGTTGACGCCGGCGCTGACAAGCTCAGAGACTGTGGATCACCGCGACGGATTAATTNNCGACAACACAGGTGTTCGAAACTCGGTTGGTGGTGCGCTGAACGGATTGCTACCCAGCGGAGGCCGCGGACTGATCTCGATGCCGTGCAGGTCACGCAGCAGTTCCGAGTAGCGGATCTCATACAACGTGTCGTCACGGAAATCGATGTACCTGCGGCTACCGAGAAATGTGGGCAGCGGCACCGCCAGCCCTTTGTCGCGTATTACCGGAACAATCCGGTCCGTCGTGACCTCCTGCATCAATTGAGCTGTCAGAATCATCTTCTCGTACCCCACTCCGCCGCGTCCGGCGTTGGCCTTCTCGATATACTGAGCGGTGCATATGGCAAGCACCCTGTCTGAGTCGGTGAGCCCGGTCTCCATAAAACGCGGCAGGTCCCCACCCAAGCGGAGATTCCATTGGTCGAGTATGGCGTCGACTCCGTTAGCTGCCAGACGCGTCGCCAGTGTGAGCACCCAATTCTTGTGCTCCTGATTGTCGTGCGAGTAGGACACGAACACGCGAGGCGCCGTGTCGGGGACGTCGATTGCAGTCATGCAGATGGCTCAGATGCAGACCTGTGAGCTAAGGCCAAGTAGACAAAGGCGAATAGTCTGTGAAAGAGGTAGTCGATGTGCGATGACTCCTGAATACGTGGTGTCCCGACGTCGTAGTGCCGGATCTGGAGCGTATTGCCGATTCCGTTCAATGCCGTAGCCTCCTGCTCAAGTATCTGCCGGAAGGCAGTATTCTGCGTCACTCGATCCAGCAGCGCCNNTTCCAGGCTTATCAAGTGTCTTAAGTCGCTCGAAAGCGTCCCAGAGTTTGTCTAGCCCGTGCTTACGCTCGAGTGGACTGTGATCGTAGAACTTCTCGATTGCCTCGCGCAGCAGTTCGTCGAGCTCGCCGTCTCCAGAAGCCGGCAAGCCCCTGGCCAGGCTGCTGTCTAAGACTGGTGGCGGCTGCCTCCGCTCAGCGATGACGGCGATGTCACGCTCAAGCGGTCGGAGAACAACGCGTACGAAATCGTGGTAGCGGTGATCGAGGTTCCCGGGCACACCGAAGAATCGCATGTTCACGTCGAGCCATGCGTTCTCGCTCGATGCTGCCACTCGGCAAACGTGGACTCGGCTCGCAACCCTAAACTCTACCTCCAGTGGCCAGTCGAGTGTGGCACTCCCCATCATGGGACCGCCCGACGTCACGCAGCGGTTCAACCACGCTTCAGCATCAAACGATGCAAACGCTGGATGCAGCAATCCTCGCAGCGGCTCGCTGTCAATCGTGTGTAATAGCCGCAGCATGTCGCTGCGCGCGTTCTGATATGGATGCGTGGTGGCGTCGTCCAGCGTATGGTGGATCTCCTGCAATGCGAGACGGAGCGACGAATTGACAGGCATGTTGTGGCTGGCGCGATGGACGGTGGTAGGGCTGTAATCTCAATAAGGCCACAGAGGCCCCCGCCGGGTGAGACTTGACCATGCAATACCCGGTTCGCATTCGCCAGTCACGCCCCGGAACACGTGGTGGGCAATACGCCTATGGATGTAACGTGGCGATACGCTATGTAACCCTGTCGTGCGACACGTAAGATTTTGTGACGTGACCGACGGAGGGCGTCGTTGGTCGAGGCGGCATGGATTCCCGTCGCGTTGTGTCAATTGCCGCTCTCCTTCTGGCCGCGTGCCAGCCCGGCCCCGCGTCACGCGGGCCCGGCTGGTGAGAGTGGCCTTCGGCGTTGGCCGTCGGCGCGCAATCGCTCCAGTGCGACAAAGTTGTCTCCACGCGCCAGAGTTGTTCCGGCGCGACACCAAGCCGGTGCGGGTCGGCAGGTGTTCGTGGTGTCACCGTTTGATTCCCGGAGTAACCAGTGTGGCGGCGCTGACACTGACGCGTTTTCGTTAGGCAATGGCCGCGTCCAGTCTTCGACGCGCTGATCGAATACCGAACTCGTCCGTATACCATCCTCAGTTGCCATCTGGTGGACGACGACGTCTGGCGGACAGTAGTCCGTCCGTTGCTGCCACCGGAGCGCCCGTGAGATTCCGCCTTCCCGTTCATCTGGCCGCCATCGCCTTTGCGGCTATTGGTGCCTTGGCTGCCTGCGATGCGCCCACTTCACCCTCCGCCATCACACCGCGCACGCCATCGAGTCTGCTCCGCGCAACCGATGATGCGCTTCGAGGTCGGCGGATTGTCGGGGCCTTTGATGGCGATTCAATAATTAGTATTGGCAACCCGTACGACGTGGGAGAACACTTTCACTTCGTCGTCCGAGATGCGGTAGGAGACTCGGTTGGGTTCACGAAAGTCAGGAAGGTCCTGTCGTTCACGTTCGTCGAGACAGTAGGCGGGCCAATTCCGCCCGGCTCGGAGATCTGTACAGTACCGCCGCCGGGTGCACTGGTACTCTATTGCCCAGCCACGGACTTTCCTGGCCCTAACAGTCCGGGTGCGTTCGCGGGCTATTGGCTGGTCACTGTGCAGGGCGATCACGTGCCTAGGTATCCGAGAACCGACGTACGTGGCACGTTCCATTTGTACATCCGCTCGTCGCCTAACTCGCCGTTGTCCATGGCAGCTAGCTTCGACGGCGACTCAGTAGTGCGCGATGGCAAGCGATACGACGTCGCCAGACATATCTTCTTCCGTGTTGTGAACCAATACGGCGACTCAGTCACTTCAGTGCCAGTTATCAATTTGCCGTCAGTCCAGTGGGTGCTAACATCGGGGACCGTTCCACCATCACCTCCCATCTGCAGCCCTAAACTCGATGTCATAGTGTTGCAGTGCGAGCCGTCAAGCGGAGATGGGTTTGTGGGCTACTACAGTGTGACCGTACAGGAGGCGAGTTTCGGCGACATCTCGAACCCAGCATTCCGGGGCAGCTTCGACTTCTACGTGGATCCCGCGCGCCAAAGACGGCACCACTAGCACAGCGCACGGACGCGACGGGACAGGGCTCAAGACTCACTACTTTCTAGGCTGTGAGCGGGTCGGCGGGGATTTGTTCACGCCGTAAATCGCAAACGGGCGTCCCCACACCCCTCACTAATTCCTAGGGACTGGCGAATCGGGAAAATGCCAGCAAGCCGCTCAGGGTGACAAGTCTATTGTGGCGGGGTAAAATCGGCCGGGAAGGTGTCGTCAGGTAAAAGGATTAGTTCAGCAGTTGTGAGTCACTGACGCTCGGCTGGCTGCACCGCTGAACGACCTCCGTCCCCGATTGTGGCTCAATAGGCCCCGGTATTCACGCCGCAACAGGTGCAATCCGCGAAATGGTGGGCACCGGATCGAGAGCGAAATCCTGACCTTCGTGCCTACGCGACTGTCGCTGTTGGGTTTCCCGGTCACTGACGGGGTAAATGCATCCCCGTTCGTGAAGAATTCCGGTCATCATCGGCGAGCGAACGTCGAGGCTGATCTCCTCCTGTTCACCGACTCCAATGGGGGCCTGCCCGTCCCACGGAATGGGCGGTTGCCGCAGCCTCGATGGTGTCCCGGAATAGTTTGGGCTCTGTGAGCCGCACACCCATACTTTGGGCCCGTCTCACGACGCCAAAAAAGCTCGTTACTCGTATCGGGGTTGCGAATTCGAGGACCACGTTGGCGTGGCCAGGGCGCGCCGTATTGAGGTACCCGGGCGCCCGCTGGGACGCATCGTTCCACGAGACCAACCGCACGTCATGCAGCTGATCGATCTGCACGTCGACGACATAGCGTAGCCCCACTCGTAGGGTCAGCCGAGATCCGTTGAGGACCAACGGCCGCCACCGCGTCGCCCGGTAGTCGCCCACAAGCCACAGGATAGAGTACAGGCTGAATGCGGTGAGCACGAGTGCCGCGGCAAGGCTCCACCGGGCGAGAAGCAAATGCATCGCCGGCGTCTCGATTGCGATCGCCAATCCAACTCCTATCATCACGGGCTTCGCGTTCGATGTGTCGAGCGCGAAGGTCAGAGCGCCACGTGGAGGACGGTCGCCGGATCCTCCCAGCGCGTAGTAGAACGTCGCGATCTCCATGGCTAGGGCCGGCACCCACACGTGCTGGCCAAACGCATCCGCCAACGTGTCGTTGAGCAATGCCACGACGTCGCCCGGCGTGTCATCGTCTCCCAGTGGACGTCGGAGCGCACGCTGAACGCGCCAGATCGCGTACCCCGTGATTGCCAGCTCCAGCGCGAGCGTGAGATATCGCGCGCCACTGACGAAGCTGCGATGCGCCGCCGGGAGCACTAGTCGCGCACCAAGGACGGAGCAGACGACGGCCAGGAGTATGCTACGCGGGCGCGCGATGCCGCGATGAGCGATGAGCAGCCAGTAGGCAATCGGGATCGCAACGACCAACACCACCGCGACGACATGACTGATAGTATCCGGATGACGCCCGAACGCCGCGGTGTGCACCACGGCGATGGCGCTCAGATAAACTACTGACACCAAGAGAAAGAACCGGAACGGCCACCCGCGCCGTCGACTCATTGGACGACCACCGGAACGGGGTATGCAAGGAACTGCTCCAACCGTTCCGGGAGAGCAGCCAGCCGACCGGGCCGTTGCCGCACTAATGTCTCGCATCTCGTGTCTATGAGGAGACGGATGCGCTTGGGCGGGGCTACCATGGACCCGCCGGATCAGTCAAACGGCCTCCTCGTGTCGCTCACCCGCCGGCAATCGCCGGGACAACAGCGAGCGTCTCCCCTTCCTGCAATGGCGTGCGGTCAGCCTCGAGAAATCGGACATCTTCGTCGTTCCGAAAAATCGTCACGAAATGCCACACCGCCCCCCGTTCGTCATAAGGACGCGCGCGGAGGCCGGCGTATCGTGTCACAAGATCGTTGAGCGCGTCTCCCGTTGTCAGGCCAGACGCCGTGACATTAGACGCCACCGCTGCGTCACTCCGCCAAAGCGTCGGCAAGAAAATCGGCACGGTGATTCCATGGGTCGTCATGACTCAATCCTCCGGATAGTGGAGCAGTAGAAGCGCGCTCACGCGGTGGCAACGGGGATGCGTTCACCGACACGGTCGCGCACCCGCTCGAGGAGGAGCACGGCGTCTTCGCGTTTTGCATCCGGATTGTGCCGCCGAAGAAATGAGCGAAATGCGTCGATTTCTTCCGTGGCCACGCGCGTTCTCGCGAGCGAAAGCACGTTCGCGTAACTGCGCCGCGGAAACCACAACGACTTCGTGATCTCCAGGAGAGTCCGTTCGCTCTCGGGCGACAGGACGTTGGCGGCTACAGCGCGTCTGCCCGTCTACGATGGCGGGGACACTTAGGTTGTTCCCCCTATACCCAGTCAATGCGATTTTGCCGTAGCCAGAAATGACTGCCACACTTCTCCGTCGGCATCCACAAGGAAGGATGGAGAGAAGCCTTTCCACTCTTCATGGAGAGGCGCCAGCACGGTTGGCGATTCTCCATCAAATTAACGTCGATACGCTCACCGCATCCGCACGGGCAAGCGAGGACTGCCCATTTTGGCTTAGAATGTCCAATTATGTAGAGCGTGCCTGTCAGCCGTTTTGGGAGATCGTTCATACTCTCGACCAGCACGACATGATCGATTCGGGATCTCCGCCAGAGATTTCGCCATGCGTTTTTGGCCTTGAGCAGGAAGTTCATTCACTTCGCCATGTCGTATCCAGGAAAGGTCGAACGTCTCCTCGGCACCAAGATGATTGATCGGCACAGAAGCATTCCGGCCGCGAGATCTTAGTGTTTCGACGAATTGTCGTGCTGTCAATCAAATGAAGGATCTCAGAACTGGTCCGCTCCACACCCATAAAACCCGTCAGGCGGTGCAAAAACTCCGTCACCGCCGATGAGGCCACCGTTGTCGTAAAGGAAACGACAGCCGGCGCCGGTTCGCCAAGTTCCGGGATATAGCCTTCCTTTTCCTGCTCGGCAGCCCGCTCTGGGTTTGTTGCCCGGAGGGATTCGAAACCCACTCCTTCGGCCGTGATTCTCCCCCGGCAGAATAAACAGGCTGTACCCGGCATGAGCGTAGTGACTCGGCCATGGATTGACCGAATGACGCCATCTTTTGAGTCTATCTTCACGCCCATGTCGAGCACGGGAATCGCATAGTAAACCGCCAGCCGCGTGAGAAGGGAACGCCCCCACTCCTCATCGGTGCAGCCAAAGATCGCATCGCATGTCCGAAACTCTTCTAGCACTGAACGGAACGTGATCGGACGCGGCAATAGGTTCACTTCGGTGTCCAGCCCGATATCGGCAACCAGCCGTTCGGCGATCTTTACCTTCGGCAAGCTGTGATCGATCACCCGAGAGCCGTAGAGCCGGTTCACATTTGAGACCTCAAATTGCTCGCCGTCCGCTATGAGCAGGGAGCCAATACCAAGCCTGGTCAATTGCTCAATCACGGCCGACCCGGTTCCACCCGCTCCCACGACCCCTATTCGCAACCGTCCAAGGAGCGGCTGGATATCGCGGCCAAACGCTCTGACCTGACGATCGAAGAACTCGGGAATGGGATCGTCAGCGGCCTTTGGAAACCACAAGCGGAGTCGTCTGCCGACGATGCGAACCCGCTCCATTTGGTGAAAGCTTCCGTCCGGTAGCCATACACGAGCGCCGGAAACCTCTCCCCCGCAAAAAACCAGGCTCGCATGCACTGCGTCACCGTGAATCCGCGCATAGGCGGTCCGGAATAGTCCCGCTTCCTCACGATCATCCTGGCCTGAATGATCCGGGTGCCCGTCCGGATGGCTGTGCACAAATACGAATGCACAGCCTAGTGCATCCGCACGTTTCATTGCCGTGCGAAACGAGACTGATGCGATTTTCATATGCGTAGCGGAAGCTTCCAGGTATGCTGAGGCTGAACCGGGATAACTTCTCGCACCAGCAAGCGCGCTTCCGTCGTCGCCCGACTCATTCGACAAAGAAGATAAGCAGCATTCTCGACACCGGGCGCCGACCTCAACTGCTCTTGAAGTCGCGCGAAATCAGTCTCAAGGACTGTAAGCGTGTATCGAATCATACGCCCCTGGCTAATTCTTTCCGGATGGTCGCGATGAACGTTCGCAAGTTGTCCACTCCTTGGCGCCACGCCTGAGGAAAGTGGCGCGACCACCTTTGCCAACTAACTCCGTTATGGATCGCATGTGTCTCGGCCCCGGCCGGCCAGTTACCGTTAGCGAGCTTCACAACGGGCTCCGTCCAGAACATATCGAGTTTAGCGTTGGGATACCCCGCGGGCAGGATGATTAAGAGATTAGAAGTGGCTCCGCTTTTCTGT
>PKZC01000195.1 GCA_003132905.1 Bryobacterales bacterium | reverse complement strand
AACAAAGAGACAATGAGGGCGATTTATGTGATGTAGGGGGGGTGACATGGACCCCAAGCTCACTATCCTTTTCATGCTCATTGGCACCATCATTAGCCTTTCGCATCTTGGCGATGAAAATCTGACCAAAATGAAACTCCGCTGGCGTAATATCGTTTCGGCATTGTCGCTGACGGGCACGCGCAAAACCTAANNCGGGCTCGACTGCGTTCAGGAAGGGTCAATGCGTTATATCGTTGTGATAGGAATTGCCGTAATCGCATCCTTGCCAACTCTCGTCACGCCGGCGCGGGCAGAAATCGAATATCCTTGGTGCGCCCAATATACTGGCGGCGAAGACGGCGGCGGCCGGAATTGCGGCTTCTCCACCATCGAACAGTGCCGCGCGACGGTCAGCGGCATTGGTGGGTCCTGCGAGCCAAACCTGTTCTATCCGGGGTCGTCTAGCGACACTTCACAGAGCAAGCGTAAACATCGGCACTAGCGCCGTGCAGGTTTGTGCGGCGACACCACGCGGCAAGCGTTCGGACGCCGTTAAGGTGCCGAGCTTTATTTTTTTGCGCTATTGCCTGCAACATCTTCAACAAGATTTACGATGCTTCGCCGGAGCTTTGCATTTTTGATCTGCATAAAAGCTTTTGTGAGCGTAATCCCATCCTTCGTGGCGAGGAAATCGGACACATAGGCTGGTGAGGGACCTCCGCCATCCGGCTTGGTTTGGCCAGGCGCGTCTTCAAAAAAGAATGTGACGGGCACTTGCAGAATATTCGCTATTTGCTGCAAGCGGCTTGATCCCATTCGGTTCATACCCTTTTCGTATTTCTGCACTTGCTGGAAAGTGAGCCCAAGTTTATCCGCTAGACTTGTCTGGCTCATGCCAAGCATCAACCGACGCATCCGAACTCGGCTTCCTACGTGCCGGTCAACTGGTTCGGGAACTTTCTTAGCGACGGCCGGCGATGGCATCCTGACTCTCCCCAACGCATAACGCCCTTGTTTGATGATATCGTGCGGCAGGGACTTAGGCTACCGTTGGCGCGCATGTTGGCCCGGGTCGTCGGTGGATTATCTAACAAAATCGCTGGCGCGCAACACCACTGGTCGGTCGACCTGGGCCTGCTCTTCGAAGAACTTACGCGATGCTCGTTCTTCAATTACTTCGCGCAGCCGCATAAATTGATCAACGCGCTGATCTGGTTTGACGCCGCGCCTACCTTCAAGATCGTCCATCGCCGCGGTACTGATCGCGCATAGAATTACATTGCCCTGATTGATCATCGTGAATTCGACGACAGACCGATTGAAGTCGTAATCCCGGACCTCACCTTGCTGCAGCGGCATTGCGAATGCTCCATTTCGCACTGCCACGTCGATAGGTCGCCCCCGTGCATCCGGTGCGGTCAGCGTGGGTCGTCGGCCTCCGTTGGCTGCCGCACGGCGGCGATTTGTGCGCGCAGGAGATTGAGCACGAACACGCGGATAACCTATTCGCCGAACGGGAGGTATGCCGCTCCTATCCTGCCAAAGCTCGAAACATGCGAGCACGGCAACCACAACGCCGAATGCTATATGCATAACCGTCACAGCGGTCTGATGGTTGTATCCAAGCACCCAAGGCGAGGCTACGAGCCATAGACCGAGCGCCAATTCTATCCACTCTTCCCAGCGTTGGAGGGCATCACCGAGCTCCAACCCTGCAACTGATAGAACCATCAGGCCAATCACAACCGCGTTGAGCACCGCGAACTCTGAATCCGCGGCTCCGGCCACCCATGGGGAAATCACGATAACGCAGCCGACGCCTATGGAAAGCCAGTCTTCCCAATGCATATGAGCTGAGCGTTTCAATGTCGGAGCCATTGAGGTTCTCCTTTCATTTCATTGGAATTTGAAAAAATGGCTACCACAAATGTCTTATTTGAGCATCGATTCGGATCGATGCGCAATCGCGGGCAACGCCTGTCGCGCTGCTGGTGCCCGCGCCAACGAGGTAATCAAATAGAGGTGCTGTATTGCTGCGGTGCATGAGTTCGCTTTTGCACATCGCTGCGTCCGCGGCGCTGCACCATTTTTGGTCGCTTTTGGAGTAAGAGCGGACAGAGGTGGATTTTGGGCCGCACCTGCAATGACGTGAATGACCCATAGCGAACCCTACACAAGAACTTCGGCGGTTTATTTTACTTTCGCATGCTTTCTTTCGTCCCGCCCAATACCCTGCATAATCATCCACCCATTCCATATCGAAGCGATGAGCAAACTGGCGTAGGACATGGTCACGCCGTACATTCCCCACTCTCTCCCGGCAGCGACCGCCCCCGCGCCAACAATGCCCAGGCAATAGCCCGCAATGAAAAACTCTGCGCGATGGACAGAGAAGCCGCCGCGACCTCTTGAGCCCGGAATTTTGAGCGCCCTTGAAAGTAGCGTGAGCGGAAATGAGAGGCCCCAAAGGTTCACGGCCAGAAGCATGACGCCGAGTACCCGCATCGGCTGTGGCACCAAGATAGCAGTCGCGTCCAACAGAGTACTGACTAGGATTAGCGTCGTGTATTCCGCTCGTAGTCGAAAAACTTCTTCATTTGAAATTTCTGCAAGATGTAGTGACGTTGCCACAAAAAGTAAGCCAATGAGGGCTGCCGACGACGTACCCAACATCCCATACAACTCTCGCCACTCGGCGGGCAGCGGCGCACTAGACATGAAAGTGACCAACATAGCGTCCTCCAATCACAACACCGGATTTTATCTCTGAGCGCCTGTTGGATAATTATTTCACATTTCGGTCACCTCCTACCACTTCTCCGAATGTCCGCTTTTTGCACATGACTGCGTTCGCCGCGACGCACCATTTAGGACGCGATTGGACAACAACGGACAATGCGCGATTTCGACCCGCGACGGCTATGACGTGAATGCCGAGTAGGCCCGGGG
>PKZC01000219.1 GCA_003132905.1 Bryobacterales bacterium | reverse complement strand
GACGCTGCATCCGATACGTTCAAGCCCGGCACCCTGTCTGGCAAGTAACTACCGGATGCGCCGTGATACAGGCGCTAACTACTTTCTGATCGGCTAAACTTAGCTCTGACACACCCAGATGCCGCTATCTCCGGGCGAAAAACTCGGCCCTTATGAAATTACAGCGCCCATCGGCAAAGGCGGCATGGGCGAAGTGTATCGCGCCCATGACGGGCGTTTGAATCGGGATGTCGCGATCAAAGTTTCCGGCGCGCAGTTCAGCGAACGATTCGAGCGTGAAGCCAAAGCCATCGCAGCGCTGAATCATCCTAACATCTGCCAAATTTACGATGTCGGGCCGAACTATCTGGTCATGGAGTATGTGGACGGAGCGCCGATTGTTTCCCCTGAACAGCCGCAGGCCATTCCGCCGGCCGAAGCCCTGCGCCTGGCCACGCAGATCGCAGGGGCGCTTGAAGCCGCGCACGCCAAAGGGATCACTCATCGCGACCTCAAACCAGCGAACATCCTCGTTACTACGGCCGGCGTTGTAAAGCTGCTGGATTTCGGACTCGCGAAACAGAGCCGCGGCGTGGTGACCGAGGAGGAAACCCAAAGGGTTCCCCTCACCCAGGTTGGCATGATCATGGGCACGCCCGCGTACATGTCGCCCGAGCAAGCCGAGGGCAAGCCGGTCGACGCACGCTCCGACATCTTTTCGTTTGGGTTGGTGTTGTACGAATTGCTGAGCGGGAAGCGGGCATTCGCGGGAGGAACTGCGTTTGCCACCATGTCGGCGATCGTCAGGGACGAGCAGGCGCCGCTCCAGGCGCCGACGGAGTTGGCAGGAATTGTGAAGCGGTGCTTGGCGAAGAAACCTGAGGACCGGTTCCAGACCGTGGCAGAGATCGGGAAGGCTCTGGAAGCGCTCTCCGCGAAGGCCGCCGGGCAGCAGCCCTCCATCGCGGTGTTGCCGTTCGCCAATATGAGCGGAGATAAGGAAAACGAATACTTCAGCGACGGGCTAGCGGAAGAGATTCTGAATGCACTGGCCCAGGTTCCGGGCTTGAGGGTGATCGCGCGGACCTCCGCTTTTGCGTTCAAGGGGCAGAATATAGACATCCGCCAGATCGCCGAGACGCTGGGCGTGGCGAACATTCTAGAAGGCAGCGTGCGTAAAGCAGGCAACCGCATCCGGGTGACGGCGCAGTTAATCACCGCCGACGACGGGAGCCATTTGTGGTCGCAGCGGTACGATCGCGAACTGAAGGACGTATTCGCGGTGCAGGACGAAATTGCGGCCGCCATCGCCGCAGCGCTTCAGGTAAAGCTGGCAATCGAGCTTCGCAGGCACACGCCGAATCTGGCCGCCTACGAGGCCTATCTCAAGGGACGGCATTATTGGGCCAAACTGACTCCCGAATCGCTGGCGCGAAGCAGGGACTACTACAAGCAAGCGGTGGCCCTCGATCCGCAGTTTGCCCTAGCCCGCAACGCTCTTGCCGAGCACTTCTTCGCCCTTGCCGCTAACGGTCATGTCCCAGGGAGCGAAGTTATCCCGCAGGCGTGCGCAGGTGCGCTGGCGGCCTTGTCAATCGATCCAGCGTTGGCGGAGGCTCGCGCCCTGCTTGGTGTGGTAGCAGCCTTCTACGATTACGATTGGAATGAGGCGGAGCGGCAATTTAGACTGGCTGCGGCTCGCGAACCGGTCTTGCCCTATGTGCGCTGGCTCCACGGACAGTATCTGCAGCAGATCGGACGGCTCAGAGAAGCGGCCGAGGAGTTGGAGCGCGTTCTTCAGGACGACCCGCTTCACCTGCTCTGCCGTAGCCATTTCGCGGGGTGCCTCTACGCCATGGGCAGATTTGCGGAGGCGTCCAGTCAAGTGGGCCAAGTGTTAGAGATCGATGAGAACTTCGGAATCGCGCACTGGTACCTGTCCATATTTCAGGCACTGGATGGGAAAGTGGCTCAGGCGGCGGCTTCAGCGGAAAAAGCCTACTGCTTGAGACCATGGGACCCGGCTGTCGTTGGCCTGGTCGCCGAAACAGCAGCGCGTGGGGGTGATGCTCACCGTACAGAACTGTTGCTAACCAGGCTCAAGCCCACCGAGTCTTATGGCGCTCCCCTCGGATGGGCCGTTTATCACCTCGTCCGCAGGGAAACGGATCTAGCAGTGGAATGGGCCGCGAAGGCCATCGATCAGCATGATTGCAGGGTTGCGTATCTATTGCCATATTTACGGTCCAGTCCTCGGTGGCCAGCGCTGGCGGAGATGATGAACCTGCCTGAAACGCCGGCTAAAGCCTAGCCTGCCGCTACCCAACACCTTGGCGGCCGCAGCGCCTTGTTGGCTCGGTGTTGCTCAAGGCACGACTAAGCCGAGGCTCTGGCAGCGGTGAAGAGTTCCACGAGTTGCTCCGTCCGCCGTACCCGACCGAAGACATAACTAAAGGCTAGGAGCGCCGCTCGGTGCATTTCTTCGCTCATCTCGGTACAGGCATCCTCGGCGATAATCACCCGAAAGCCCCGGTCCGCGGTTTCGAGGGCCATTTGAGTAACACAGACCGGCGGTGGTCAATCCGCATACGACAAGCGAATTGACCCCGAGATTGTGAAGGGTCTGGTCCAGCTTGGTGGAATTGAGCGAACCGCTGGAAGTCTTATTCATCACAATCCCTCCAGGGAGTGGGGCCACGCTGTCCTCGATCTGCCAGCTCGGATGGTTCACGAGCGGGCATTGCGTTTGCCGATCAGCCGCAGGCCGATCTGGTCCAAATCCCTTATCCACTCGGGTAAATCGCGGCCATCCTCCAGGTAACAGCCAACCCCTACGAAGATCACCGGCCCCTTGAACGAAAAGCCTGTTCGAGGCGTTGGATGTTGCCCAGTACCTTGGACTTGACCCTCTCAAAGTAACCGGTCGCTAAGCCCGGCACAAGTTTGTCGTTAACTCCCGCGAAGGCATATTCTGGCTTGGCGAAGTAGCGCTGGACGTCAACGATGTTCAGTGCCTTTCAGCGGATCGATCGTCATTGGCGCCTGATCTTTGATGCGGAGGAGCTCTTGGACTTTTTCGTGGTCAGTCGTGGCGATCTTCTTTCTGGGCCGCTAGCCAACGTACCACAAAACGAGCACTCTGAACGCCTCCAGTCCCTTAGGCTACAAGTGCCCACGAGTGAAGCAAAAGCTCTCTCAGGGGAAGCGAAGTACCAGCGGCTCCAACCAGCCGTTTCTCTCGGCTCCCCTCGACGAGTGGCAGGGTATTGGCTGGGCGGTTGGGAAACTACCGCTCAAGCACCGTCCGCAGCGCCGAACCTTCGCCGTCCCTTAAGAATGGGGACGACGGACTGTTACGGGAAGGCGAGCCCGTACCTAGGGAAGACGAGTTTGCGCCCCTTCCACAATGCTTGTCCCGAAATTGTCGGCGAGTGGGGTGATATTCGTGATCGTAAAGCCAGCCTTTTGGTACAGTTCCTCCCACTGCACTCTAGTTCTTTCCTTACCTGGGAGCATGACCATCATGTTGAGATCCAAAAGCTTTGCTGCGGTGCCGGTGGTATCTCCCATCGGGGGAAGGACTGAATCCACACAAATCAGGCGGCCGCCGCCCTCCATGCTCTGATGGCAATTACGCAGGAGACGGACACACCGTTCATCGTCCCAGTCGTGCAGGATGTGTTTCATCACATACACGTCCGCAGCAGGCACGGCTTCGAACATGTTCCCACCGAAGTACTCCAGTCTCGATGCCACCTGGCGGTCCGTCACCGGGAGACTTTGTTGCGCAATCAGGATGAGATTCGGCAAATCCACGAGCACGCCGCGCAGGCTCGGATACTTTCCTAATAACGCAACCACTAAGTGCCCGAATCCTCCACCCACGTCAACGACCTTTTTCGACGCCGTGAAATCACAGTGCTTAAGCACGCCTCGCATCGAATTCAGGCTGTTCGATTTCATAGCTTCGCCAAAATCCGCCATAATGACGGGATTCGCGTTCAGGAAGTCGAAGATTGTCCCTTCTCTTATACCCAGCTGATTTCCGATTTGCGGCTCGCCCGTTGCCAGGGCATCTGAGAATCCACTCCAGGCCTTCCAGTACCAATTGGAGCCACACAGGTCCGCGAGCTTCTTCACGGAGACGGGAGAATCCGAAGTCAGGACGTCGGAGAACTCTGTCGGCGCGAAGCTTCCGTCCGCGTGTTCCACGAATATTCCGAAACTCGCGCAGGCCCGGAGCGCCCGCTCGAGAGAATCAGGCCGAGCACCGATTCCGTGCCGGGAGACGAGTTCCGCCGCCGATAACGGACCCTGCTGTTTAAGCACATCTGGAATGTTGAGGCGGGCCACGTCGGAGACGACTTTCGAAGCCCAAGCGCCCAACAGAATTTGCATGACCACCGCCTGGGGCGGCGGTCCTTCTTCGGCAGTTGTAGTGGGTTGCATTTTACGTGTCCTTAAGGTATCCGCAAGCTAAACTTTTGGTCCGATGTATTGGTAAGCAGGAATCTTCAAGGCGGCTCCGAAAACCCGCTCAATTTCCGCCTCCGTGGGAGGGCCGGGGTGCAGGGCATCGCCTGGGCCAACGGGGAGGCCGGCCTCTCGGAAGAATGTTTCGAGGCCAGCGGCGCAGGTGAGAAGAATCCGCGCGTTTCGCACACCCGGATTTCGGAATCCATGAAACGCCCAACTGGGTACATTCACGGTATCTCCAGGGGCGATTGCGAACCACTCCGGTCCTTCCGGTAGCACGCGGCCGAATTCGGCTTCGCCGTCCACAACCCAGAACGTTTCTTGCTCCGCGTGGTGGTGCAGCGGCACTGCCGCGCCGGGCGGCACGGTCATTTCGAATAGACAATACTGGTGGCCAGAATTGCGCTCGGTGATCTTCCACTCCATGTGAATGCCGAGAACGTCGATGCTTGGCGTCTCACCGCGCCGGATTCGCTCGACGTTCCCGGGTCTGTAGACAGTCGTCATAATGCTCGCTTTCCTTTCCCCTGCATCGGTGAATGCCGCGGCATGGCGGCCTCCCCTCGCGCTGCATTCAAGATTGTTTCCATTGCCCACACTCCGGCTTCTTGAGCTTCTTCGCCCGACAGTTCACCCCGGTCGCGCAGGATCTGCCAGAACGGCGCGCTCCAGATCGCAAGAGTGACCGCGACCACCCGGCGCTGCGCCTTAGACGGCAAACCAGTCAGGATCTTTGCCAGGCTTTTACGGAACGCTGGCCGACCTTCAAGGGATCCCCGGGCGCGCAGTTCATTGCTCGCGGAAGATGCATTCGCAGCACGCACCAGGGCCTCGTGTTCATTGAAGTTGCCGAATGCCTCGCGCACCAGCGGAAGGATGTCGGCTTCGAAGGCAGGAAAGCGAGTCTTGGTTTCTTCCCGCACACCTTCCCAGAGAGCCTGCATTAGATCCGCACGGTGAGGGAAATGGCGGTATACCGTGCGCGTGCCCATACCAGCACGGCGTGCGATCGCTTCATGCGAAAAGGACTCCTGCTCTGGCTCGCGGAGGAAATCCATGGCGACATCGATGATGTGCTGGCGCGTAGCGGCCGTTTGCCGTTCCCGCAGGCGAATAGGCTGCGCCGCTGGTATCATGACAGTAATACTGTCATGATGGACGTACTTATGTCAATACAAAATGCCTCCGGCCGCCACCGGACTCAGCCTGCTAAATCATCGGGACCAGGAGGTGCCTATTGTCCTGGGATCACTGGCTAGAAACCGAACCGCAGAACCATGTCGCGCAACTCCCGCATCGTTGGCAACTCCGAAGTTATTGTTTCGGAACAACCCAGTTGATGGATAATCCCATTTCGGTTAACTACCCCTCTTTCAGCTTGCCAACCCAAATAGCGAATGATAAAGGACGTATGAGGCAGCAATTAACGGTAATTACTGGCCCGCGCCGCGTTGAAAAACGAGGCGATCTGGCTTGTTGCTATTCAGCTGCCTCTTTGATCACTGGTCCGGGACACAGATCAAACAGCACAGAGTGGAAATGAAAATCGAACCACTGCTTGAATACGCGAAAGCTTCGGTCGGAGGGCCAGGCTGAAGGAACGCGGTACCAACCGTCAAGCTGCTCCTCGAAGATCTCGCAGCAAAATTTTCGCAAGTGTCGCCCGGTCTCTTCCTCGCTGTCGTACTCGGGTAGCAGATAGATGGTCGGGTCCTGTCTTAGTTCCGCCAGGCTTACTTCCCCACTCGTCTCGTCCGCTCGATGCAGCCAATCAAGAAACGGCTGTGCTGGCATGACAATCACGGCTGATCGGTTAATCGCAAACATGTCGGTGCGGTCCACATCCTGGATTCTCGCATTCCTCCATCAGGCCTCCCCATGCATTTTGAAGTTCGACCCCTGCCGCAACAAAAGTGGAGCGATCAACTCACGATTCGCCGTATCTCAATATATAATCGAGCATTTACGCGCCGTTGATTGCTGGCGCTATCGCGCAACTGTAGTCGAAGTTGTAGATAGCCGGCCACGCCTCTTGTAGGCGAATATCTGTGAATGTGCTCGACAGTCACGAAAGCCCCGTACAAAACCTGTTGATCTCGTTCCCGAATGCTAGCCATTCCTTCCTTTGCTGACGGCTAAACAATTCTACTTTGCTACCAGGGCACGTGGCCTCCACCAACACAAAGAACTCCTCTGGCTTCCGCGAATGATCGCGCCGCGCGGCCTGAAGCACTGTGGTATGAGTCCCGTGTAGAAAGACCGGTGTACCGCGCACCGCTAGCAGACAGTGTTCGGTTTGCCCCCGCAGCCATTCGCCCGTACCCATGCGATCCTTGACCCAGGTGAGGAGCGTCTTGTATTCGAAGCCCCAGGCCTCAACTACTTCGAAGGCAACTCGCAAGTGAGCATTGGTGGTCCAGAGCCACAAGACGGAATTGTCGTGAGCTATAGTGTGGATCGGCATTGCTTTGATGTCTTCGATGGCCATGGTCGGGTAGGGCAACTCATTTCCGCTCTCGTAGCGCCACGGCGGATCGGCGACGATGACTTGAAATGGGCCCGTGGGCAGGGCTGGTGGTTCGGCCTCGAGTTCCTTGGCTTGCTTCAACACCGTCAGCCGACGGTACGCGCCCGCTATTTTACCGGAGCGGTCCATCTGCTCGACTAAATGGCCGTATTCTTCGGGCTGCTCCTCGGCGGCTTCAACAACTGCTTCGGCGCGCTCGATGGTTGTGCGACCGACACCGAGGTATCGGGCAATATTATCGCGTGCATCTCCTGGGTAGGACCTCTGACCTTCCGCCACTGTGGCGGGATGACAGAGGTCCGCACGGTGCCCTTGCCGCTGGCGGGCATCGCGACGTTCCAAAGGCTCGATGGCTCTCTTCAGCGCCACGATTTCGCTTGGGAGGAGGTCCTTTCGAACAAAGTTCTCATGGGCCTCGCCGCGGGCGGCTTGGTACAGATCCACCACGGTCACAGGGATATCCGTCCAACCCAGCGCCCGGCAGGCTTCCAGCCGCCGCTGGCCGGCAATCAGGCGGCCTTCGGGCGTGACGACCACGGGATGCAGTAGGCCGACTTCTTCTATACTTTGTGCGAGAGAGCGCACATCTCCCAAGTCCTTGCGGTAGCGGAAGCCGACTTGGATTCGCTCAATCTCCATTGGCCCCTAGAGAGCATAAACGGCAGTCGGCGCGCTGAGGCACCATGGATCCGCCGTCCAATTCGGCGTCTGACAGCGTGATCCGCCGGTAATTCCAGTGGCGCGGCCGGTTCATCAGCAGCGTGTCTACGGCGTACACGACCAACGCTCCGACTGCTTGCAAGATGTCGGCAATGGCTGGTGTCCCAGGACACGGGTAGCGGTCATCGTTGACCATGTCCGGGAACATGCAGCCGATGCAAGGCCTACCGGGGTTTTGCACGAACACATAGCCGTGATCAGCATCGGCGCTCACGGCAGTAAAGATGACCGGAATGCTTCTCTCGCGGAAATATCGGCTCGCCTCAATTCGGGCCGGATTGTTGTCCACGCCGCAGATCGCGACCCGGCACGAAAGATCAGTGTCGCGGGCAATGGCTTCCTCCAGCGGCAACGGCAAGCCCTGAATCTCTGTCTCGGCGACGCATTCCGGCACAAGGTTGCCGGCAAGCACTACAGCTTTGTTCTTGCCGATATCCTTTAGATAGAAACGCTGGCGGTTGAGATTACTCGCCTCGACGATGTCATCATCAAGCAACGTAATTCGCCCGATTCCTTTCCTCACCAGCGTCGGCGCGATCTGCGAAATAATCCCGCCCGCTCCGATGCAAAGTACGCTGCTGGTTGAGTAGATCTGCTGGTCGAACCCAGGAATCCTCGTCTGCCGCTCTGTGGCGCCCGGAATTGCCTGTCCACGGAACTTAACGGGGGTTCGTGAGCCGATAAATGTTGGGTGCATAGTTCTCAACTCCTTCACCGTAGATCTCAACTCCGAAGTTCCCATCGTGGCGAATGAACCGAATGTATCCATCCCGGCTGAAGATCGCCATAAGCGCCAGGTGGCCGCCCTTCTCCAATCGCAGCTGGAAGTCTTTGTCTGTGCCGGAAGGTTCTGTGCTGCTAGGACCGACTCCAGGATGACTATGAAAGTGGGCCAGGAACTTGTGCTGGAATTGTTCGAGCTTAATGAGCAGATTGTGCGTCTCCGGCATGTCTGCGACGACGCCCATCCGGGAACGCCGATGCCGCGCAAACTCCGCACACTGATCCAACACCAGTACACTTTCGACCTCGGCTCCGGTGATAAAGAAGAACTGCTCGTCTGCATCGGCGGTCAGTTTCTTGAAGCAATCGTGCAGAAACCATGAGCTGACAGCGTAGCGCCTGGGGCTATCCGGCTTTCGGATTTTCTCCTGCTCGATACGCTCCAGGCTTAGTAAGAACTCGTTCGTCTTGCGGATTTCAGTCGAGAACCGCATCGTGTTCTTCGACTTCCGCGCCGCTTCATTGAAGCGAGCGATCAGTTTCTCCCTTCGGTCGAGTAGGGCTTTTCGTTTCTCCTCCAAATGAGTCGCTTTCATTGTTCGTAGGCCTCCTTGAGAAGCTTTTCAATGGTGATGATCCCCGAGCTGATGTCCCGAGGCTGCCTGGCCATGTGGACCAGATACCAGTCGTTGCCTCGGTGCTGGAAGCACGTCCAGTGGCTGTGGCTGCGAATTTCAGGAGAGGGATTGTAAATGTAGAACTCCGCGGTGCCGGATCGATGTTCCTCGATCCAGCCCTGGAAGGCCGCATAGGGAGTTTGGTAGGACCCTGAGTAGGTGTTGTCTTTGGAAATCCAGCCGCGTTCCTGCCAGAAAGGAATCTCGCGGCGTTCTACCGGTACGACAGGGCGCTGTTGGGGCCCCCGCCCCATCCGCGAGAGAAACTCGCGGACGGAAGCGGGAACAGGCCGTGTGCCAAGGTTCTTCACGCGCACAGCGCCAACACCTCCGATTCAGTGCCGACCTCGGCTTTGGTTGAGGCGAAAATCTTCTCACCGTCTTTGACCTTGTCGTACACCGACTCGGCAGCGGCGAAGATCGGTTCGTTCGGACCCTTGCTCAGCAAGTAGTCCGGCAGATTCAGTTGATGGAGGACATCGCCAGCCGTGGTGCCTGGCTGGATTTGAACGTCATTGATCTGGCCGGTAC
>PKZC01000322.1 GCA_003132905.1 Bryobacterales bacterium | reverse complement strand
CTGTTCTATGAAGACGCCGTTACCGCCGCGCGCGAACTCGAAATCACGCTAACGGCTCGCAACAAGGAAAAAGGCCAAGCCATTCCGATGTGCGGCGTGCCTTATCATGCGGCCGAAGGTTATCTCGCACGGCTGATCCAGAAAGGCTACCGCGTGGCGGTCTGCGATCAGATGGAGGAAGCGGGGCCGGGTAAGAAGCTGGTGAAACGCGAAGTGACGCGCGTGGTAACTCCGGGTACAGCCACCGAAGCGTCGCTGTTGCGCTCGCATGAGAACAACTATCTGGCTGCGGTATGCCGCAATGGAACGCGCGCGGGCATCGCTCACGTAGACATTTCGACCGGTGAATTTCACGCCACCGAACTGGACTTGCCGGATGTGAATGCGGCGCTCGAAAACCTAAACGTGCGCGAAGTGTTGGTTCCGGAGTCCGTGGCGGATGTGCCGGGGTTGCGAACGGCTCTCGAAGATTGGATTTTCAGCCAGGACTATGCTGACCGGGCGTTGCGCGAACATTTTCGCTTATTGACGCTGGACGGCTGTGGCCTGGCAGGCAAGCCGCTGGCGGTTTCGGCTGCCGGCGCGATCCTGCATTATTTGCGAGANNTTCGCTCGATCATCTGGACCGGCCGTCGTTCTACGACCGCTCGGAATCGATGATTCTAGATTCGGTCACGGTACGGAATCTCGAATTGCTAGAGCCGCTATTCGTGGGGGAAAGCCGCGAATCCACGCTGATCCATGTTTTGGATCAAACCTGCACCGGAATGGGCGGAAGAATGTTGCGCGCGCGGTTGTTGAGGCCGTGCTTGCAGGTGGAAGAGATCGAGGCGCGGCTGGATGCGGTGCAAGCGGCTCTCGAAGCTACCATCGCGCGATCGGAAACGCGGAAACTGCTGGCGAATGTTTTGGATCTGGAGCGGCTGCTCGCGAAAGTGACGCTCGGTACCGCGGGGCCGCGAGAACTGCTGGCGCTAGGCCGCTCGCTCGCGCTCGTTCCGAAATTGAAGGAACAGACTGCGGTGTTCGACGCTGCACGCATGCGGGCGATTGCCAGCGGGCTGGACGAAATACCGGACGTTCGCGATCGTATTCTGAACGCCATCGCGGAAGAACCGCCGGTGAATCTCGCCGACGGAGGGACCATACGCGCGGGCTATCACGCCGGGCTTGATGAGCTGCGCGACATCAGCCGCAATAGCCGCCAATACATCGCTCAAATCGAATTGCGCGAGCGCGCTCGAACAGGCATTCAGTCGTTGAAAGTCCGATTCAACAATGTGTTTGGGTATTACATCGAGATCTCGAAGGCGAATCTGCATAACGCGCCGCCGGATTATGAGCGCAAGCAGACGNNTGGTGAACGCCGAGCGCTTCACGACGCCCGAATTGAAGGAGCTGGAAAGCAAAGTTCTAGACGCCGAAGACAAGATGCTTACGCTGGAGCGCGAGATCTTCCAGGAACTGCGTCTGTTTGCCGCAGAGCACGCGGGGCGCATCCGGCAGACAGCGGCAGCAATCGCGGAATTGGATGTTACCTGCGCGCTGGCGCAAGTGTCTGCCGAAAATCGATACGTGCGGCCGACGTTTACGAATTCTGGTGAGACACGGATTGTGGCCGGGCGGCATCCGGTGATCGAAAAGCTGGCCGAGAAAGACGCGCTGCGCTTCATTCCGAACGATCTCTACTTCGATTCCGAACAGCAATTCATCGCTGTAATTACCGGTCCGAATATGGGCGGCAAGTCGACCTATTTGCGGCAGGCTGCGGCAATCGTGATTCTTGCGCAGATGGGATGTTTCGTACCGGCCGATTCGGCGGCGCTTAGCATTGTGGATCGGGTGTTCACGCGGATTGGCGCCGCCGACAATCTGGCGCGCGGACGATCGACGTTCATGGTGGAGATGACCGAGACCGCGGTGATCTTGAATACGGCGACATCCCGCAGCCTGGTGGTGCTGGATGAGATCGGGCGGGGAACCGCAACTTATGATGGTCTCGCGCTAGCCTGGGCCGTTGTAGAGCACATTCATCAACGCATCCGCGCGCGCACGTTGTTCGCAACGCATTATCACGAACTGACTGAGCTTGCCGATCAACTGCCGGGCGTCGCCAACCTGCATGTGTCGGTGAAAGAGGCGGGCGATCAGGTGATCTTCCTGCGCAAGGTGGAACCGGGGCGCGCCGATCGCAGCTACGGAATCGAGGTAGCTCGGTTGGCAGGGTTGCCGATGTCGGTGGTGGAACGTGCCCGCGAGATTCTGGTTCTGCACGAGCGATCGGAACACGCAGTTACAGAAGAGCTGACGCCGCGCCCTTCGGGACCCACGCAAATCCAACTCTTCGAGCCCGTCAACTATCAAATCGCTGAGCGCATCCGCAATCTGAAAGTGGATGAACTGCGGCCCATCGACGCGCTGCAATTGTTGAGCGAACTGCAGCGGGAGTTGAAGCGCTAGTGAGGGTGGCAGGCCTGATTAGCGGCACGTCGGTGGATGGCATCGACGTTGCTGTGGTGGATATTGGCGATGAGATTCACGTAGTCTCTACCGTTACCGTTCCGTATCCTCCGGAAGTCCGGGCGGCCGTACTTTCGGTTTCCAATGCTGCGACACACACGGGCACGATCGCGCGGCTGAACTTTCTTCTGGGTGAGCTGTTCGCCGAGGCGCTGCAGAAAACCGGAGTGCCACTACAGACGATTGAGCTCATCGGGTCGCACGGGCAAACAATTTTTCATGAAGGCGAGCCGGTGGAATTTCTGGGGCGGAAAATCGCGAGTACCATGCAGATCGGTGAAGCTGCCGTCATCGCAGAGCGCACCGGTATCGAAACCATTGCCGATTTTCGCCCCAACGACATGGCGGCCGGCGGCAAAGGCGCACCGCTTGTGCCGTTTCTCGACTATCAGCTTTTTCGCCATTCCGAACATGCACGCATCGCGCTCAACATCGGCGGCATTGCGAACATCACGGTGATTCCCGCCGCGGCAAATCCAGAAGGCGTGATCGCCTTCGATACCGGGCCCGGCAACATGGTGATGGATGCCATAACGCCGCCGTTTGATCGCGATGGCGAACTGGCTCGGGGCGGCCAAGTGAATGCTGCGCTGCTGGATCAGCTGCTTGCCGATGAGTATTACCGCCGCGAACCGCCCAAGTCTTGCGGCCGCGAACAGTATGGCGCGGAATTCATCGGACACACTGGCATCGACATTACAACCGCCACCGAACTGACTGCCCGTACGATCGCGATGGCGATTGACCCTTATCACGCGACGCGCGAAGTGATTGTCTCGGGCGGCGGCGCTCACAATCGATTTCTGATGGAGCGCTTGGCTGAGCTTGTGCTGGCACGAGTAACAACAACCGCAGAATTCGGAATCGGCGTGGATTCAAAAGAAGCTATCCTGTTCGCGCTGCTCGCCTACGAAACGTACCAGGGCCGCGCGGGGAATCTGCCGTCGGCGACAGGGGCGCGCAAACCGATGATCCTGGGGAAGATTTCTCGCGGAACAAGGGCTAATTCCGGTGCGTAGCTAGATTCAGAGGTGAACATCGATGTTCTGCACCAAGTGCGGAGGGGAACTTCGAGAGCAAGACAGGTTTTGTTCCGCGTGTGGAGCGGGGACAGCTCGGGGTGAAACTCCGCCACGTCCGGCGGCGTTGTTGAGCCGTCCGATGAGCGAAGCCAAGGTGGCCGGCGTCTGCGCAGGATTCGCGCGCTATTTTTCATTGGACGTCACGCTGGTACGGGTGCTGTGGGTAGTGCTGACGGTTTTCCCGTTGCCCTTCTTCGGCGTTGTCTCGTACATCGTCGCCTGGATCGTGATGCCAAAAGATCCGGTGACGGTGCCCATGCACGTACACGCGCCGAACTAGCGCATCTGGCTTTCCACTTCCTGCAACCAATCGGGACGCTTCAGCACTTCGCGTGGTTTGCTTCCGTCGGGCGGCCCGATGATGCCTTCATGCTGCATCATGTCGAGAATTCGCGCGGCGCGGCCATAGCCCAATCGCAAGCGGCGCTGCAGCGTGGATGTCGACGCCTTGCCCATCTCGAGCACCACCCGTACGGCATCTTGATAAGCCGGATCGTCGCCGCCGGCAAACTCGGCTGCTTCCGCGTCTTCCTCCTCGGTGGGCGGAGCTTGCAGGAATGTTTGATCGTAATCCGGACGCGCTTGGCCCTTCCAGCACTCGACCACGCGGTTGATTTCGGCCTCGGTAACGAATGCACCGTGGACGCGCGTCAGGCGTGACGATCCAGGTGGCAGGAACAGCATGTCGCCTTTGCCCAATAAATGCTCGGCGCCCATCACGTCCAGCACCGTGCGCGAGTCTACGCGCGTCGCCACGCGGAAACTGATGCGCGACGGAAAATTCGCTTTGATCAAACCCGTAATAACGTCCACGCTGGGCCGCTGAGTCGCCAGCACCAGGTGCATCCCGACGGCGCGCGCCATCTGCGCCAGGCGAGCCACGGCTTCTTCCACATTGGCGCGTTCCAGCATCATCAGATCGGCCAGCTCATCGATGACGATCAAAATGAACGGCAGCGGCTTTAGATCCTCGGCAAGCGGCTCATCTTCCTCAAACAGGCTGCGTGGCTCGTTCGCCAGCGCGCGCACCTTTTTGTTGAATTGATCTATGTTGCGGACGCCCTGTCCGGCCAGCAGCTTCAAACGCCGTTCCATCTCGAGAACCGCATTTCGTAGCGCGTAGGTGGCCTTCTTAGGATCGGTGATCACCGGCGTCAGCAGATGCGGGATACCCTCATAAAGGCCCATTTCCAGGCGTTTCGGGTCAACCAGGATCATGCGAACTTCGTCGGGCGTCGATTTATAGAGAATCGACATGATCATCGAATTCAGCATCACGCTTTTGCCCGCGCCGGTGGAACCCGCGATGAGCAAGTGAGGCATCGATTCCAAGGCCGCCACTTTGATGCGCCCGTTAATGTCCTTACCCAGGCACATCGTCAAGCGTGAGCTGGAGTCGATAAACTCTTCCGATTCCAGAATCTGCCGCAGGCTGATCACTTCGCGCCGCGTGTTCGGAACCTCGATGCCGACGGTCGGCTTGCCGGGGATGCGTTCGATGAGGATCGATTCAGCTTGCAAGCCCAGGCACAAATCTTCCGTCAGCGTGGTGATGCGGCTGTATTTGACGCCAGCCTCGGGCTTGAATTCGAAGGTGGTGACCACAGGGCCCGGATTGATCTGCACCACGCTGCCATGTACGTTGAACTCTTCGAACTTGGATTTGATCCGCGCTGCGATTTCCTTGAGCTCCAACGAATCGAAGGGATTGCGCCCAGGCACTTCGTTGAGCAGCGCGGTGGAGGGCAACCGATAGGCCGGATGCTCCGTGATTTCGGGTGCGGGCTTCCGTTTACGAACGGGAGCGGGGGCGGGCTCAGGCTCGCGGACAGGCTCCGGCACCGCCTCCCAGGGCGGGCGCGACGCAGAGGGCGGTTGGTATTCAAGTTCGTGAATCGGAATATCCTGGTGAACCGGCGGTTCCGGCTCTTCCACCGGCGCTGCGCTATAGGTCTGCTGCGGCTCCATTGGATCACCCACCGGGATCGCCGGCTCTTCATACTGGATGGGGGCTTCTGGTGCGGCAGTCTGCTGCTGCGCTCGGAAAGCCGCACGCTGTTCAGCGCGTTCCTGCGCGACGGCCATTCTCTGCTCACGCCAGGCGGCAAAACGCGCATAGAAGTGGGCGTTGATCCGAGCCAGGAAACCGAGTGGTCCGGCCAGCCACCGAGCCACGATCGCCACTGAGAATTTGGAAATCAAGTAGAGCGAGAGAATCAGACAAATGCCGGTGAAGAGCGCCGTTCCCATCACGTTCAACTTCCCCAGCAGCGAATCGGCGATCAGAATGCCCACCACGCCGCCCACTGAAAATGCACCGTTCCAGGGATGCCAGAAAGGCCGGATGGAGAGCGCTGTAGAGATACTGAGGAAGAACACCACTGAGCCGAACACCTTGACGCCGGCCGCTTGGATGTCCGCTGAGCGGATCCATTTCCAGGCCACCAGCCAAAGTAGAACGGGCAAGCTGAAGGCGCTGAGCCCCAGCAATTGAAAACAAAAATCCGCGATGTACGATCCAGCCAGCCCCGTCAGGTTATGCGCTCGCGTCGCGCTGGTAACCGAATTCCATGAGGGATCTTGCGGGTTATAGGAGATCAGGCACAGGATCAAAAAGAATCCGGTGAACAGATACACCAATCCGCCGGCTTCGTTGAGTCTGTGGAAGCGTGTCGGTCCTAAAATCTTCATCCCGCTGAGAAGCGGAAAAATGCAGCCAGAGCGATTACTATTATGCCAAAAACGATTCGATAGTATACGAACGGCATCAGACTGCTGTGTCGAAGGTAGCGAAGGAAGAACGCGATCACGATAGCGCCCAGCACGCCGGAGACAATAATTCCCACCACGATGGGCACCTTCATGTCGGGCGGGATGCCACCCTCTTTGTGAATGTCCCAGGCTTTTTTGGCCACTGCGGCTGCGATAGCGGGCGTCGAGAGCAGGAACGAGAAGCGCGCGGCCGTCTCGCGAGTCATGTTGCGGAACAAGCCCGCGCTGATGGTGGCGCCGCTGCGGGAGGTGCCGGGGATCACGGAAACAGCCTGTGCCAAGCCCACCGCAATGCCATCGCTCCACTGAATGGTGCTCATCGACTTGCTGCCGACGCGGCGCTTTTCTGCCATCCATAGCACGATGCCGACGAGAATCAGCATAATGCCGATCACGTAGGGCTGCCGCCAGGTGGTGTCGGCCTGCTTGTCGAAGCGATAGCCAACGATACCGATCGGAATGGATGCGACGGCGAGCAACCAGAGCAGATTGCGATTCTGCCTAATATCGGGATCGACACCGATGTTCAGGCCGAAGCCTTGGCCGATAATCTGGACCCAATCGCGAAAGAAGTAAATGATCACCGCAACCAGCGTGCCCGCATGTAGCGCGACATCGAACGTGAGTCCGGCATCTTTCCAACCAAAGAGCCACGGGATGAGCACCAGATGGGCGGTGCTGCTAATGGGCAGAAACTCGGTAAGCGCCTGGACAATCGCAAGGACGACTGCTTGGTAAATGGGCATGAACTAGCATCGTAGCAATTTAATGCACCACAACCTTGGCGAGTCCAGCGTTGTTCGCGGTATCGTACGCGCGGACCACTAACAGGTGCTCGCCGGCGCGAAGCCGGTCTATCGCGATGTGATACTGCTCGCGAGGCGAATCGGTGACGCCATCGGCCGCTTCCACCGGAGTCCAGGGGCCTGCGTCGAGCGAATACTCGAAGCGGCGCAAGGGTGACGTTTGATCCACCACGTCGGCATCCACTTCCAGGTGCTCATTGGATCGCCGGGGAGCGCCCAGAGTAACCACGGGCGGCGTGTTGTCGATCAAGACCGGAGAGCTGACCAGCTCGTCGGTGCGCGCGACATTAGCCGCGTTCGACGGCTGATCGGAAGCGATCACGCGGAAATAATAGCGGCCGTCGGCTAGGACGTCGCCATCCAACAGCAGCGAATTTTCGGCGATATTGGCCCGCAAGAGCTTCCATTCCTTTTCGTCCTCGCCGCGAAAATAAAGCGAATAGAGCAGGCGGTCGCCGTCGGGATCGTCGGCCTGCCAGGTCACTTGCACCTGCGATCCGGAGCCATGCGAAAGCGTCTGCGTGGGCGTGCCCGCGGGAGTTGACGTCTCGCCCGTATCGGTAACGGTGATGCTATACGCCGCAGACGTGGAACTGGTAGCCGCGGCAGCAGCGGCGGCCTTCTGCGATGAGTTCTGCATAGTAACGCTGATACTGCGGATGACCGGCGGATTGTTCTGCGGCAGATAAGCAATACTCACGTTCTCGATGGCCGCTCCTGGACCTTCCAGGTTCGCGCGCCATTGAATGTAGCGGGCGTTGGGGCTACGGATGAGGGAATCCTGCGAATCAGTCAACGGGGCTGACCAATCGCTCCAGGTTTTGTCCGGACGCGCGGAATTGCCCGATCGCGTCGTGAGCTGCACCTTGCCAGCGGCACTGCGCCATGAAATGCGGCCCCAGCGCGCAACCGAACCCGAATCGTGCACCGGCGAATCGTAGCTGCCGCTAGGCCCCGCCGCGTCCGCCAACCGGAAGACCTTGCCCATATCGCCCGTAGCGGCCACCAATCCATCCGGGGATTCCAACAGCCGCGTGGCTTCTCCTTCGTTGGTTTCCACCATTAAAGTAGCTTTGCGATCCGCACCCAGCCGATAAAGGCGTCCCTGGCCGTCGGTCGCGAAATAGAGCGATCCATTGGGCCGCGCCACCAGGCTGTAGACGTTTTCTTCTTTCGAACTCCACAGCGTCTCCACCGTGTCGTCGGGATTGATTTTGTACACGGCGGATTTATCCACGCCAGGAATTTCCGTCAATGGGTTGGCGCTCGCCACCTGTTGCACTGGCTGAATCACCGTGGCGGTGGGCGTGCCGGCCTTCGGTTTTATTTCGGTTTCGGCTTGAGAATCCGCCGAATCAGTCACAGTAATGGAAGTGGTGGGCGCCGTGACCGTGATGCCCGTCGGCGACGCGAGCGTAGTGGTCAAAGGTTGGGCGCGGTTCGCAATAGAACCACCCAGAGCCGCAGCATAGATGGTGCCATCGGGCATGGGAACAATGGAGCGGATCTCGGGCAGATTGGCGTTATAAAGCACGAACGCCTTGTCCTTGGCGCTGATGCGATACAGGATGCCGTTAGGTTCGGTGCCAGCCAGCAGGTTATTATGGGAATCCAAAGCCAGCGCGGTTATGTGCGATTGGCCGGTTTCGTAATAGGTCTCGGCCTTTCCCGATTTATCGACGCGATAGATATTGCCCGGATTGCCAGCGCCGACGAACATGCTGCCGTCCTTGGCGAAGGCGAGCGACCAGATGTATTTCGCTTGTGGCGCGAAAAACTCCGTGGCTTTCCCTTTTTCAATGCGATAGACCTTGCCGTCCGGCGATGTGGCGGCATAGAGAACGCCATCCGGATCGACGGCCACGGCGAAAATCTCGGGTTGATCGGAGGTCCAAACCAGATTGCTCGCGCCAGCGGGCGTAATCTGATAAACACGTCCACGATGGCCGGTTCCGGCATAGATGGAGCCATCAGGCCCACGAGCAATGCTCCAGATGGTCGGCTGGCCAGAGTTGAACACTGTCTCAAGCTTGGGCGCTAGCGTCAAGCGGCCATCGCGATCGAGCGAAATGCCCTGGAAGCGGCCTCTCAGAAAATCCTGATAGGTGTTCATTTCCCAGGTGGCCGTGGTGGCGGCGCACAGAGACGCTGATATAGCGGTTGCAAGCGCTATCGCGCGGAGCACCTTCATTCTGTTACTTCCACTTGCACTGTCTTGGATCCACTTACTACGACGTCGCCCGTCTGGATCTGTAATTCATCGATTTTCGAACCGCGCGGCACCCACACGCCCTGCGCGGCTTGCGTTTTGGCCAGGATCAAACCCACCGAAGGCGGCGGATTGGGCAAATCCTGCCCCTGGACCTCAAACGCAGGGTCGGTGCGCCATACACGCACGTAGGCGTTGGTGTTGGGCCGCAGATTGTTCAGGAACGAAACCAGTTGCGTGGCGCTCTTAGGCGCTTCCGCGGCCATTTGCTGGTAATCTATCGCGTTTGATACAGCGCCGTCGGAAACGGTGAAGCTCAACGTCCCGGCGGGCGCGCCCACGGGAACGCGATAATGCAGACTCTTTTGTACTTCTAAACCATTTTCGCCGGTCAAGGTAACGGCAATCTCGACCGAATCGCCGGGATGAACCTGCTTCGGCGATGCCGTGATTTGGTCCACTTGCAGAAACCGCTTTCGCTCCGATGCTTCAATCTCAAGGTTGATGCTCTTGATCTTTAACGCATCGAAACCCGCGCCGAGAATCGATGACAGCGGAGAGGCCACCCCGGTGGACGCCTGCAGCGGCACGTTAAAATCGCCCGCGTAGGTGTTATCGAGTTTCAGCGGGGGAGCGCCGTTCACGAACTCCACGCCGCCGCGCAGCGAATAGCTGGCCAGACCCAGGGTACGTTCGGTAGCGTCCATTGCCGAATAGACGGCGGTCTGTACGATGTAGGGCGAGAGCACGCGATCCTGAATCATTTGCATGTGATACGCCAGCGGCGCGCGGCGTCCATCCTTCACCGTGATGGCAAACGGGATGGTGTCGGCCTTGCGGCCTAACTCGCCATAAATGCTGGTGCTGCGGTCTTGCGTGATAGCGCCCATCCATTCCAGAGGCGAGGAGATCTTGAAGGAGGACGAGAGGTTCGGCAACAAGGCCAGCACTTCAGCGCGCGCGAACGGCAGCTCGGTATTGCCCACCGACATGAACTGATGGCCGAAAGCATAGATCTTCTTGCCGTCTATCGCCGTGACGGTTCCTTCCGCGCCAATGCTCATGTCCCCGGAGAGCAGCTCCACTGCGATCATGTCGCCGGGCCTCAGCGATGCTGGCGCGCCCAGCTTGGAAGGCAGTTTGCCCCCGCTCGAAACACCCTGGCGCGGCTCCAGGCCCAATTTCTTGAGCTGAGGCGAGAATTGGTCCAGCGTGCCGGCGGTGAATCCGCTGAAGGAGAGGGGCGTCGCGATATCAATGAGTTTGCTGCCGAAGGAATCGGCGTTCGAAGCCACTTTGCGGCTCTCGGGCTGGACGGAATCGCCCACAGCCAGCATCTCTTCGATGGGCCGAATCCCCGCGATGGGCTCCTTCGAGAAGTTAAAAGCCAGCGCCACCGCACCCAGCAGGCGTCCGTCGATATAAACAGGGCTGCCGCTCATGCCCTGCATGACGCCCGTTTCTTGCAGCGGACCGCCGGAAAGGCGCGCCAGGATGATAGATTGCCGAGGCCCCACGTTTTCGAGCACACCCAGGATTTCCACCTGAAAATCTTCGATCTTATTGCCTTGAAAGACGGTTTTTCCAATGGCGTGCTGGCCGGCGCGCACATCGCGCAAGGGGTAGATGGCCATCTGCCCGGTTGCCAGCTGCGGCCAAACACTTGCCGCGAGAATGAGTGAGACGAAAAAACGTAAAACGCTCACTATTACATTCTAGCCCGTGCCAGAATGACCACCCTAATAACCGCCCTCTTGCTGATCGCCTGTTATGGCCCGCTGCTGGCCGGGTTGGCGCGACAGTGGGCCACCGACTCGGACATGTCACACGGATTTTTGGTGCTTCCCGTGGTTGCATTCGTGGTCTGGCGGCGGCGAGCGGAACTGGCAGCGATCCAGCCCCAGACGAATTGGTGGGGACTCGCGATTGCGGGGTGGGGAGCGGTGCAAATGCTGCTCGGAACGTTAGCGGCACAGGTGTTCATCGCGCGGACGGCGTTCTTGGTTTCGGTAATTGGGGCGGTGCTTTTTCTGGGAGGCACCCGAGCGCTGAAGACGCTGGCTTTCCCACTTTTGCTGCTTCTATTTTTGTTCCCGATCCCGGCCACTATCTACGCGCAAGTCACGCTGCCGCTTCAAATGTTCGCGTCGGCCACCGCCGAAGCTGTTTTGAATTCGATAGGCATTCCCGTTCTGCGCGACGGCAACATCCTGGAGCTACCGCACGAGCGATTGTCGGTAGTTGAGGCGTGCAGCGGTATTCGCTCGCTGCTCTCGCTATCATTTCTGTCGTTAATTTACGCCTATTTTTTCGATAAACGGGTGGGGGTGCGATGGGTACTTCTGGCCGCAACCATACCCATCGCCATCGCGGCGAATGCGGCGCGCGTCACGCTGACGGGTATCTTAGGCGAATATCGTGCGGGCCTGGCGCACGGCGCATTTCATCTGTTCGAAGGGTGGGTGCTGTTTGCGGTGGCGCTCGTTCTGATGGTCACGGTGCATCAATGCATAATCGGCCAGCAATCATCTTGAGCTCGCTGCTGGTAGTCCAGGGCGGGGCGTTTTACGGGTTGGGTCGACGCGCCGAGGTGATCCCGCTATCGAAGCCGCTCTCCGATTTCCCCGCTGTAATTGGTGGTTGGCGAATGGTGCGAGAAGGTACGATCGAACCAGACGAGCGGGATGTGCTGCGGGCTGACGATTATCTTACTCGCCAGTATGGGCGGCAGGGCGAAACCGCCAGCCTGTTTGTCGCATACTTCGGGTCGCAGCGCGCCGGGCAAACGCCGCATTCACCCAAGAATTGCCTGCCGGGATCGGGATGGACCTGGTCCGTTTCGGACACAATTGCCGTGAACATCGCTGGGCGCGTGCAGCCTATCGAGATCAATCGATACATCGTCTCCAAAGGCGACGATCACGCCGTGGTGCTGTATTGGTATCAATCGCGCGATCGCGCAATTGCGAGCGAATATCGTGCCGCCGCCTTTACCGCCTGGGATGCGCTGCGATACAACCGCACGGATACCGAGTTGGTGCGGGTGGTGACGCCTATCACGCAAGACGGCGTCGATTTCATCCAGGCCTTTTTCACCCAGCTGCGCCGCTACAATCAAGGTCAGTGAACACTTTCGATGTCATCGTCGCCGGCGCCGGACCCGCTGGCGCTACGGCCGCCAAAATTCTGGGCGAGGCTGGCGTCGAAACGCTCCTGCTGGACAAAACTTCTTTCCCTCGCGATAAGCCGTGCGGCGGCGGAATTAGCGCGCGGGCGTTGACCCGATTTCCCTACCTGAAGAATGCGCTGGCGAGCATTCCCACCAGCTGGGTGAGCAAGGTCCACTTCGAATCGCCCTCGGGCTTTGTGGTGGATTATCGATCGCCCGATCCGTTGTATTTAATGATCCGCCGTTGCGAATTCGACAATCTGCTCCACTCGCTGGCGCGCCCACGGGTGGAAACTGCGACAGGCCTGGCACGCAAGATCACAATTCATTCCGACAGCGTAACCGTCCACACCGATTCCCATGAGTACCGTGCCCGCCTCATCATTGGCTGCGATGGCGCGAACAGCATGGTCGCCCGCGCGTCGGGGCTCCGCACAGGCAGCGTTCAAAGCGATTATGCCATCGACATGATGGAAGAGACGCCGCAAGAAGAGTTGAGCACAGTCGAGCGCGACCGCATGTACATCTATTATCGGATTCGCAGCCACTATGGCTATGGCTATGTTTTTCCGAAGACCAGCCATCTCAACGTCGGCGTCGGATTCAAGCTCGATTACTATTTGTCGCATCTGCGCGGCGAGCATTACGCGCATCACCAGGCTTTCGTCGACGATCTGAAGTCGAAACAATTGTTGGCGGGCCAATCCAACCGGGCGAATTTTCGCGCGTTTCCGCTGCCGATCTCCGGCCCTCTCTCGCGCACCTATGCCGATCGAGTGCTGCTTGCGGGCGACGCCGCTGGATTCGTCAATGCCCTCACTGCCGAAGGAATTTATTACGCCATGGTAAGCGGCGAGCTGGCTGCGCGCGCGGCACTGGACGCAATCCGCGCAGGCAAGTTCGACAGCACCCAACTGCGCGGTTACGAAATCGCCTGGAAAAAAGAAATTGGCGACGAGCTTTCGCACAGCGTCCGGCTTCAAAAGCTGCTGCTTGCCGACCCAGGCCGGATCGACCGCATCGTTCGCGCCGCCAGCCGCCACGCCGTATTCGCGGACCTGCTCGCCCGCTACGCTACCGGCGCCATGAGCCACGTACAATTTAGACGATCGATGTTGCGCCGCGCCTTGCCGGTATATGTCCGGGAAAAAACGAGGCGTCTATTTCATGGCTAAGTTTTGTAACTCGCGATGGTTCATTGCTGGCGGCCTTTCGTTGCTGGTCGGCTCGCTGTTCGCATTCCAACGCCAGTTCCGCGAATATCCGGGCATCGAATACGACGATTTTCCGCTACCACAAGACGCGCGGGAGAAAACCGAATTCGCTTTCGCTCGATTAATGTATCCGCCCGCCCCCACCGCCATGTTCGACCGTGCCGGTCCACGCTGGGCCGAGGGCATGTCGAGCTGGACGCAGGACTATCCGCGCGCCGATCGCCATTTCCTGCTGGCTCTGCGCCGTCTTACGCGAATGCACGTCCGCTCCGTCGAGCAGCCCGTGAATCTGGACGATGGCGACGACGTTTACAACTGGCCGTGGCTTTACGCCGTGCGTCCCGGCGAATGGCAACTCACCGATGCCCAGGCTCACAAGCTGCGCGACTATTTGCTACGCGGTGGATTCTTCATGGCAGACGACTTTTGGGGCACGCCTGAATGGGCCGTATTTTGGGACAGCATGGGCCGTGTTTTTCCAGACCGTCAGGCGGTGGAGCTCGAAAACACCAATGCCATCTTCCACACGATTTACGATCTGGATGATCGCTACCAGGTGCCGGGCGCATGGGGTCTCTATGGCCGCGGCTATCAAAATGACGGCCGCGTGGCCCACTGGAAGGGCATCTTCGATGACAAAGGCCGCTTGATGGTTGCCATTACCCAAAACTCCGATCTGGGCGATTCCTGGGAGTGGGCGGATTCACCCGAGTATCCGGAACAATACTCCGCGCTCGGCATCCGCATCGGCGTGAACTACATCACCTATGCGATGACTCACTAGGCAAGACTGGCCCTGGGGTAGACTGCATATGACATGCCGCTTTCCGCGGGCGACAAACTAGGCGCCTATGAAGTCATTTCCGAGCTCGGCGCCGGTGGCTCTGGCGAGGTCTGGAAAGCGCGCGATACGCGGCTCGATCGCATAGTAGCGCTGAAAATTTCCAAGCAAGAATTCAGCGAACGGTTTGAACGCGAAGCCCGCGCCGTGGCGGCTCTCAACCATCCGCACATCTGCCAGATTTACGATATCGGGCCCAATTATCTGGTAATGGAATACGTGGATGGCGTCCCACTCGCAGGGCCGCTGTCGTTCCAGCAAGCGGCCGAATACTCCCATCAGATCCTGGACGCGCTGGATGCTGCGCACAAGAAAGGCATCACGCATCGGGATTTGAAGCCCGGCAATATTCTGGTATCGGGCGCCGGTATTAAGCTGCTGGATTTTGGACTCGCCAAGCATGGCGGTCCACTCAAAGAAACGGACGAGACGGTTACGCAGGCCATCACCGGCGAAGGCGAAATAGTGGGCACGCTGCAGTATATGTCGCCAGAGCAGTTGCAGGGTAAAATTGCCGATGCCCGCAGCGATCTGTTCTCGTTCGGGTGCGTGCTGTATGAGATGTTAGCCGGCCGCCGCCCTTTTGAAGGGTCGAACGCGGCTACGGTCATCGCAGCCATCTTGGATAAGCAACCGGCTCCGCTGCCGGTGCCGCCCGCGCTCGATCGTGTGGTCCGCACGTTTCTGAATAAAGATCCTGGCCAGCGTTATCAAACCGCACCTGAGGCCCAGCGTGCACTGGCGTGGGCGTTTGAGCACCGCGAGGATGTTTCGTCGCGTCCGCGCGGCGCGTGGTGGATTGCAATTGCTGCCCTTCTCATCGGCGCGATTGGCAGTTGGGCTGTCTCGCGCTTTTTAAAACCCGCTGCGGGAACCCGCGCGCTTCGCTTCGACATTGTCCCTCCCGCGAACGGGAGATTCACCATCGGGGCAGGTTCAGGCGGCATCGCGCTGTCTCCCGACGGAAAGACAGCGGCTTATGTTGTGACACTCGGTGAACGCAGCGGATTGTGGGTGCGAACCCTAGATGGGACGGTGGTGCGTCCGCTCCTCGGTACCGAAGGCGCGCAGTCGCCATTCTGGTCGCCTGACAGCAAGTCCATTGCGTTTTTCACCGAAGGCAAGCTGCGCCGCATCGATCTCGCTTCGCCCGCGCCAACAACCATCTGCGATACGCTTGGTCCCGGACGCGGAGGCACTTGGACCAACGACGGACGCATCTTGTTTGCCTCACTGGCGAGCGCGATCTTGCAGGTGCCTGCAGCCGGCAACACACCCACTCCGCTCACAAAGCTTGATCCAGCCAACGCCGACGCCGCGCACTATTGGCCGCAAGCGCTCCCCGGCGAAAATTTCTTGTACCTGGCGCAAAGCGCGAAGCCGGATGAGAGCGGAGTCTTCGCCGCATCGCTCACGAATCCGAACAATCGCGTTCGACTGCTGAGCACCGACACAAACGCCATCTTCGCTTCTGGCTACCTGCTTTGGATGCGGGGAACAACTCTGATGGCCCAGCGTTTCGATCCGAAGAAGCTGAAGCTGACAGGCGATCCTGTTCCGGTGGCCGATCCGGTGGGCAAGTCCGCCATCACCGGCCGAATGAACGTCGCTGCGTCCAGCAACGGCTTGCTGCTTTACTCCGCGAGTGGTTCCAATCAACTCACTTGGCTGGACCCCGCGGGCAAGCCGTCTGGGACGTTGGGCGAGCCGAACGACTACGTCATCTTCCGCATTTCGCCCGATGGCCGGAGCATCGCTGCGGCTATTGGAAATCCCACACGGGCCGATCTCTGGATGCTTGACGTACAGCGCGGCGTATCCAGCCGGTTCACGTTTACGGGCGGCGCACATTCGGCTCCGGTGTGGTCGCCCGACGGCCGCACCCTTATTTACCGGGACGGCGGCTCGCTTTTTCGCAAGGATTCAAACGGAGCGGGCGAGGAACAGCGCGTCACGCAATCGGCCGCCATTCAATCTCCAACAGACTGGTCGCGCGACGCGCGCGTGATTCTGTTCAACCATCTGCTGCCGGGAACGGTCTCCGATCTTTGGGTGCTTCCCGTCACTCCGGAAGGCAATCCCACCGGGCCGCCGCAAGCTTATTTGCACACCCAATTCAACGAACAAGACGGCGAATTCTCACCAGAAATGAATCCGAGATGGGTGGCTTACACCTCAAACGAATCGGGACAGCGCGAGGTGTACGTACAAGCTTTTCCGCAGGCGCGCGGCAAGTTTCAAGTGTCGGTGGGCGGGGGACGTTTTCCCAAATGGGGCCCTGGCGGCAGTAAGTTGTTTTATGTTTCATTGAACGACAAGCTGATGGCAGTGGATCTCAAGTTGGGCAAAGATTCGGTGGAACCTGCCGCGCCGCGCGAACTTTTCCCGCTTCCGACGCCTACCATCAACTTTATTCCCTACGACGTCAGCGCGGATGGCGATCGTTTCCTGGTGCAGGCCCCGCCACAGCAGGTGTCGCCTTTATCGGTGATTGTGGATTGGCAGGCGTTGGTAAAGTGAAAGGGTGAACTCAGCCACCAAAAAAGCCGCCTGCAAGCAAGCCATCGCGGCATATGCCTCCGAAATGGCTGGAACAAAGTTCGACTTGGATCCCGAACTCGAAGCCGCTTCCCTGGAGTTTCTTGCCCAGAGCGAAGCCTCGAAGCCGCAGCCCCGAAAGCGATGACACGCGGTGATATTTACTGGGCCCATCTTTCTCCCCGTTCGGGTTCAGAACAGGGCGGGAGGCGGCCGGTAATCGTTGTGTCTCACGACGGGTTCAAGCAGACTCGAAACTGCGTTCCGTGATCGTGGAGCCGATGTCCACTTCAAAGGCTCAGGCCAAACGCGGACTCACTGCGGTGGAGATTCCCGTCGGCGCTAACGGGCTCAATCATCCCGGGCACTGATCGAGTCGGTGGACGAAGGTCTGGGAGCGGCACTCGATCTGAACTAAGTCTAAGTGCCCTTTTAACGAAACAGCGTCTTTACGTAATCGGCGCCCAGTCCCACCTTTTCGTAGTGCGCGCGGCACAGCGCGATGTAATTGTGCACATCGAAGTGCCCGTTTGATTCGCCGTTTTCATCCAGCCAGATCAGCGGACCTTGCACTACGAAGAACACCTTCATGGGATCTTTGTGCTCATACGCCACCAGCGTGTGCGCCTCGCCCGGAGTCTCGTAGATGAAGTCGCCGGCGGTCGCAGTCCAGTCATGCTCCAGGTAGCCCCACTTGCCAGAGATTGTGTAGGCGAACACTTCGTGCGGATGATAGTGACGATTCACCAGTCCCGCGCTTTTCGCCATCAGGATGTCGCACCATTTGTTCTGGCCGGGCGAAATCCACAATGGCTTTGACGAGACGGTATCGGTGAACGGAACGAATAGGCGCTCATCGCCGCCAGGAGCGTTATGCGAATAGACCTCCGGGAGCGCATCCAACTGGAAAACTTTTTGGATCGGCTTTAGGGCTCTCCAAAATTCGGTGACGGCTGCTTCAGGCATAGGCGTATCTAAAATATCACGGTTGTTTGCGCTTTATCCGGTCCTAAGGGATTCCAGAACGTTGGTACGGGCCGCCCGCCAGGCTGGCAGGGCACACGCAAATAAGCCAGCCAGCAAGATGCCACTCGCGACAGCGATCCAAGTGGCGGCATCGTTGAATCCGACGCCGTAAAGTTGGGTGGCGATGTAGCGGTGAGCGGCCCAGGCCCCTCCGCAGCCGAGCGCAGCTCCCGCGAGCACCAGGCGCAGCCCACTAAAGCAAACCAAGGCCGCAATGGCTCGGCCGGTGGCCCCGATCGCCATCCGGATTCCGATTTCGCGACGCCGTACGGCGATCGAGTAAGAAAGCAGGCCATAGACTCCGAGCGCGGAGAGTAAGGCGCCCGCGATTCCGAACAGCGTGACCAGAAAGACCACGAAGCGGCGCGTTTTGAGCGAGTGATTCACATAAGTCTCCAGGAGGGACACTTCGTGTACCGGCTGGTCTTTATCAATCTGCGTCACTATCCTTTGCACGTCCATCGTTAACCCCGCCATGGGCAGCTTGCTGCGAATCACAAGCGTCTCGGCGGGCCCGCCAAAGTAGATAGTGGGTGGGCCCTCGACATCCACGCCGGTTGTCTTTACGCTGCCCACCACACCGATGATCCGGTGGGTTCCCGCGGGAGTTTTCAAAGACCGTCCTATGGGATCTTCGCCCGCGAAATATCTCTTAGACAGCGTTTGATCCACCACCGCGACTGGTTGAGAACCGAGGGTTTCCTCTGCATTGAAGAACCGGCCGCGCACCAGCGGAATCTCCAGGGTCTTCAGATAATCGGAAGCGACGTGGTTCACATTGGCGTACGAGCTTACGCGCGCCTTCGGGCGGCCGACAACCTCAAAGACGGATACATTCTCGCCATAGCCGAAAGGGAGCAGCGAACAGGCGGACGCCGATTCTACGCCAGGGATTTGTTTCGTTCGCTGCAATACCTGTGTCATGAAGCCGGTCAGCGATTCAGGCGTCGGATAGCGCAACCGAGGCAACGAGATTTCCATCGTCAGGACATTGTGAGGATTAAAACCAAGCGGCGCTTCCAGCAAGAGGAGGAAACTTCGAAGCAGCAGACCACCGGATAACAGCAGAGTTGTGGCAATGCCCACCTGTCCCACAATCAGGGCTTGCTGCCAGCGCCGTTTTCCCGTGGTCGCTGTCCGAGTTGTGGTCCACGCCGGATACAGCCCGCACGCGGTGCCGGTGGCAAGTGTCACTACTGTGCCGAACCAAAACACGGGCCATTCGAATTCCGGCTTTGCCGCCGGAGGGCCGTATTTCGCCAGAGCACTCAAGGCCACCTTGGCGATCAACAATCCAGCAGAGCCGCCGGCGATCGCGAGCAAAAGCACTTCCGTTAACGCCTGCCGCGCAATTCGAAAACGGCTGGCGCCCAACGCCATGCGCATGGAAAAATCGAACTGTCGTTCGGTTGCACGTACCAGCAGCAGTCCAGCCACGTTGGCGCACACTAACAGGAGCAGGCCAGTGACGGCCGCGAACAGCATCGTCATCCAGCGCCTAACCGATCCGTCATCGTTGCGAGCAAGCGGCAGGAGGAAGAACTGCCAGCCCGTCCGTTCGCGCGGCGATCCATCGTGTCGCTGTGCCATCCGCCGGCTGAGACCTTCTAGCGCGCTGGAAGCTTGATCGAGACTGACATCAGGCGCCAAACGCGCGACCATACGCAGGTAGTAACCGGCGTTGGCCCGTGACGCCAGCTCCTTGGGCTGAAAAGCCACCGGCGTCCACATTTGGGTGACGTCGTTCGGGAACTGAAACGAGCGCGGCATGACACCGATGATCCGATAGTCCTCGCCGTTCAGCTGCATGGATCGCAACAGGATTTCGGGATCGCCAGCATAAGCCGTCCGCCAATAGGGTTCGCTCAACAAGAGGGCATGCGGCCCGTTGTAGCGCTCTTCTTCCCCTGTAAACACGCGTCCAAAGAGTGGCTTCACATCCAGGGTGCGGAACAGGCCGGACGTCATCGCCACCGCATTCACTTTCTCCGGGTGGTCGACGCCGGTGTGGTTCAGGTCCAAGAAATAGTACAGGCCGATGTCGCTGAAAAGCTCTCGATGCTCGCGCAGATCCAGGTAGTCGAAGGGCGAAGTCCCAAGCCGCTCCAAATGCAGCTGGGGGAATCGGTTGTGAACGGCCACCAATTGATCAGGAGAGCGATAAGGCAGGGGCCGCAGAACCGTCGCGTAGAGTTCTGAGAACACCGCTGTGCTCGCTCCCAGGCCGAGCGCCAGAGTCAGGATCACCACGGCCGTGAATCCCGGGCTGCGGCGCGCCTGCGACACGGCGCACTTCAGATCGTCCATCAGGCCGGTCACTAACCCGGATACCGTCCTTCGATGTAGCCCTGCAAGTGGCCAATGGTCGCTTCCTGCGCGCTGATAGTCCAATTCACCAGGTCGCCGATCGACACTATGCCGATCACTTTCTCACCATCCAGAACCGGAAGGTGGCGGATGCGATGCTCGGTCATCGATCGCATGCATTCTTCCACCGTGCTATCGGGACTGGCGGTGAATACACGATCGGTCATGATCTCCCACACCTGGGTCTCTTTGGACGAACGGTCTTTCAAAATCACTTTTCGGGCGTAATCGCGCTCGGAAATGATTCCGGCCAGACGGCCTTCAGCCAAAACTAACAATGCGCCCACGCTCTTCTCGGACATTCGCGCAATCGCCTCGTACACTGTTGCGGTAGGGGCGACGGACCACACGGTGCGGCCCTTGAACCGGAGAACAGAATCCAAAGGATCCAATGGCTTCATGACATGTCTCCCGAGGCCATGATAGACCCCGGCACTCGCTGGCACAAGGGCGGTGCTTACTCGATATGGCCGTCGCGCATATGCACGATGCGATGGCCGTAGCGGNNAGGTTTCCGGTGGGCTCGTCGGCAATGATCACTTCAGGTCGGTTGGCCAAAGCTCGGGCGATGGCGACGCGCTGTTGTTCGCCGCCTGAAAGAGCGCGCGGTTTGTGATTCAGGCGGCTCTCGATGCCAAGCAACTTCAATATGTCCACGAACTGAGGAGGGAGCGGCCCATTCTTGTGCGCGATGTCGCGGGCGATTTCGATGTTATCGCGCGCCGTCAGGGTCGGCAGAAGATTGTATTTTTGAAAAACGAACCCGACGGTGGTTTTACGCAACTCCGTGCGTTCGGCGTCCGACATGCCCAGCAAATCGCGGCCGGCGATGTGAATGGTCCCGGAGGTGGGAGGCGTGAGGCCGCCCACGATGTGAAACAAAGTTGACTTGCCGGAGCCGGACGGCCCAACGATCGAGACAAATTCGCCGGGTTGCACGTCGAGATCCACGCCCCGCAGCGCATGCACATCCACTTCGCCGACATGGTAGGTTTTTCGAAGGCCGCGGATAGAGATGATAGGCTCGCCATTAGTCATAGGCGAGCGCCTCGATAGCATCCTGCCGCGCGGCTTTGAATCCCGGATAGAGCGATCCAAGAATAGCGCCGACGATTGCGATAGCCGCTGCGCGCCACCACCAGCCGGGAACGATGGCCTGGATGAGTGCACTGTGCACCAAATCGCGAATCACGAAACGCGTGACGTAGGAAAGCAAGACGCCGAGAATGGATCCAGCGATCGCGAGCAAGATGGTTTCCCGCAAAAGGATATTCAATATGTAGCCGGGTGATGCGCCCAATGCCTTCAACACGCCGATCTCGCGGGTACGCTCCAGTACGGCAGTGTACATGGAAAGGAAAACCACCAGGAATCCAACCAGGACTCCCACGCCCACCACCACCCAGATGAAGTCGGTCAGCATGGGGATGTTATTGGCCGAGAAGAGGCTGGTGTAGTCTTCCATCGAATACACTTTGTAAGTTTTTAATTTGTCCGAGAGTTCGGAGATCACGCCCGGGATGCTGGCGGTGTCGTCTAGCTTCACGTAGATCGTGCTCACCTTTCCAGTATTTTCAGTAAGGTCCTGCAACGTGGCAAGAGGCACTACCATGCGCGCCAGCATGCCAGGTTCATAGATCCCCGAGACGTGCCACATGTGTCCGGTGTTGTTGATGGTGTCGCCGACGTGGAGTTTATGCTGGCCGGCGTAAACTTCGTCCACCATCATGTCATCCGGGCGCTGAAACGGTCCCCCTTGAACGAATCGGAATCCGCCGTTCAACCGGTTGAAGCTCGCCAGATCCACGCCGGTAAGGTAGTTGAACAGATCCGTTCCGAAGATGAGCGTGCCGCTAGCAACTGTGACATGCGGCTCTTTATCGATCACCACCGGAATGATTTTCTCGACTATCTGGCCGCCCGACACGATAATCGAACCGCCCGGCGGCCGCACGAGAATATCGGCGCCCACGCCGCGCGCGCGGCTGGCCTGTTCGTTCAACATCCCGTCGCTTAGACCCACCAGTGTCAGAACCATCGTTACCTGGATGCTGATGGCCACTATTCCGAGCAGCGTCCGCACGGGGCGGTGCTTGAGATTTTCGAAAACCAGTTTGTTGGTCAAGATTTGTAGGAAACAACCAGGCGTTGAGGGAACGGTGACAGCTCGCGCATTTCGCTACGAGCGAATCCCGCGTTGCGGAACATCTTTTCGAGCTCGGAGTAAGTGTAAGCATCGCCGGCGGGGGTGCCCAGCATTTGCATGCTGAACATCGCGTCGCGGGGCGGCGAGATGCGATCTTCGTTGGGAATGAATTCGGGCGTGATGGCGATGCCGGATGGCGCTAGCGCGGCGTGCACCTTGCGCAGCAGCTTCTCATTGGTGGGCGGGTCGAAGTGGTGCAGAAAATTCGGAATCAGGACAATGTCGTAGCCCGCGCCGAAATCCACGTCAAACGCGCTGCCAGGGATGGTCGAATAGCGTTCCGAGACGCCAGTCTTTTGGGCATTTTCTTTGGCCACTTCGAGCACGTTTGCCCAATCCACGCCCACCACCTTTGCATTCGGGTTTTGTTTGGCGAACGCGATGCCGTAGAGGCCGTGACCGGCTGAAATATCGAGAACCTTGATGGATCTGGAATCGCCCGCGAACATTCTCGCGATCAGTTCGGCCGGCATCTGCATCATCGACGCCATCGAACGGGCAAATTCCACCCACATGGGATTTTCGGGCTCCAAAGCGCCGTGATCGCTGGGCAGCGCTCCGCCGTGCCGGATCACATCCGTGATGTTTTCAAGCATTCCCGCGACGCGGGGGCTCATCAGGAAATTGGCCATGGTGCCCATATAGGCAGGCGAATGGCGATTCAGGAACGCGGCGGAATCCGGCGTAAGTGTATACTCGCCGCCTTGTTTTACCAGGAACCCGATCATGGTCAGGTAATCGCAGAGTACCCGCGTTCCCTTTTCGGACGCCTGGATGCGACCGGCAATCGCGCTTAAGCTTTTGTTACCGTCGGCGACGGCGGTGAACAGATCCAGGTCTATACCGGCCTTCAACGCGACCGAGCGCTGATAAGCTTGCAATGTATCGAAGACAATCTCGGGCGACGGAGCCTTTGTTTGGGGTGATGACGACATACGTCCATCATCTCACCACATCCTCTCACCAATGGATGCGCACGCGCCCTGGAATGCCGCGCGACAGCGCCTGATATCTAAGAACTTCCTCGTAGCCGGGATTGCGCGTGATCCCGAAGGTGAGATGTTCTCCAGGTGCAGCTCTCCACCTGGGTCGTTTAGAGGGACGCCGTCGAGCAAGACCAGTGTCCCCGTGTAGTCGGCGCCGCGCGTGAATACTTCGGCCAGCGATCCAGGCGGACCATACTGGTCGATTTGCAGCCCGGGAATTTCGCGCAGCATGTCGAAGATTATCGGGAACTGCCGAGCGGCCAGTTGCTGTTCGGTGATTACGTTGGCGGCGACAGCGGCCTGTTCCGCGGTTGTTTGGGTGCGGTTCGCCGACACGACCACGGTTTCCACGCGCCCCGCGATTTCGAGTGTGATCTTGGCATCGGAACCTGCGGTGAGATCGACGGTTTGCGAATCAAACCCGGTCTTCTCGATGCTGAATCGACCTTCGACGTTGCTGTAGACTGATTGATTCTCACAGGCAATGCGTGCCGATTCCACCGGGCGGCCCGACGGATCGAGGATGGTGCCGTGAGTGTTGGAATTTTCGCCCGCGCACAGCCCGAGCGACAAGGACAATAGAAAAATGGTTCGCATCGTACGTTTCTCCCTCGAAAACGTGATTTAGTTTCTGAGCGAGGAACCGGTCTCCTGACTTACNNCGGGCCCTGGTGATGCTGTGTGAAGCGATCTTCCCACTTTCGCAGTGATCGCTTCGGCCGCATAGCGCGCTGGTTAAAGATTTCTGTGGGGGTCGCCGATTTCAGATTATGCGAAAACTGGCTATCGCGATTGTCCTGCTGGCATCCAGTTCATTGGCTGCTTCCGATGATGCCGCTATTCAAAGTACGTTCATCAAACCGTGGGTGGAGGCGCTCCTATCGAGAGATCAAGCCAGAGTGGAGAGCTTTCTCCATCCCGCGGTACGCGCCTGCATCAATCCTGGGACGAAGGAGTTTTTCGATTTCGCTCTGCAGCAGGAGGTGCATTCCGGTGTCAGTGGCCCCTACGGCGTAATTAAGATCGAGCCGATGCGGCAGGCTGCGCCCACCTTCTTACCCGCCGAGGACGTCCAGTATCCGGTGCAGCCGATTTATGAAGTGAATATCGGATTCGAGCAGAACAATTTCGTCTTTGTCCGATTTCTTGCGCCAGCGAACGGATCTTGGTTTGAAGTTTTTCCGTGTCCCAATGAAAAAGGAATAGCTTACCTGCACGAGCAACGGAAACAGGGCGTGGAGCAGGAAAAGAAGGCGGCGCAGCTTTTGGCAACCTTGAAAGATCCCTTGCGCGCCGAATTGACGGATCTTTTGCGGCGGCAACTAAAGTTCGACGCCATCAAGAAATATCAAGCGGCTGCCAGTGTGGATTTAAGCACTGCCGCCATGGTGATCAACGCGCTTCAGAAGTCGACGCAGTAGAACTCAAGAATCCGGAAGCCATTTCCTTGCCGGAGTCGAAGATCGAGTATTGCGTCTCTTCCCAGCCGGCTTTCGTCAGCAGAACGGTTTGAAGAGCGCTGTTTCCCGCCAGCACCAACACCATGTGACGCTGGTCCAGCGGATTCGCGGCGGCGAATACCAAGGCTTCCGTTTCCGACGCGTAATCCCGGCCCCCAATGCGGAATTCCCCGCCCGAAGAGCGCAGGCCAATTTTGTCTTGCCATGCAGTCAAAGCAGCATTGCTTTCAGGGCGTCCCACGAAGATGACGTCATAGGTGCGCAGTTCTTCCTGGCTCACGTCGAAATCTTTGCGAATGGGAACCGCGTGTTCGAGCGACCGATAAAAATATTTCTGCAGTTCCTCGGCGGCGTAACGATTGGCGCCCGCATCGGCCATGGTGCCATATACCAGAATTGCGGAGCCCAAGCGCGTGCGAATATCGTGCGCCACATACATCGCGCCTCCTTTGTCAGGCGGCATAGCGAAACGGACGCCCGCGGCATCCAGGAACGATTGCGCGCTAACGGCCTGCGTCTTATGCGCGCCGAAAAAATCCGCCATGAGTTTCAGGAAACGGTCGTCACCCATGTTTCGCCGCAATTGATCGAGGAACAACAAGCCTTTCTGTGTTTCCAGCTCGAAGCGCTGCTTGGGCGTAGGATCGGAAACGACGCTCAGGGCACGATACTGAGCCCAATGGGCGGCCAGCGCGTTGTGAAGATCTTTTGAATCTAGATCCTCATAATAGGCCGCAGAACCGGAGGCGAACCAAATATCGGCATCGGAAGCCGGCAACACCCAGCCGCTCCAAAGGCGGTCGCTGTAATTTTGTTGCGGAGGATCCTCCACCCAGGTCCGCGCCGTTTCCGTCTGCGCTGCGGAAACGGGAGCTGTGGTTGTGATCAAGCGGTAACCGGAGGAGTAAAGTCCGTCGTTGTTCGGGTATTCGTCCTGATCCTCTTTGGTGGGGATTCGCTCGCGCTGATTCGGTTTCCCAAACTCGCCCCACACCATCATGCGCGAAGCCATGTCGGCGGTGACAACCTTGGCATCCATCGCCGTGGCGCTCACCAGCGGCGCGGTGTGAAACGCCATGAATCCGAACTGCTCGTCAATCTTGCCCTTGTATTCGCGATACAAGGCTTCCCATTTCAAGTCGCGGTTGGTGGGGACGTAAGGAACGAAAGCGGGCGCGCCGTTCGGATCGGGATTCTCTTCCATGCGAACGGCCAGATCTTTGGTGTTGTTGTCTCCCCAATAAAAGCCTTCGGTGCCCCCGAACCAATCGTTCTTCGAACTGCGATAGAGGCGCGTTTTGTAGGTGCCGAGCTCAAACAGAGCAATCTCGTTGGTCTTGGCGTCGCCCAGCAACCATTCGTTGGTGTATAAACCGTTGTTCTTGGAGCTGAGATACTGCACCACTTTATCGATGTCGTCGCCATATTGGATGGCTTTGCGCGCGCGATAAGCGATGGGCGTTCCATTGATGTTGAACGGGCTTTGATTGATGGTGGTCTCGGTAAGTACGATACCGGCATCGTTCTGGTACCAATCCGTTCCGCTCTCAATGCCGCCGGGATAGCTCTGCATCAGGACGCGATGGCCGGTGGCCGGCTTGATATCGAGCATCACATTGGTCTGCTCGGCCAGTGTGAGAGGCCACCAGGTGGTGTGCCCAATCACCATGCGGCCGTCGCGAGTGGCAGCGCCGGTGGCGGCGAAAGCGCTGCAATGGTCCTGCGTCGTCGAGCGTTTGCGATTCAAATAATTCGGAGCCGCCAAGCGCAGCCCTTCCAGGCCGTTTGGGGTCACCGTCAGCGCAGAACTTAGCTCACCCAGTTCGACGGTGGTGTTCACCACCATGATGTCGGTAAGATCGATGGCGCGGCCCTGCCAGCGAGCTCCGGCGTCGGACGCACCGTCGGCGATGCCTTTCATCTCCTGGAGAATCTCCTGATCGAAACCATGCAGGAAAAGAGCGGTGGCGGTGGTACGCGCCAGGTTCCAGCTTTTTTCCTTACCTTTGGGATCCAGCTCGGCGGCGCAGCGCTCAATATATTGCGGGATTTCTTTGGCCATCAGATGGCCGTGCTGATAGCCGCGCTCGTAAGGCTGGCCTTCGATGTGGACATAGACCCATCCGCCGGCCGGATAGCGATAGGCGGGGCCATAGGTTGTCACAGCCGCCGGCGTGGGCCAACTATCGGAGGGAGCCGCCTCGTCGATGCTGACTCCCGAAAACCAGGCTTTGCCCTCGAATGTTCCGCCGTAGGCCACGGTGAGCACGATATTATCCTGTGCGCGGGTGGCGATGAATCGAAGGTGGACGCTCATCCAATCGCGCGTGCCGCCGAGCGATTCCGATTGCACATCAAACGGCAGCGACGCCATGCTGAGCGCCGCGCCGGTGGCAATGGGCGAGCGGTCCAGGTCGCGGACGGTGAGTTTATCGGTGCGGATCCAGCCAGTGAGTTCGTAGCTCTTGCCGATGGTGAGCGCGATGGACGCCGATTGAACACGGGCAGCGCCGCGATTTTGCGACTCGAGCCGCATCGACATCTGGCCCTCGTGCGTGACTATCGGATCTGGAGCGGCTGCGCCGTGAATGACGGTCCAAGCCGGCTTGGGGCTGTCGAAGGAATCGTGGAATAACGGCGTCCCGGCACGTAATGAAGCCGCGACCGCAAGAGCAAGTAGCAACTGCCGCATATCCTAATGAGATCACGAAAAAGGCCGGGACCGGGATTGGGGGTTAGCGGTTGGGGGTTGGGGCTATCCCAACAAGCGTTCTTTCATTTGACGCAACGCAGATTCGACTTCAGGTGAAAGGTGCCCTGAGTTGACGGCGATAACATGCACCAATGTGTCGGCCCAAATCTTGGGGCGATCCCCATTGTCTTCCTGGTAATTCAAGCCCAATAGCCATCTCGCGGAATGGACATCATGTGCTTTGTGTAGTTCTTCACGCGCCAAATTTTCGTCTTGTTCCACCCACGCACAGGTCTCTAGAAGATTCGTGCCTGATAGGTTCTCTTGGATGTGAAGAAGCAGAACACCCAACGAAACAAAGGGTCTCAGTAGAGGATTGCTTTGCTTGCCATGGAGCCAGACAAGAAAACCCAAGGCTAGTCGTGTAGCTTGAGTTCCGAGCGCAATCGAACTTTGCACTAATTGAAGGACCGTGGCGGCAGAAATTGCAATGAAGAACTCGACTTCTCCATCCTCCTCGTTGGAGACGAAAGCTACATTCCGAAGCAGGACAGTGCAGGCCAATAGACGGCTGAGGTGGCCCGTAGCACCCGTGGGCGGCCGATCAGCCTCGCCTATGTCGGGTTCGCGCCAACGTTCAAGTTCAAGCACTTCGCGTGGATGCCAGGGGAGCAGGCCAAAACCGGGGTCGGGCGCAAGCTGCTTGAGGATTCCTGCTTCGTGAAGATCCACGTCGCGGGCCCAATCGTTCAAGCAGATCTCGTGGATCATTTCGCGCGAGACTCGGGCGCGAGCAAAGTCGAGTAACGCGATTTCAGACGGCGGCGCCGCGGCTATTAGAGCAGAAGGTGGATCCATGGGTCTATTCAAACAAAAAGCCCGCCCCTTTCGAGGCGGGCCAACTTTCGCATTCTGAATTCTGACTTCTTGAATCCTGAATTCTTCGGTCTAGTAATCCATCTCCGGACCGCCGTGGCCGCCACCGGCCGGGGCTGCCGACTTCTTCTCGGGAATCTCGGCGATCATGGCTTCGGTGGTCAGCATGAGAGCCGCGATGGAAGAGGCGTTCTGCAGGGCCGAACGCGTGACCTTGGTCGGATCGATGACGCCCGCCTTCACCAGGTCTTCGTACTGCGCGGTGGCAGCGTTGAAGCCAAAGTGAGAGTCGTTGTTGACGCGGATCTTCTCGATCACGATCGCGCCTTCATAACCGGCGTTGCCGACAATCTGCCGCACGGGCTCTTCGCAAGCGCGACGGATGATATCGATGCCGATCTTCTCGTCACCGGCGAGAGTGAGGCCGTCCAAAGCTTTCGCCGCGCGCAGTAGAGCCACGCCGCCGCCCGGAACGATGCCTTCTTCCACGGCCGCACGGGTAGCATGCAGCGCGTCTTCCACACGAGCCTTCTTCTCTTTCATCTCGGTCTCGGTGGCAGCGCCAACCTTGATCACCGCAACGCCGCCGGCCAGCTTGGCCAGACGTTCTTGCAGCTTCTCACGGTCGTAATCGCTGGTGGTTTCGTCGATCTGGGCGCGCAACTGCTTGATGCGGCCTTCGATCGATTTCTGATTTCCAGCGCCGTCGATGATGGTGGTGTTGTCCTTGTCCACGGTGACGCGCTTGGCGCGGCCCAGGTCTTCCAGGCGTACACCTTCCAACTTGATGCCGGTCTCTTCCATCAGAGCTTTGCCACCGGTCAGGACGCCGATGTCTTCCATCATCGCTTTGCGGCGATCGCCGAAGCNNTCGCCTTCCACTTCTTCGGCGATGACGAGCAACGGCTTGCCGGAACGGGCGATCTGCTCGAGCAGCGGCAACAGATCCTTCATGTTGCTGATCTTCTTCTCGTGGATCAGGATGTAGGGATCTTCCAGCACGCACTCCATGCGATCGGGATCGCTGATGAAGTAGGGCGAAAGATAACCGCGGTCGAACTGCATGCCATCCACGGTCTGCAGCTCGGTGTTCATGGTCCGGCTCTCTTCCACCGTAATGACGCCGTCCTTGCCGACTTTTTTCATCGCTTCGGCGATGGTGTTGCCGATGTCGGAATCGCCGTTGGCCGAAATGGTGCCCACCTGGGCGATGGTCTCGTTGTCCTTCACGTCTTTGGACAACTTCTTCACTTCGTTGACGACCAGCTCGACAGCCTTCTCAATACCGCGTTTCAGGGCCATCGGGTTCGCGCCGGCTGCAACGGACTTCACGCCTTCGCGGAAGATGCACTGTGCCAGGATGGTGGCCGTGGTGGTGCCGTCGCCAGCGGTATCGGAGGTCTTGGAAGCAACCTCACGCACCATTTGCGCGCCCATGTTTTCGAGCGGATCCTTCAGTTCCACTTCCTTGGCGACGGTAACGCCGTCCTTGGTAATGGTTGGGCCGCCGAACTTTTTCTCGAGTACAACGTTGCGGCCGCGGGGGCCAAGCGTCACCTTCACAGCATCAGCCAACTGGTTGACGCCGCGCAGAATCGCTTGACGGGAATTTTCGCTATATACAATCTGTTTTGCTGCCATTAAAAATGTCTCCTTTCAAAGAAACTTTGCGCCTAGGCTACCTTGGTAGCTTTCTTGGGGGCGCCTTCCAGAACTCCAAGGACCTCGTCCTCGCGCATAATCAGGAACTCTTCTCCATCGATGCGGATCTCACTGCCCGAGTACTTGCCGAACAGGATGCGGTTGCCCTTTTCAACGTCCAGGGGAACTACTTTGCCGTCTTCCAGGCGCTTGCCTTTTCCTACGGCTACCACTTCTCCCTCTTGCGGCTTCTCTTTGGCGGAATCCGGAATAAACAGACCACCAATCTTGTTTTCCTTCTCGTCTTCGAGACGCTTCACAACGATCCGGTCATAGAGCGGACGAATGTTCATACTTTGGAACCTCCTCTAACATGGGGATTGAAACTTTGGGGCGGACCAGCGAATGCTTTCCGCTCCTCGGCCATCTTAGCAGACTCAATCGAGGAGTGACAACATTTGGATGTAACCCATTGATATTGCACCAAATAAAGTTGCACCCGAAACACCTGGACAGCGCTCCGGCCTTCTCGATATCCTGAATACGTATCTCATGGATACAAATGCATGCGACGTGTAGCGCCATTGATTTTGCTAGCCTTTGTCGCCATCCTCTCCACCGTGGGCTGGACTTACTATGTCCGGCTCAAGAAGCAAGTGGCAAGCACGCCGGCGAAACCAAAAACGCTCGGCCCTGGAACCTCAGCCACCTATCACGGCTGGAAATATACCCACACGTCTAGCGAAAAGACCGTCATCACGATTCAATCCGACGACTTCCAGGAACAGAACGGCAAGGACGAGCTCACCGGCGTAACGCTCGACATATTCAACAAACAGGGCGATAAGTACGATCACGTGAAGTGCGCGAGGGCCGAGTTTGATGTCGGCCGGGGCATTCTCTATTCCGAGGGTGAGGTGGAGATCACCATGAACGTCCCGGACAACGAACAACCCACGGGGCGTCTGATGGTAATCAAATCCACGGGTGTCAGCGTGGAGAGCAAGACTGGTAAGGCTTACACCGATCGTCTGGCGACCTTCAAGTTCGATCGGGGCGACGGCCAGGCCCTGGGTGCCGATTACGATCCCAACACGCGCGAACTGAATCTGCATAATGACGTGTCTATGAACTGGCGGGGAACCGACCCGGGCACGATTCCGATGAAGATTGAGACCGCCCAGCTCAACTACAACGAGCGCAATGCGAAGGTGTACCTTACGCCTTGGTCCAAGCTGACCCGCGACACCTTGACGATGAATGCCGGCCCGGCTACTGTAACTCTCGAGAATGGCAACCTAAAGCTGGTAGATACAACCCAGGCCAAGGGTACCGATGTCCGGCCAGGCCGTAATCTCGATTACGCCGCCAATCAGCTTTTTGTCGAATTTAACGACAATAACCAGATTCAGAAGATGACGGGGATAGATCAGGCGCACGTAGTGTCAAAGGGCGATACCTCGCAGACCACCATTACATCCGATCGCGTGGTAATGGACTTCGACACCACAGGCTCCGACAGCATTCTGCAGACCGCTCTCGCTCAAGGGCACAGCACTATGGAATCAAAGCCGGTTGTTAAGCCGGGTGTCGATCCGGCCGACACGCACGTGCTCAAGAGCGACAACATTCATACCAAAATGCGTCCCGGCGGCCAGGAAATTGAGGCTGTGGAGACGGACGGGCCCGGTGCCATTGAGTTTATTCCCAACCGTCCGGAACAACCGCACCGCTGGATGAATGGCGATCGAATTTGGATGACTTACGGGCCGAAGAATACCATTCAGAGTTTTCGTTCGGTGGCGGTCACCACTCGCACCGAAAAGCCCAAGCTGAAGGACGCGAAGGAAGCGCCTGCACCGGCGCTCACTTGGAGCAAGAATCTGGTTGCCACGTTCCAGCCCAATTCGTCGCAACTGGCCAACCTGGATCAAACCGGAGACTTCCGCTATCAGGAAGGAGACCGCCGGGCCAAGGCCGATCGCGCTTTGCTCGACCAGCCGAATAACATCATCAATCTGATCGGGAGCGCTCGAATGTGGGACTCCACCGGCTCGGCCGATTCCGACAAGATCGTGATGAATCAGATGACGGGCGATTTCACTGCCGAAGGGCATGTTACCTCCTCGCGTGTCCCGGACAAGAAGAAAGACGACTCCAGCGGAGGCGGGATGCTTTCCGAAGACGAGCCACTCCACNNGGCTGGAAGCGGAGACCGTCGAGATCGATCGCGATAACAATCTTCTAAAAGCCCGCGGGCACGTGTTGAGCCAACTGCTGGATAAAACAAAAGACGAAGATCCAGCAAAAGGAGCGAAGGACCCTCAGGGGAAACCGGCCAGCAAGGCGGACCCTCTCGCAAAGAATGCAACCAAACCCTCTTTGCGCGTGTTTACTATTGTGAGGGCTCCCGAATTGGACTACAACGATGAGACACGCTTGGCGCATTATAGCGGCGGCGCAACTCTGGAACGCCCAAACATGACGGTGAAAGGCCAGGATATTCACGCATTCCTGCGCAACGACAGCAACGATTCGTCGCTCGATCATGCCACCGCGGACGGACACGTGGAGGTGCACGAAACCGCTTTGGATCGAACGCGCGATGCTTCGTCGGAACACGCCGAATACTATGTGGACGAAGACAAAGTTATCCTGGAGGGAGGACAGCCGCGATTTATCGACAGCATGCGTGGAACCACCTTAGGTAAAAAGCTGACTTGGTATTCATCCGACGACAGGCTGCTGGTGAACGGCGTGGCCCAGGAACCTGTGAAGAGCGTGCTGCACCGTAAGACCACCGTCAAGTAAGTTCCCCATGCGTACCCTGCAGACTTCCGAGATCTCGAAAAGCTACCGCGGCCGNNCCCAACGGCGCGGGCAAAACGACGTCCTTCTATATCATCGTCGGTCTAATCAGTCCCGATTCGGGCAGCGTGCTGGTGAGTAACGGCGATGGGTCCGAAGAGATCACCAACATGCCCATGTATAAGCGCGCGCAGCGTGGCATCAGCTATCTTCCTCAGGAAGCGTCGGTTTTCCGCAAACTGACGGTAGAAGACAATCTGATGGCGATTCTGCAGACCTTGCGGATGAGCGGGCGCGAGCGGCGCGAACGAATGAACCGGCTGATCGAGCAACTCGGGCTGGAGACGGTCCGCCACAATAAGGGCTATGCGCTTTCGGGCGGCGAGCGGCGTCGCGTGGAAATTGCGCGGTCGCTGGTGATTGAGCCCAGTTTCCTATTACTCGACGAACCGTTCTCCGGCATCGATCCCATCCAGGTGCTGGAGTTGCAGCGCATCATCTTCGATCTGAAAAATTCCGGGATTGGCATTCTGGTGACGGACCATAACGTTCGCGAGACGCTGGCTGTAACGGATCGCGCCTACATTATCAACAACGGAAAAATCTTTCGCGCGGGAACGCCCGACGAGTTAGGCCGCGATCCCGAAGTGCGCCGCGTCTATCTGGGCGAAAACTTCAATCTCGAGTTTGAAACCGGCCGCTGGAAATACGTGGCGGAGAGCTGAGCGAGCGCAGGCTCTAACCAAATGGATCTCGAAAAGCTTCTTCTGCGCAAAGTCGGCGAGGCCGTGGGCCGCTTCAAAATGATTCGCGATGGCGATCGTGTGGCGGTGGCCTTATCGGGCGGCAAGGATTCACTGACTTTGCTAGAAGCACTATTGCTGCTGGCAAAGCGCGCGCCCATCCAGTTCTCGGTTTGCGCCTTTACCGTAGAGCAGGGCAAGTTCCTGCGCCCCATCGAGCCGCTGGGCGAATACCTGAAGGCCCGCGGAGTAGATTGGACGTATCACACCGACAACCCGTCTCTCCGCTTGCTTGAAGAACAGCCCGATCATGGTTGCGACCTCTGTAGCCGCTTCCGGCGGCGCGCCGTCTATCAGATCGCTCGCGGGCTGGGCGCCAATGTGATCGCGTTCGGACACACCGCCGACGACTTCTGCGAGTCGTTTTTACGAAACGCCATGTTCACTGGACGTATCAGCGCGCTGCCGCCGATCACTTACTCGCGCGAGAAGGACTTCAGGCTCATTCGTCCCCTCGCGTTTGTAACCGAGGACATCACCGCCCGTTATGCCGAATCGCTGGGCGCGCCCATTACGCCCTGTGGCTGCTCGCTACGCACCGGCACCGTTCGCAAATCCATCCGGAGCCTCTTCAGTGAAATCGAAAAGGACTATCCTCACTTGAAAGAGACCCTGCTCTCGGCGATGGGCAACTTGGAACCAAGCCGTTTGCTTGATCCCCGGTACCTGGATTTGGGTGCAACCCCAGAGCCGGAATTGCTTCCTATCTTGGAAGACTGATCTACGGAGAACCCGAACCGGCGTTTCGTCTCCGGCACTTTCTTCATGTGTTGAATCTCTGTGGCGAGCACGCCAATCATCGCGCCGTGACGATGGCTTACCGTCTCTACTTTTTCCACGCGCACTGCGAGGTCCTTGTGATGGATTAGCATTTCACGCAGGCGAATGAACGCGCGGATAATCATAATGTTCATTTGTACAGCTCGCTTGCTCTTCAAGACCGATGAGAGCATTGCGATGCCATGCTCGGTGAAGACGTAGGGCGCATACTTACTGTGACTGCCACGCCCCTGCTTGAGACGCTGATTGGCGTTTAAGGTCACAAATTGTGACCTTAAAGATCTCACTTCTTCAGGAGTGAGTTGAAACATGAAATCGGAAGGAAAGCGATCGTTGTTACGCTTCACAGCTTGGTTGAACGCCTTGGTGGTTACCGAATATAGTTTTGCCAGATCGGAATCGATCATGACTGTGTGTCCACGCATCGCGAAGATGCGACGTTCTATGGTCCCGGCCGGAACGCGAACGAGTCCAGCCGAAACGGTGCTGAGTTTTGCTAATTGGTTCTTCATGTTTACTGCGCTCCTCGTGATAACAGCATTACTTTCGCTGTGTGAAACATAATGACAGCGTCCAGTGCGGGCGCCAGGTTCTTGATGTAGTACAAATCGTATTCCAGCTTCATGATGGTGTCCTCGATGGTGTCGCCGTACTTGTGTTTAATCTGAGCCCAACCGGTGATGCCGGGCTTGATGCAGTGCCGCTGGCGGTAAAACGGAATTTGTTTTTCCAACTCGGCGACGATTTCGGGGCGCTCTGGACGCGGCCCGACAATCGACATATCGCCTTTGAGAACGTTGAACAATTGCGGCAGCTCGTCCAGCCGCAGCCGGCGCAGCCAGCGCCCCACCGGCGTCACCCGAGGGTCGTTGCGGGTGGCCCACACCGCGCCGCTACGCACCTCCGCATCGCGCACCATCGAACGGAATTTGTAGAGCGTGAATACGCGATTGTTCTTGCCCACGCGCAGCTGCCGCAAGAGGGCGGGTCCGGGCGATGTCAGTTTTACCAGCGTCGCTACCAGTAGCATCACTGGCGATGTAGCCAGCGCCGCAACCGCCGCAATAGCCGTTGAATAGGCCCACTGCAGACGTACACTGCTACGATTGGGCCCCAGCTCGTTGGAACTGAAGATCAGCTGTGACGGGCGAAGATCATGCGTCGAGATCCGCTCAAACGCCATCTCATAGGTGCTCCACGCTTCCTCAATTCGAATGCCGACTAATCTTAGCTCCAGCAGTTCGCTAACCGGTAAAATGGCGCGGCGTTCTTGCATACCCACCACGATGCGCTTGGGATGCAGCCGATCCACCACTGCGCGGAGATCCGAAATCGCTCCCAGCCGGTTTGCACTCATCGAATTCAAATCGTCAAGAAAGCCCAAGGGCGTCAGGCCCTTCTCGGGGTGAGCCTCCAGGTGACTCGCAATTTGTTGCACTACACAAGAATTTCCAAGGAAAACTATACCTTCCGTTGGCATCTTGCGTAGCAACAATACGAAGATGAAGCGCGAAGCAATTAGGGCAGTGAACGTGAGCGCGCTCCCCAGTATCATCGGACCCGCCGGGACAACCCACTGTGGCAACTTTAGGTAACTGAGGATAGCCTCCGTCAGAAACGCGGTCGCCACGACGACGACTACTTTTTGCAGCAGTTCTCTCGAAAAACGGAGGTTTGAGTAAAGATCCAGGAAGTAGGTGGCCAATACCAGACAGCACACGACGATGAAGATTCGCCGCCAGCCGTTCTCGTCCCCTAGGAAAGCGGAAGGATCGGCACGCAGCCAAAAAAATGTCGCGGCCAGGTAACACGCGTAGATGAGAATNNGCCAGTAGCGCGGCAACCCTGGTGGAGATATAGACCCGAAACAACCGTAGCATTGCTTATTCAGTTCACAGGGCTTATCAGTTCAGAGCGCCGATGCGGCGTGGCCTTTCGGCTCCGATTCCAGGCACCCGCCCGTCAGGTCGAGCAGCGGAATGCCCGACCGGTAAAGTCGATCGGTGGCCGCGCGGTCCTGCTTTTGGGCCAGGACGATATGATCCGCCCATTCCAAGACTTGGTCCATGCTGCCGGTTAGCAGCCGACCGATGTGTGGAATGGTCTCGAGAACGAAATTGCGGTTTGACCCGTAGATAGCGTCCAAGCGAATTCGCGGGTCGAACACCTGCACCGCGCGACCCTTTCCGATCAGTTGTTCCAGCAAAGTCACCACCGGGCTTTCCCGCAGGTCGTCTGTGTTCTCCTTGAAGGCCAGTCCGATCAGCCCAATGCGTTGCGCGGGCAAATCGAGAACCGCATCGATGGCGCGCTTAAGATGCTGTTCATTGCTCGGCATAGCCGCTTCAAGCAGAGGCAAGCTTAAGTCGAGGTGGGCCGCCCGATACAGCAAGGCGCGCAAGTCCTTCGGCAAGCAAGAGCCTCCAAAGGCAAATCCCGGCTTTAGATACGCTGCTGAGCTGTTGAGCTTGACATCTTGACAAAGCGTGGCCATAACTTCTGCGCCGTCCAAGCCCACCCGATCGCTGAGCGTGCCGATTTCATTGGCAAAGGCTATTTTCACCGCGTGGAAGGCATTGCACGCGTACTTGATCATTTCAGCCGTGCGCAGCGATACCTGGGCCGCTACTACTCCCAGAGATTGGTACAAATCGACGACGTCTTGCACCGCCGCCGGATTGCTGCCGCCGACTACGAGCAGCGATGGCTCGAAAAAATCGTTCACCGCCGAGCCTTCTCGCAGAAATTCGGGATGCACCACTACATCCACGGCCGGGTAATCCAGGAAGATCGGCAATACATGCTCCTGGCAAGTACCAGGAAAAACGGTGCTGCGAATAGCCACTATCAGCGGCTTCCGGCGATGGGAAGCCTGCTCGGCAATCTCTCCCACCACCCGGCGCAATTGGCATAGTCCCAAATTGCCGTTCTTCTCCGACGGCGTTCCCACACAAACCATCGCAATGTCCGCTGCAATCAGGGCGTCGGGCGATGTGGAAACCGATAGCCGATGCGCGCGGACGTTTTCTCGAACCAGATCTTCCAGCCCAGGTTCGTAAAAAGGCGCTCGCCCTTGTTCGATAGCCTTTACCTTACGCTCGTCCGGGTCGACCCCCAAAACGCGATGTCCCAGGCTGGCTAAACAGGCAGCCGTTACGCATCCGACATAACCGAGTCCAAGCACGGCAATGTTGGTTTGTTTTTCCATTTCAATCTCGTCCTTCCGCGAGGAACCGGCCCACCTGGGGGTACAGTAGGTAGAGCGTTCCTTCATGCAATCCACAACCGCCACCGCGACGACGCTGGAAGAGAAAATCAAGAGCCGGACAGCGCGGGTGGGCATTATCGGTCTCGGCTATGTCGGCCTGCCGCTGGCGATGGAGTTTGCCAAGGCCGGGTTCTCCGTTACTGGAATTGACATCCAGCCGTCGAAGGTTACGCAGCTGAATAGCGGACAATCCTATGTCCAGGATGTTCCCTCCGACACACTAAGGAAGTGGGTATCGGAAGGAAAATTTCGCGCTACTTCCGACTTTTCAGTCATTTCGGACCTCGATACCATCAACATCGCCGTGCCCACGCCCTTGCGCAAGACGAAGGACCCCGACATGAGCTACATCGTGTCCGCCTGTCAGGCTACGGCAAAGTATCTGCGTCCCTGCAAGCTGGTGATTCTAGAGTCCACTACCTATCCTGGAACCACTGACGAGCTGGTTTTGCCCATGCTGGAAGGCCCTGGATGGAAGGTGGGGGAAGACTTTTTCCTGTGTTTTTCGCCCGAGCGGGTGGACCCCGGAAATCCGCACTATCAGACCGCCAACATCCCCAAGGTGGTAGGAGGCATAACGCCCGCCTGCACCAGGCTAGGGGCGCTGTTCTATGCCCAGGCTCTTGAAAAGGTAGTGCCGGTCAGCTCTACCAGCGTGGCGGAAATGGTGAAGCTGCTCGAAAACACGTTTCGGATGATCAACATCGGCTTGGTCAACGAAATGGCGCTCATGTGCGACCGCATGGGGATCAACGTCTGGGAAGTGATCGACGCCGCGG
>PKZC01000328.1 GCA_003132905.1 Bryobacterales bacterium | reverse complement strand
TCGCGTTCATCGTGTCCGCCGCCGAGACCCGCGCCGCGATGCCGTCCCACGGCATCGATTTCATCGATGAAAACGATACACGGGGCGTTCTTCTTGCCTTGCTCGAACAGATCGCGCACGCGGCTTGCGCCGACGCCCACGAACATCTCGACAAAGTCCGAACCTGAAATGGAGAAGAACGGAACGTTCGCTTCGCCCGCAATGGCGCGCGCCAGCAAAGTTTTGCCGGTTCCCGGAGGGCCAATCAGCAACACGCCCTTCGGAATGCGGCCGCCCAGCTTCTGGAATTTCTGCGGCTCGCGCAGGAACTCGATAATCTCTTGCAGCTCTTCCTTGGCCTCTTCCACGCCGGCGACGTCTTTGAACGTCACTTTCTTCTGCTGCGAGGAATGCAGCCTGGCGCGGCTCTTGCCGAAACTCAAGGCTTTGTTCCCGCCGCTCTGCATCTGGCGCATCATGAAGATCCAGAAGGCCAGCAAGAGAACAAACGGAATGGCGTTGATCAGGATGGAAACCCAGCCGCCGCCGGCTTCCTTGTTGTAGTGAATGTCCACGCCCTTGGCGAGCATGGCGTCATCCAGATTCTGATGGACGTTGGGGATAACCGCGTGCAGTTCCTGATTGTCATCTTTATACGTGCCGTTCAGATCGTTGCCACTGATCCGCACGGTCTTGATTTTGCCCGCGTTCACGTCGTTCATCAATTGCGTGTACGAGAGTTGGGCGTCCGGTCGGGACTTGGTGTTATGGACCACGGTCCAAAACAGAACCACAACTACAATAATGACCACCCAGAATATGGCGGTCTTAAGATTTGAATTATTCATGCCTTCTCCCTACACGTGGGGCAACGTAATACCCATCAACTTGGACGCTCCAGGCGCTCCGATCGATTCGAAAGTTCCCGCCCGGTTTCCGCGATTTGGAGGATGGAACGGGTCTCCGGCTCCGTCGCGAACTCGGCGGCGGAGCCAAAACGTCTGGCCCAAACGATGGTCTCATTATAGGTGATAATCGGCCAGTTCCCGCGTTCCCACAAGGGTATACGGGCTTTCTGGAAGAAAAACTTGATCTTTTCCGGCTTGGCTCGTCCGATTCTTCGGTACTGGTCACCTGGTCTCCAGTTACGCAGCTCAAGGCTGGGCGCGCATCTGCCCCTGCGGAAACGCTGCCAGTCCAGTTCATTCACCACTGTAGCACAGGGCTGCGGTGGGTCTTGTTTCTCTAGTATCTGCAAGGTAATACGGGTATTGGAGCCGGGAAGTTCCACCGATCCCGGGATCTGGAGCGGAAGTGAAAAATCGGGGGTGCCGGGGTTTGCCTCTTCAGGCTGCGCCAGACGGATGAAGTCGAAAGATCGGCAGATGTCGAGGCCGGGTGCCTGGAACCGATCATGGCCGTTTGGCAACCGTGCCATGTCGAGCACTCGCTCCACATGCGCGAAGTCGATGCCGCGGAGGTCGCCTTTGACGATTTCCACAACCCGGCGGATCAAGCGGCGCGCCACAGCTGGGGGGGCGGCGGTCAGTTGCGAGACCGGGAGGATCAATGGTTGGTGGCTGGTGGCTGGTGGCAAGTGACGGAGCAGTTCGGATTCCCAGTGGGATTCTTCGTCGCGGGCGAGAGTGGCCAAGTTGGATAGCGCGGTGTCGAGCTGTGGATTGAAGACGTCGCGGAGCAGAGGGAGGATTTCGTGCCTCAGGCGGTTCCGGGCGAACGTGCGATCCTGGTTGGTCGCATCTTCCCGCCACAGGATGTTTCGCTCGCGCAGCCAGGCTTCGATTTCGCTGCGGTCGATCTCGAGTAGGGGACGAACCAGCCCCTCGTGCGTCACGGGCAAGATGCCCGAAAGGCCGGTTAATCCCGAACCGCGCAGAATTCGATAGAGAACCGTCTCGGCTTGATCGGATCGGGTGTGACCGGTGGCAATCCGGTTCACTTTAGCCGAAGCGATCAGATCGGCATAAAAGGATTGCCGGACATTCCGCGCGGCGTCTTCCAGGTTCCCTCCCATGGACGGAACATCGGCGTGATGAAGATGGAATGGAAGCTCGAGCCTGGCAGCTAGTTGCGCAACGAACTCCGCATCGGCGATGGAGGCCGCGCCGCGAATTCCGTGCTCGATGTGCACAACGCTCAGTTGCAAATCCCAGCGAGGGCCAAGCTCGCGCAAAGCGTGCAGCAGGAACACGGAATCCGCGCCGCCCGACACTGCAACGCCGATGCGTTGACCGCATTCGAGCATGCGGTGTTGAGCGATGAATTTTGCTACACGATCAAGCATTCCGTCCAATGGCGGCAGTTCCGGCCGCTGCACGGCGACGGCGTCCACTCATCAGATAGATGGCGGCACGCAGCTCGAAGAGGGCATCATTCGAAGGGTCGACGCCATCCACGCGCGGGATTGGATCGAAGATGATGTGTTGCTGCTCCTGGGCGTTGTCGGGAATCGCGGCGGTTAGAGCGACGGTGCCGAGATCCAATTGAGTACGGTCCTCGGGCCAGTGGATGGTTGCGTCGTCCACAATGTCGCCCGCATTGGCCAATTGAGCGACAATCCGCAGCTTCACCGGGCCTTTGGCCAGCCGCTCGGCGAGTTCATCGAACAGGTAATTTGGACCCTTGGCGGCAGCGGCGGCTGCGGTGAGATGATCGCTGCCGGCTTCGGGAAGGATGCGATAGCGTCCAAAGCGGGTCTCACCGTCCTTGTTGGTGAAACGGACCGCCAAGATGCCGAAGTAGGATTCCCGAGCGAAGCTGGATGGGGCGGGCTTGGGTTTCTGAACGAACGCGAGAGCCGCGGGGTGGCTGCCGAGGAATGCCTCAAGCGGAGATCCCGATAAGTTGGCCGGATCGCTGGAAGCAAGCGCGCGCAGGAACTCCAGGAACTCCTGACCGGTCTTGGCGGGGAATCCATCGGTCGAATGGCTGATGATATCAGTGTGTACGCGATCGGCGAGGTGGAAACGAATCGCACATCCTTTCGGATTAGCATTGGGATCAGTGTCAGGAATCACGGGAACGCCGGTCGAGTTCGAAAAGCGAACCGACACAGGCGTCGACTCCCGATTCATGTGCGGCGCGCGCGTGAGAGAAGGCGCGGCGGGCGAAGGCTGGAACGTTCCCGTGAGCATGACGCCTTTGGCATGAGCTGGCCGGAAGCCAGGATGCAAACCGAAGATTGTGTCGAACTGCTGGATCAGATCCTGAGCCAGAGTTAAGACTTTCTCGTCAGTGGTTAGGGGCATGTCCCATTCTCCCACCCTGCTAGTGAGACAATTCTTTCACCAGCTCCCGTAGTTGTGCGGCTGAAAGGTGCACCTCTCCGCCAATCGTGAGCCACAGCCGGCCCGCGCCGCCGTCAGCGAATTGAATGCTTTGGAGGGTGACGGCTTTTTCCATTTCGGCAGGCAGGGTTGATTTGAGATCTGCCGACTTCTGTATAGCGGATTCGATGCTGTCTGAGATTTCGTCCCGAATCAAATCGCCGACCGAGCTGGAACGCAGCAGATCACCCAGCGAACCGTCCGCGTCCATCTTGCGGACATCGGCGGCGATCGAGATGTTGTTTTCTTGAACCGACGGCGTCAGGTTCACTTCGATCACCGCATGCCCGCCTACCAACCTCTTGACGATTTGCTTGCCGAAGGCTTTGACGCACGCGAATCGTTCGAAATTCACATTAGCGGTGAGCATGCTCGATGGCGCTGAGGGAGCGATTGCCGCTTGCTCCACCGTCAGATGATCGCCGCACCGATCCGACTTATTGAGCTGAGCGCTTAGCACCGCCGTGAGATGCGCTTGAAGATCGCCGAGATCGATAGTGAGAGCCAAGGCAGAAATTCCGGACGGCCTGGCGGAGACGGTTCCCCAGAGCGTGATCTCAATCGGCTGCTGCTCGACGTTGATGGTCGTTTTGACCTTTGGAATGGTCAGGGTTGACTGTGCCAGGCACACGGCAGCGAACAATAACCCCGCCAGAAGACGCATCAAGTTTATTGTAGGCTTGTGCTGGAGGCGCGGCCCTGGACGTCTATCTGATTGACGGAACCTACGAGTTATTCCGGCATTATTACGCGTTACCGTCGGCGCGCGCACAGGACGGTGCTGAAGTCGCCGCCGTGCGAGGCGTACTGGCTTCGGTGTTGGGAATGATCAAGGGCGGCGCCACGCACCTTGCCGTGGCAACCGATCACGTCATTGAGTCGTTTCGCAATGGGTTGTGGCCGGGCTACAAAACTTCCGAGGGCATCGAGCCCGATTTGCTGGCGCAGTTTCCCCTGCTCGAAGAAGCGCTCGCGGCGGCCGGCGTGGTGGTGTGGCCGATGGTTGAGTTTGAAGCGGACGACGCGCTTGCAGCAGCAGCGGCCAAGGCGGCCAGCGATTCACGCTTCGATCACGTGATCATCTGCACGCCGGACAAAGACCTGGCGCAATGCGTCCGCGGCACGCGGGTTGTTCAATTGAACCGGCGAACGCGCGTCACGATCGACGAAGCCGGAGTGATCCAGAAGTTCGGTGTCCCGCCGGTATCCATCCCAGATTATCTGGCGTTGGTTGGCGACGCCGCCGATGGCTATCCGGGACTGCCGGGCTGGGGCGCGAAATCGACTGCGGCAGTGCTCGCCAAGTTTGGACATATCGAATCCATTCCAGCGAATTGGAACGAGTGGCATGTGAACGCCGCGAATGCAAGCGCGCTGGCGAACACCCTGGCAGGACAACGCGAGCAGGCATTGCTGTTCCGGACGCTGGCGACGCTTCGCACCGACATCGATCTATTCGGTGACGTGGACGAATTGCGATGGAACGGTCCTAAAGAAGGCTTTGCCGAACTGGGCGCGCGATTCGATGGGGCAGTTACAGAGAGCCGGAAGCAGCGTCGGGTCTGACCATGCGTAAGGCAAGGGAACAGTCACACGCAAGTTGCCCCAAGTGGTGATCAACGTGGCGGTAGCCCCAGGTAAGCAGTCGCGCCATTGAGGTGGCAGACCATCTGAGGTTCCGCGACCGGTAAGTTGTGACGCTTTTGGAAGTGTCACAACAGTGACGCACCCGAGGCGTGCCCGGACTTATTCTGGACTCGCCATGAAAGCCAATTGCGGACGTTTCGTTTCCAGTAGTATTGTGGGTTTGCTGGTACCGGCCCTCTTGTCGCTGTCGACTGCCTGGGCCGCCGATTCAGTTCCGTGGGCGGACCTCGCCAAGGCCATCGGACACGGCAAGATGCGATCAGACGACCGCGAGGATCGCGAATATCGCGTGGTGACGAAAGCCGGCATCAGCTATGTTGGCCAGCGGCTTTTCATTGGTCCGAATGGGGTGAGCTTCGCTCCATAGGGTGGGATGATTCCTCGCGAACAGGTGGCGGAAATTCGGATTCACCGCGATGCAAAGTTGTCCGACGCCTTAATGAAGCCCGGCGGCATGGTATTCGATCCGCTGTGCGGAGGCGGTGACGGCTTTTGTCTTCTCATCGGTCCGTTCGTATTGCTGCTGATACCCGTGGCGATCGGCATTACGGCGGCGGCTGCGCCCTTTGTTCTTCCGATAGAAGGCGTCAAACGGCTGCTTCCGGATAGGGTAATCAAAGTGACGCCTTAGAGGTAGAGAAGGAGGAGACATCACCATCACCGTTAATGCCGGCCAGCAAGTCAAAGGACACGGCAGCTCTTTTTCGCCCCGGACGCTGTTAAGCCGGAGTCTCGTACTCACGGATGGAGGTGAAGGGGGTGGTGATTCGTCAACCACGCGGTACCTGTTGCGATTCTCTTGCCGTGGGCGTCATGCCATCCCTGCTGTTCCGTGTTTTTGACGCTGTCTGAGAATTCATGGCGGGGCCGAACACTACATCGGTTGCCTGAATGAAAAACTTCCTGCATGTCGGATGCGGCCCACAAACCAAAGCGAATATCCAAAAAGGCTTCAACAGCGGGCAGTGGCAGGAAGTCCGGTTCGATATCGATCCAGCGGTGAAGCCCGATCTCGTCGGCGCCATGACGGATATGAGTGCGGTTGTCGCGGCGAGCATGGATGCGTTGTATTCGTCCCACAATATCGAACATATTTTTGCGCATGAAGTGCCCATCGCGCTTAGGGAATTTCACCGCGTTCTCAATCCGAACGGCTTTGTGGTGATCACCTGTCCGGACCTCCAGACGGTTTGCGAAGCATTAGCCCAAGACAAGCTGCTGGAATCGTAGTACGTTTCAGCGTCAGGGCCGATTGCGCCTATCGATATCCTTTTCGGGCACCGGGCGTCGGTGGCACGAGGGAACCAGCACATGGCGCACAAGTGCGGTTTTACCTATTCCACATTGCAGGGTGCCTTTTTGGAAGCTGGATTCGGAAGCATGATTGGCGGAAGACGGCCCGCGGGTTTCGATTTGTGGCTGCTGGCTTATCGAGCGCGTCGAAGCGAAGAGTTCCTTAAGGAGACGGGGCCGATTTATCTTCCGTGAGAGCGAAGGATTTGGGATTGATTTAATCTAGCAGTAAGTGCGCCTGATCTGGATTCTTTTACTTGCCGTCGTGTGCGGTGCCGCGTCGCTGGGTCCATCGCCGTCCGACATAGACCATCTCTACCCGGGCATTGAAGCGCTCTACATCGACATCCACAGCAACCCGGAGTTGGCTTTTCAAGAGAAACAAACTGCCGCCAAACTGGCTGCTCGCGTCAAGGAGCTTGGGTACGAAGTCACGACTGGCGTCGGCGGCACGGGCGTAGTTGCCTTGCTCAAGAATGGCACGGGGCCCATTGTGATGCTGCGTACCGAACTGGATGCATTGCCGGTGACGGAGCAAACGGGCCTTCCGTTTTCGAGCAAAATACCGGGTGTGATGCACGCCTGCGGGCACGATCTTCACATGGCCGCTTGGGCGGGGACGGCGCAATGGATGGCCGCGCATCGCGCTGAGTGGCACGGCACGTTGATGCTGATCGGCCAACCCGCCGAAGAGGCTGGCGCGGGCGCGTCCGCAATGTTGAAGGACGGGCTTTTCGTTCGATTCCCGAAACCAGATTTCGCCATCGCCCTGCACGACGACGACATCGTCCCTGCCGGCGTTGTCGGTTATCACGCGGGCTTCTTTCGCGCTGCGGCCGACTTTCCAACGGTCACCATTTTCGGGCGAGGAGGCCATGGTGCGATGCCACAGAATACGGTGGATCCTATCGTGATCGCCGCGCGCACCATCCAGGCGTGGCAGACCATCGTGTCGCGCGAAAACGATCCGCAGAGCCCTGTCGTCATCACCGTCGGCGCCATTCATGGCGGTACGAAAAACAACATCATTCCCGATCAGGTGCAACTGCTTTTGTCGGTCCGGACTTTCGATCCACTGGTCCGCAAGCGCGTGCTCGCCGCCATCGCACGCATCGCAAAAGCGGAAGCCGAGGCGGCCGGCGCGCCGCGCGAGCCTTTGATCGAACCCACACCCGGTATGACCGGCGACGAAGCTGTTTACAACGATCCGGAACTGACCAATCGTCTCGCTGCGGCGTTGAAGAAGGGCATGCCGCCGGGGAACGTAGTCGAGATGCCCGCTAAAATGACATCCGAAGATTTCTCCGAATATGGCCGCGCGGGAGTGAAAGCGGCGCTGCTGCACATTGGCGCGGTCGATCCCGAGAAGCTCGCCGAATCGCGCAGAACCGGCGTTCCGGTTCCCGCTCCGCATTCGCCGCAATGGGCTCCGGTGAGAGAAACCACGCTCAAGGCGGCGGTACAAGCCGAAACTCTTGCGCTGCTCAACTTGTTGAATTAGGTTGCATACAAGCCCGCCGTTCTGGGAGTGATAATATGCATTCCAGTAAACCCATGCAATCTCGTAAAATAATCCAGCCGGCCCTTGTCGGCTTTGCGTTGCTCGCGTGCGGTGCAGTGTTCGTTCACGCGGCAGAACCAGACCACGGTGATCTCGATGTCATCCGGGTTCGGCCGAATTTCTATATGATCGCGGGCGCTGGCGGAAACATCGGCGTGCAGATCGGCTCAGACGGTGTAGTGCTAGTGAACGCCGGTACCGAGAACGCGTCCGATCGAGTGTTGGCGACGCTGCGCAAGTTGACCGACCTGCCGATCCGTTGCATCATCGACACCAACGCGGAAGCCGATTTCGTTGGCGGCAACGGCAAGCTCGCCAAAGCTGGCAAGACTATTTTCACTAACGTGCTCGGCAACCAAGCGCTCGCCGATGCGATGACAAACGGCGGCGCAGCGGCCATTCTGGCCCATGACAGCATCCTGCAAAGAATGAGCGCTCCCACTGGCAAGGCCTCGCCCTTTCCGAATGATGCACTGCCCACCGAAGCTTTTTACCCCAAACGCTACGCGCTGCGCATGAACGACGAAGGGATCGAAGTTCTGCACGAACCGGCCGCGCACAGCGACGCCGACAGCTTTGTGTTCTTCCGCGGATCTGACGTCGTGGCGGCCGGCGACGTGATGGACACTACGCGATTTCCGCTGATCGATATCGCGAACGGAGGGAGCGTCCAGGGCGAGATTGACGCGCTGAATAAGCTGATTGAATTGGCCATCCCGCCGACGCCTTTTATCTACAAAGGAGTGGGCACGTACATTATCCCCGGCCACGGGCGGCTCTGCGAACAGATGGAGGCTGTGGATTACCGTGACATGGTGGTGGAAGTGCGCGACGTGATCGCCGACATGATCAAGCAGGGAATGACCCTCGCTCAAATCAAAGAGGCATCGCCGGCCAAGCCTTATGAGACGCAGTACGGCACACAAGAAGGCTCCACCAGCGCATTTGTCGAGGCTATTTATAAAAGCTTGACAGTTAAAAAATAGAACATGCGATATTCAAACCTATTATTCGGGCTCACCATTGCCGTTGTGCTTCCGCTTGTGGCGCAACCTCCAGGCGGCGGGCGAGGCGGACCTCCGATGGCTCCTAAAGCGGCCGCGCCTATCGATTTGACTGGCTATTGGGTTTCCGTCGTCACCGAGGATTGGCGCTATCGTATGGTGACGCCCGCACCGGGTGATTACCAGGGTGTTCCTATGACGCGCGCTGCCGTTAAAATCGCGGATGCGTGGGATCCTGCCAAGGATGAAGCTGCGGGCGAGCAGTGCAAATCGTATGGAGCGCCCGCGATCTTGCGCGTACCCGAGCACCTGCACATCACTTGGCAGGACGATCAGACGCTCCGCATGGATACCGACGCGGGCAAGCAGACGCGCCTGTTCCATTTCGGCGATTGGAAAGATGCCGAGAGTACTCCGACGCTGCAAGGCGATTCCGTCGCTCAATGGGAAGTACAGCGCGCGGGCCCTCGGCCTGTGAATGGATCGCTGAAAGTGAGCACATCTCATCTCAAAGCCGGCTATCTGCGCAAGAATGGCGTTCCTTATAGTGATAACGCCGCGCTGAGCGAATACTACGATTTAGTGAAGGAGCGGAACGGGGATGTGCTGATGGTGGTTACTATCGTTGTCACCGATCCCATGTATCTGCGCGAGCCCTTTATCATCAGTTCTCATTTCAAGAAACAGGCTGACGACTCCGGGTGGAAGCCTTCGGAGTGTTCGTCGCGATGGTAGATATGAACAGGAATCAAATATGACCCGCAATAAAACAATTCTGACTCTGGCCATATTGCTGTGTGTGGCGTTTCCGGCGCTGGCGGAGATCGATCTGTCGGGATCGTGGACATCCAAGAATCACGAAGACAACCTGGAGCGCGGCGCAGGTCCGAATCCCGACGATTGGGCGGGCCTTCCCTTCAATGAATCGGGCCGCGCCAAGGCCTTGAGTTTTTCGCAATCCACTATCTCGATGCCGGAACGTATCTGCTGGTTCCAGACGCAGTGGCATATCGCGGCGGGCCCGTTCAGCCTGAAGATCTGGAGCGAAAGCGATCCGCTGACGGGCAAAATCAACGCTTGGGTGCTGGGCGGCTGGGAGACTCGCGCGCCGATGACTATCTGGATGGATGGGCGTCCGCATCCTTCGAAAAATGCTCCGCACGATCAGACCGGCTTCACCACCGGCACCTGGAATGGAGACGTGCTGACCGCATACACGACGCACATCAAGACCGGCTATATGCGCCGCAATGGCGCGGCCAGCAGCGACCAGGCCACGATCACCACAACATTTATTCGTCACGGAGACATGCTGACGCTGGCCCTGGTGATGGAGGATCCCGTCTATTTAACCGAGCCGTATATTTTGACGCGGTCTTATATTTCCACTCCCACGCCGGTCGCGGTGGCTGGGCCGCCCTGCATTGTTGGATACGAAGGCGTGGAATCGGGTCGGGTTCCGCATTATCTTCCTGGGAAGAATCCATTCGTCGATGAGATGAACAAGATCTATCACATCCCGGTGGAAGCGGCGATGGGCGGCGCGGAGACAATGTACCCGGCGTTTCGCGACAAGATCAAGGATAAATTTGTGATTCCGCCCAAGTGCACGCGGAACTGCGGAGCGCCAATGCCGGGGCCGGAGCCGAACTAAGCTAACGCTTGTTCGATGAGCGCGCCGATTCCGGCCAGCGGCTTCATCACATCGTCGCTCAGGTTGAAGCGGCGCTGAATGTACGCGGGATCGTTGTAGCTGAGCCACACTTTTCCGCTCGCGTCTTCCCATGCCAGCGCTTTCAGCGGCAGATCGATGGCTGCGGTGGGAGCGGCCAACATCACCGGGGTACCTCCCTTGGGATTGCCAAAGATCAGCAATTGCGTGGGTGGCATTTTCAATCCGGCTTTTTCCGCTTCGCCGCTGTGATCGACTACCGCGAACACTTTGACGTTCTTGCTTGCGAGAATCGTTTCCAAGCGATGCAGCGTTTCGGGCACTGAATATTTGCTTGGTTTGCTGATGATGCCATTTTCAGTGTTCATTTCGCAGCTAGCTCCCGGCTGAGATAGACAGCTATCGCCAATCCAGCGGCCGCCAACACCAGCGCCACCAGGATTGCCATTGTGGATGGTTTCATCGCTATCGGCTCGCCGGTGTTGAGCGCGCGGACGATGCGCACGTGCCGCACGGATGCCATCACGTTTACGATCACACCGGCAACCAGCAACGCAGTTCCGAGCGGCACTGAGAGGGCCGATGTTTGAAATTGTGGCAGCGTTCGCAGCGACGCCAATTCACGCAGGAACAGGCCGAAGCGCGCGACTACGAATCCGAAGCCCATCATCGCGATGCCAGTTCGAATCCATGCTAGGAAGGTGCGTTCTTCCGCGAGGTACGTGCTCGGATCGGATGAATGTGTGTTGGAAGGCATGTCAGACGGTCACCTGTTTCCATTTTCCACGGCGGAACAGCAGGATTCCAAGCGCGGCGAGCAACGAATCGGAAATCACCACGGCGACGTACACGCCATTCGGGCCCAGGCCGGTGTGGAACGCCAGCGCCCAGGCGAGCGGAATCTGGCAAAGCCAGAAACATACCAGGTTGAGGGCAGTGGGCGTGGCGGTGTCGCCGGCGCCATTGAAAGCCGCGGTAATCACCATGCCGTAGGAGTAGGAAATATTGCCGCAACTGAACAGGCGCAGCGCGCTCACGGCGAGCGGGGCAACCGCCGGGTCGCTGGTGAAGATACCGATGATCTGCCGAGCGAATACGATGAAGAGCGCTCCGATGATGCCGAGGAACAGCATGTTATACAAGCTGGTGCGCCACACTGAACTCTCGGCGCGCCCAGGTTTCCCCGCGCCCAAATTCTGACCCACTAACGTGGCGGCGGCGTTGCTCATGCCCCACGACGGCAGAATCGCGAAGATGATCACTTTGAACGCGACCGTGTACGCGGCGGTGGCGTCGCTTCCGAAGCTGGCGATGATGCGAACCATGCCGATCCAACTGGCCATCTGCACCAGGTATTGGAACATGGCGTTCAGCGACAGGCGGATGAGACGCCACAGGACCAGAAGATCCACGCGCAGTTGCGACGCGTGAACCGCCAGCCGTCCGCGGCCTGATGTGAGCACCCACAGTTGCAGCAGAACGCCGATGCCGCGTCCGATAGTTGTGCCGACCGCCGAGCCGGTAACGCCCAGGCGCGGAAACGGACCAAGACCGAAGATCAAACACGGATTCAGACAAATGTTCACGATGTTTGCGAGCCAGAGGACGCGCATCGCGATGGCGGCATCGCCCGCGCCGCGAAAAACCGCGTTGATCAGGAACAGCAGGAATATGGTGGCACTGCCGCTGAAGATCATGCGCGTATATCCGGAGCCAAGTTTGACCACGCTGGCGGACCCGCCCATGATGTGGAGCAAGTTTGGGGCGAAGAAATAACCGAAGATCGCGACCATTGCCGATACCACGAGTCCGATGACGATGGCTTGTACCGCGACGAGGCCCGCAGCCTGTTCGTCTTTTTCGCCCATGCGACGCGCGACTAGCGCAGTTGCGCCGATGCTCAGCCCCATGGCGATGACGAAGACCAGGACGAGCGCGGTTTCAGTGAGCCCGACGGTGGCTACGGCGTCTGCGCCCAGGCGCGAGACCCAAAACACGTCCACCACGCCGAACAGCGATTCCATGCACATTTCGAGCACCATCGGCACGGCCAATAGAACGATAGCGCGGCTGATGTTGCCTTCGGTAAAGTCCTGGCTTGAGCCCATCACTGCTTCGCGCAGGGAGGCCCATATGCCGGGGGTGCGAGCCTGGATTGCGGTGCTGTCACTCATAAAAAATCCTCGAGACGTTTTTGAAAAACCCTCTGAACTGGCGGGGCGGCACAAGAGCGGCCCAAACTAAAGCGGCGTCAGAATGCGGATGGGGTTTTCACGGCTGTCTATGACCTCGAGTGAAACAGTCCTCTTAGTGTAGCGCGGGCGGAGGGAGATTTGGGTGGTGGGTTTAGCTAGGGAATCCTGAAGGCTACGTTGCTGGAAAGCGTGCCATCGGGTGTGATCACATCGACCTTGCCGGTGGTCGCGCCGGTCAATTTACCTCCCAGAATCGTGACGGCCTTGCCCGCCGCGCCTGAGGTCGGGCGTGTTTCCACGAAGGGGGCCTGACCGGTGGACAGGCTAAAAAATGTGCCAAAGCCGTTCCCTCCACCGTTTCCGCCCGTCACAGTTGTTCCGTAGAACGTCCCGTTGGTGCCCTGGACTAGCGCGTTGGGGACTGTGCCGTCGGCACATTCCGGCTGAGAGCAGAAGCTGTAGAGCGTCGTAAACTCGCCGCTAGGAGTAATTTTGAAGATTGAACCGTAGCCGTTCTCGCCGCCGCCGTGCGTTATGCCGAAAAAATTTCCGTTGGCAGCTTGCAAGAACGCGGAATAGGGGCTGCCGCCGTCAGTGCAGCCGCTTTGGGAGCAGAAGTTATAGACGGTTGTCAGCTTACCGCTAGGAGTGATTCTAAAGATGGTCCCACCGCCGTGCACGCCGCCAGAATAGGTGGTCCCATAGAGATCCCCGTTGGCCCCCTGGAACCAGCCCGGCAGGGAAGTAGCCATCGGCGCACGCGCTTTGCGAGCAGAAGTCATACAGCGTGGTTAGCGCGCCAGACGGGGTGATCTTGAAGATTGTCCCGCATTGGCTGTTTGCGCAAGCAGAGTTCGCAATCCCACCCCACGAGGTTGTTCCATAGAGGCCCCCGCTGCCAGCTTGGATTAGCCCCGCCTCAGGCAGTATGCCGTCGGTGCAACCGCTTTGAGAGCAGAAGTTGTAAATCGTCGTCAGAGCGCCGCTCGTCGTAATTTTAAATACCGTACCGTAGCCATGCGCGCCGCCGAAATCTGTCGTCCCGTAGAGATCGCCATTCGCGGCTTGAACTAAGCCTGCCAATGTGCCCCAGCCCTCCGGACATCCTGCAGGCGAGCAAAAGTTGTAAAGCGTCGTCAACTCGCCACTCGGAGTCATTTTGAAGATGGTCCCGCATGCGCCGGGTGTACAGTCTGGTCCGCCGTCCCACATCGGTGTAATTCCGTAGAGATACCCGTTGTTGGCTTGGACCAGCGCCGCGTATGGACCGTAGCCATCGGCGCACCCGCCTTGAGGGCAGAAAGTATACACAGTGGTCAGCGTTCCGCTCGGCGTGATTTTGAAGATCGACCCACAAACGCTGGGTTGACAAATCGAAGAAGTTGCCCCGTAGAAATCGCCATTGATGCCTTGGACGATTCCGGGCTGCGGGTACGTGCCGTCATCAACACTGAAGCTGTGCAGTGTAGTGAACTTCACTGGCGTCCGGTTATAAG
>PKZC01000066.1 GCA_003132905.1 Bryobacterales bacterium | reverse complement strand
AGGCGCGGTCTCTGCCAATCGGCCAAGTCGCAAAGGGCGATTTTTGGCCTTTTGTCTCTGCGGTCCGGGAAGCCGTTCCTGGCTCGGTGCTGTATTCGCGGCTCTTTTCTGGACCGGCTTCGCTGGTTCTTAGGACGACAGCCCGAGCATCGCGTGCTGTTTCGACCATTCAGCGGGTGCGTCGCGGAGGCGGGCAATGCCGATGCCCCGTGGCAACCGGCCGTCGATAGCGGCCTTCACAAGCGTGGGTGACAGGAAGGCCAGTGAGATCGTCATGTTGACCTGCCGCACGCTGCATTTTTCGCGGGCGGCGATCGCCTCAACATCAGCAACGGCGCCTTTAACGACTTCGTCGAGCCAACGTCGGCCGCAGGAGATCGACGTCACAAGCGCGAGGCGTGTCTCAGAACGAATAGGGCGAACGTCTCGGCTAGATGCTGCGGGTGCAATGATCTCGCGCCGCCGTTTCAGGTTGGTCTTTTTCCAGGGAACATAAAGGATGGCATTGTTTGATTTTCGATTCGTCGTCCGATCCGCCTTTCTTGCCAGCTTGATCACGATTTGACCCGCTTGAACTTCGACCCGACCGACATTTGTGTTGATGAGATCGTAGTCGGTGACTTTCGTTGGTTCTTTCAGGCGCTTGCGGACAGCATCAACGACAAGGGTTTCGACCTCGGGGGCAGGAATCCGGCGAACGGATCCGGCAAGTTCAGCCCGGCCTTGGGGCAACACCGAGGAAAGATAGTAGCGATACCTCTTGCCATCTTTTCGGGCGTGGCTCGGTGTCATCCGATTGCCGCGGTCGTCGAAAATGCGGCCCATCAACAGCGACTCGGAGCTTGCACGTGTGATCGTATGATTGGTCCGCTGCTCATCGAGTTTGCGCTGGACAGCATCGAATAGCTTTCGATCCAGGATGGCAGGTTGCTCACCGGGAAGGATCTCACCCTTGAAGGCGACTTCACCGATGTAGAAGCGGTTTCGTAGCATATGGGCGAGCGGGCCACGCATCAGCGGGTTTCCACCAACGGTCCGGCCAGTCGATAAGCGCCTCACCTTCGTGTGGATTTCGCGCTGGCGCAGTTCGGCCATCAGCAGATTGAGACTGCCCAGCTCTAGATAGCGCCGGAAGATAGTACGAACCCGCTCCGCCTCTTCCTTGATCACGAGCACTTTCCGGGCTTTGACTTCATACCCAAGCGGGACCATACCGCCGACCCAAAGCCCTTTCCGTTTGGAGGCAGCGATTTTGTCCCGGATGCGCTCTGAAGTGACCTCGCGCTCGAATTGAGCGAACGACAGCAGAACATTCAGCGTCAGCCGTCCCATCGATGTGGTCGTATTGAACTGTTGGGTGACCGATACGAAGGATACGCCGTGGCTGTCGAACAATTCGACGAGCTTGGCAAAATCAGCGAGGGAGCGGGTCAGCCGGTCAACTTTATAGACAACAATGACGTCGATCTTTCTCGCCCTTATGTCGGTCAGTAGCCGCTGCAGCGCTGGCCGATCGGTCGAGCCGCCAGAATACCCGCCGTCGTTGTACTGGTTACGGATCAATGTCCACGCAGCATGGGCTTGGCTGCGGATATAGGCCTCGGCACCATCACGTTGGGCATCGAGCGAGTTAAAGTCCTGCTCAAGCCCCTGGTCGGTCGAGACTCGGGTATAGATTGCACAGCGAACCGGCTTGGCAGAACCAGGCTTCATGGCTGTCCATCTGAGGAGAGTTTGACTCGCAGGCCAAAGAACCTCGGACCGTTCCAGCGTGTCCCGGTCATGGCAAAGGCCACCTTGGTGAGGCTGGGATAGACCTTGTCTTTCCAGGCAAAGCCATCAGCGAGGACCATGACCCGATGCAACTGACCGTCCCATTCGCGGACCAGGACGGTCCCGGGTCTTAGGTCGGCCTTTCGTTGATTGAACTCGGCGGCAAGTTTTCCGACGTCAACAGGTGGTCCCGACCGATCAAGGAGGCGAAGAGTCTCAGGCTCAAGGTCGCCCAGACCATCGGCCTGAAGCCGGTAGGCTAGAATCCTGAACAACAGATGCCGGGGGAGGTGAGAGGGCGCCCACCGCCGGAAGACTGTGTGCCATCGAGCACGAAGTTCCCCAACATCGAGACCGCGCAGTCGCGCGATCTCGATGTCGAGCTTCTCCCGATCCGGTAATGCCGGACGAGCCGTTACGCGCGGCATGACGTTCAGGCCGTCTGGCGGCTCTGACGTCGAGACTTTGAGCGCGCCCCACCAGCGCCGACGATGCGGTAGATTCGATTGCCGTCGATCTTCTCTGAACTGAGCTTGAGACGAAGCTTCTTCTGCACCACGCCGGCAAAGAAGCCGCGCACGGAGTGCTGCTGCCAGCCGGTCGCCTTCATCACCGCTGCTATCGTCGTGCCGGTTGGTGAATTCAGCATCTCGACGACGCGAGCTTGCTTTGAGTTCTGTCCGCTCTTTTCCTTTCGATCGTTCGACGACGTTGTCATTGTTGGATGTGACGGCTGGGCAGCAATCGATCGTGCCGCAACGGCCTTAGGGGCGCGCTTGTTGGAAGGCTTTGACATCGGGATCCTCCATTCGGGTTCTAGCGGCAAAGCGCCGCCACCACCGAAGCCCCATCTCGGCCACCAGGCCGGCGGGGCAGGATCCCGGAACACATTCGTCATCCGGAACTGGCGCCAGTACCGCTCCATTGGCAGGGGAATGCCAGTCCTTTCTGGATAATGTT
>PKZC01000428.1 GCA_003132905.1 Bryobacterales bacterium | reverse complement strand
TTCTTCAATGAGAAAATGCTGGAGGCTCAGATCTGCGCGGTACTATCCAGACTGCGCCACAAATACCAGACTGCGACCGACGAATAGGGCCGCCACGCCGCCGCCAGATCCTCCACTTGCTTGGGAAGCGGGAGCTCTTCCAATTGATACGCTTTGCGGATGGCAATGCGGACGCCAAGATCGCCCGTGGCCAAAATATCGGGACGCTGCAGGGCGAAAATCAGGAACATGTGGGCGGTCCAAACGCCGATGCCTTTTACTTGCGTCAAGTGCTCGATGACTTCGAGATCGGTAAGGCCCCCGAGAGTCTCAAATTTTACGTGGCCTTTATTAGTCTTGCGCGCCAGATCGCGGATGTAGGCGGTCTTTTGCTTGGAGAGCCCGGCTTTGCGCATGCGAGCGGGAGTGAGCTTCAGAATGGTGTCCGGGGTAACTTTGCCGCCGGGCAGCATGGCGATCAAGCGCCCTAAGATCACCGACGCTACCTTACCACTGAGCTGTTGGTAGACAATAGATCTGACGAGGGTTTCAAAGCTTGGTTCGCGATGCACGATCTTGTAGGCGCCCACCCGCTCAATGATCGCGCGCATCACGGGATCGGATTTCTTGAGGTGAATAATGGCTTTTCGCATTGGAACGAGAATTAAAAGATATGCATCTACAACTATAATTCCTATGCGCCGTCCCATCGCCATAACCCTGGTCTCTGCCCTGGTCGTTTCCGCTTTAGCCGCGCTCCTGTTAGCCCAGGATGACTCGGCAACCCTGAAAGTGGAAGTGAACCTGGTCAATATCCTGTTCACGGTCCGCGACAAGAAGGGCGGCCTGGTGGGCAGTCTCAATAAAGAGGACTTCAAGGTTTTCGAGGACGGCAAGGAGCAGGGGGTCAAATATTTCAATCGTGAGACAGACCTGCCGCTGACCATTGGGTTGCTCATTGATGTCAGCGCCAGCCAGATGAACCTGATCGATATCGAGAAAAATGCGGCCTATCAATTCTTTGGGTCGGTTCTGCGAAAGCAGGATCTGGCGTTTCTCATCAGCTTTGGCGAAGACTCCGAACTGCTCCAGGACTACACTAACTCTGCGAAATTACTGCGCGCCGGGTTGGAAGATTTGCACGTGAGTTCGGGCGTGGGCGGGTTCGGACCGGGGCCGGTGCCGACCATTTCGCAGCCGCGCGGGACCGTTTTATATGATGCCGTCTATGTAGCGTCCGCCGATCAACTCAAGGGACAGGTGGGACGCAAGGTTCTGGTGCTGATCACCGACGGCGAGGATGAGGGCAGCAAGTACAAGATCTCGCAGGCCATCGAAGCCGCGCAGAAGGCCGATGCGATTATTTACGGCTTCTACTATGTGGATCGCCGGTTCTACATGTCGCGCGGCATGGTTTTCGGCGGAAGTAGCGACTCGGCGTTACGGCAGATGTCAGAGGACACGGGTGGCCACGTGTTCCACATCGACAACAGGCTGACGTTGCAGGACGCCTTCACCCAATTGCAGGAAGAGATGCGCAGCCAATATGCCATTGGCTACACTCCCACCAATCCCGCCAAAGATGGCACGTTCCGGAAACTGGAGATCAAGACCGGCAACAAGGACTGGAAGGTGCAAGCTCGCAAGGGTTATTACGCTATTAAGACCGACAACTAAAATCGGCACGAATGACGATCCATCTGGACGCCGTGATTCTGGATATGGATGGATTGATGCTGGATACCGAGTGTTTGTATAAGAATGCCTGGCAGCGTGCGGCTATCCAATTAGGGTTCGTTCTGGATGAGACGTTCTACTTCACACTGATCGGGCGGACCAACGCCGCCGCCTAGATTGCCCTGACGGAACGCTTCGGCGCGAATTTCCCTCTGCTACTTTTCCGGGGGCGCTGAGCTGAATTGCGGCGCGAGCATGCCAGCGCGGCGGGGATGATTCCCCTGATGGTGCCAAACCTGAAAGCGCCGTCAGGAGTGGCACGCGAGAAGGCGTTCCGAGTCACTCCACGGGGTGGTTCCGCTGCTGTCTGCGTAGGGTGCGTTGAGCCAATGTCCATCCGGTCACAAGCGAGTTCGAGAAACTGCGCGCGATCGGACGAATCGTGCGCCGGGCACTCGATCAAACCGCGGCTGCGGTTCGGCCCGGAATCACGACCCAGGAACTGGACGCGATCGGCGCAAAGGTATCGGCTGAGCACGGTGCCGAATCCTTGCCTCCGAAAGTCTACGGGTTCCCCGGCGCGCTATGTATCAGCGTGAACGAGGAAGCCATCCACGGAATTCCTGGAGAACGCGCGATACGATCCGGCGACCTGGTCAAGCTGGATCTGGTGGTCGTGAAAGAAGGTTTTTATGGGGACGCCGCAGTGACCATCCGTGCCGGCGAGGTGAGTCTGCCGACGCTCTGGCTCGTTGTACCACCGGCGCTTTCTATCAAGCGCTGCGATCGGCGAGCGCGGGCAACCGGGTGTACGAGATCGGCCGGGTGGTGGAGCGGAAACCAAGCGCTGCGGCTTTCGAGTGCTGCGCGATCTCTGCGGTCATGGCGTTGGACGGACAATCCATGAGGCGCCGAGCATTCCCGACTATCACGAGCCCCGAGCTCGAATTCGCCTCACCGAGGGGTTCGTTATCACACACGGTTGTAACTACAAAAGGCGAACCGATTTTGTTGACTGCTTAAGCTCGCTTCTGCAAAAGCCCGGCGGCGCGAGCGATAGAGGATTCCCATGCCCAGAGCGGCGAACGCCAAGAGTCCAACATTGCCGGGCTCCGGAACCGCAGGCGCCAGCGTAATGGTTCCTCCGCCGGTGCTGAAGTCGGCATACTGGTCCGAAGCCGAAGCGTCCGATCCCCTGGTGCTATCGCCTGTGACTCCAGAATATGCCAAACGGAAATCCACCGTTCCAAACGCGCTGTTGGTCCCGGTGACGTAGGGAGTCGTCAATGAAACGTTGGTCACACTGTAGGGCGAGCCGGTAGCAAACAAGATGGTGCCGGCTGCGGACGTGTAGTTAAAAGTAGAAGTACCATCCGTGCCGGCGAACGTATCGGTAAACGAGAATGAGTCAAGTGTCCCAGTGGTCACTCCGGGAGTGAAATCCGCAGTGAACGATCCGCTTCCAGTGACCGCTTCGGTGACATAAGTTCCCGTGCCTGCGTAGGTGAAATCGTAGGTCACTGTGTTCGCGAAGGCTGACACGGCGGCCAATCCAAATAGGCAGGTGGCTGCAACAACGCGCAGGGCTGCGGACAAACGAGACTCTATCATCGACATAACCTATACTATCTCTCAATTAGCCTGGTGCTTGAGTGTGAGAGAAAGTTAGACGCGTACTGGTAGTACCGGAGATTAGAAAGCAAACCTAACGGAATCATTTATTTCTGCCGATTACAGGGGCGTCAGGCAGTTCCGTCTATGCCCTCTCCACTGTCCAATCCGGAAGGTTCGCTCGATCCTCAAGACTGGCCGTCGTTTCGGGCCCAGGGACATCGGATGTTGGACGATATGCTCGACTATCTGGAGCATATCCGCGAACGGCCCGTATGGCAGCCGATGCCGGACACGGTGCGCGCGGGTTTCCGGGAGCCGCTTCCGATGGCGGGTGCCGAACTGAGCGCAGTCCACCAGGAGTTTCTGCAAAACATTCTGCCGTACTCGAACGGCAATGTGCATCCGGGCTTCATGGGTTGGGTGCATGGCGGTGGAAACGCCGCGGGGATGCTGGCGGAGATGCTGGCGGCCGGGCTGAATGCGAATTTGGGAGGGCGGGATCATTCCGGCCTGGAAGTGGAATGCCAGATCGTGCAATGGGTGCGCGAGCTGTTCCGGTTTCCTGCCACCGCGTCGGGCTTGTTTGTCACGGGGACCTCGATGGCGAACTTAATCGCCGTTCTGGTGGCACGCGATGCGACGCTTGGTTTTGACACCCGGCGTTCGGGCGTGGCTTCGAATGCGAAGCGTCTGACGGCTTATGCATCGCTTGCGGCCCATGGCAGTTTGCGCCGGGCGCTCGACTTTTGCGGCCTGGGAAGCGAGGCCCTGCGGCTGGTTCCCGTGGACGCGCAGCATCGGATCAACCTGGCAGCGCTCGAGCGCATGATCGAGACCGATCGTAACGCAGGGTACACGCCGTTTCTGATCGTGGGCGCAGCCGGAACGGTGGATACCGGGGCGATCGACGATCTGGATGGGCTGGCGGTAATCGCGAGTGAGCAGCGCATATGGCTGCACGTAGACGGCGCGTATGGCGCGCTCGGAATTCTGTCGCCCGAGATTGCACCTCGTCTGGCGGGCATCGAGGCGGCCGATTCCCTGGCCTTCGATTTTCACAAGTGGGGGCAGGTGCCGTACGACGCAGGGTTTGTAATGGTGCGCGACGGCGAGCTGCACCGCAAAGCTTTCGCATCGGCCGCCGCATATCTGGAACGCGATACGCGCGGGCTGGCCGCCGGGTCGCCATGGCCGTGCGACTTAGGGCCGGATCTTTCGCGAGGATTCCGGGCTCTGAAGACCTGGTTCACGCTGAAGGTTTATGGATTGGAAGCGCTCGGCCAAACCATCGGGCGAACCTGCGAGCTGGCTCGGTATCTGGAACAACGGATCGCGGAATCGAACGAGTTGGAGCTGCTTGCGCCCGTGTCGCTCAACATTGTTTGTTTCCGCTATCGAGGCCCGGAACCGGACCGGGTGAACGCGCGCATTGTGGTAGAGCTGCAGGAATCGGGCGTGGCCGCGCCTTCCACTACTCGCATCCATGGCGAAGTAGCGATTCGAGCGGCGATCACCAATCATCGAACGGGCCGCCGTGATATTGACGCGCTGGTGAGCGCGACGCTTGCGATGGGTCGAGCGATCACGGGCGAGCTGTTGGAAGCAGGCCGGGAAGACCACGAGATGGAGGCGGCATACCGTGACTAATTGGCAGCCGGCGGTGCTTCGCAAGGAAGCTTTATGCGAGGTGGAAGCGCGCATCAAGCTGGATCATGAATCCATTGCCCTGCGCTTCGAGCGGGCCTGTCTATTGAATGAAATGGGCCGCATCGAAGACGCCAAGCAGGCTTATCTGGACGTGCTGACCCGCTGCCCGGGTCACGTGGGCGCGCTCAATAATTTAGGGACGCTGCTCTATTTCACCGGCTATCGCACGGCCGCCCGCAGCGCTTACACCGAAGCGATCCGCCAGCATCCCGATCAGCCAATGGCGCATGTGAACCTGGGGAATCTGTTTCTGGAATCCGGCGAAATGGCGGCGGCGCGCGAGCACTACGAAGCGGCGTTGTCGATCGATTCCGGGTTCGCCGAAGCGCATCAAGGGCTGGGAAATTTGCTGGCAGAGTTGGGGCACGAGGAAGCGGCCGCTCAGCACCAACGTTTGGGCCACAGGGATCGGCGGCCTACCGAGCTGCCTTACCGCGGGGAAGCTGAACCGGTGTCGCTGCTGCTGCTGACATCCGGACGCAGAGGCGATGTTCCCATCCGGCATTTGTTGGACGACAAGATTTTCCGGACGTTTGTGGTGTTGCCGAACGTCTACGACCCAGACGCGCCGCTTCCCGAGCATCAACTGGTGTTCAATGCCATCGGGGACGCGGACCTTTGCAAGCAAGCGCTGGACCGGGCCGTGACCCTAATGGATCGCACCTTTGCTCCTGTAATCAACGCGCCGGAGGCGGTACTGCGGACGGGACGCGCGGCCAATGCACGCAGGTTGGCGGAGGTGCCGGGTGTAGTTTCGCCAGTGATCGCGAACTTGTCGCGCGAGACTTTGGCGCGGCCGGATGCGACAGAAGCGCTCGATCGGCGCGGCCTGCAGTTTCCTCTCTTGCTGCGCGCTCCCGGGTTCCACAACGGCCAGCACTTTGTATTCGTCGAGTCCGCCGCCGGGCTGCCGGCCGCGCTCAGCGAAATTCCGGGCGATGAATTGACGGCCATCCAGTATCTGGACGCGCGCGGGGCCGATGGGCTGCATCGCAAATATCGCGTCATGATGATCGGCGGCTGGCTTTATCCGCTGCACCTGGCGATCTCTGGAAACTGGAAGATTCACTATGTCACGGCCGACATGGCGGAAAGCGCGCAACATCGGGCCGAAGAGGCCAGATTCCTGGAGGACATGCCGGGAGTATTGGGCGCGCACGCCATGGGGGCGCTGGCGGAAATACAGAATGTGCTGGGGCTCGATTATGCCGGTATCGATTTTGCCTTGAATCCGGCCGGCGACACTCTGTTGTTCGAGGCCAATGCCACCATGACCGTGCTTCCGCCCGAACGCGATCGCCGCTGGGACTATCGTCGCGCCGCGGTGCAGCGTATTGAAGATGCGGTGCGGAAAATGCTGCTGGATAAGGCCGGGCGGCAAATCAGCGGTCCCGAGGCTACGTTATACTGGCAGCCAGTTCAAGAACTGGAGACCAGGAAATGCTCTACCGCCTAATTCCTTTCGTCATTGCGGGCGCTGCCTTCGCGCAGGCGCCGGCACAACAGTCCAACCAACAGCTCACGCCGGCGCAGGTTCGTTTAGGAGAACGNNCGTGTGCCGCTGTTTTTCCGCGAAGAATGGAAGATCGCTCCGGGCGCCAAAGAACACGGCGTCACGCAGGACGAGGTGGCGAGTGCGAACCTGGAGCTGAAGCTCTACGGGGAGTCGGGCAAAGAGATACAGGCTACCGGAAGCGCAACCGATCCGAACAATCCGCCGCATGTATGGACCGGGCTGTGCACTTCGCCCTGCGCGGTGGCATTGCGCGACAAGACGGCTGCGGTGGATCTCAGCGGCGCGGCTAAAATTCGCTGGGTAACCAAGGTCTCTGGACTTCACCAGGTGCATCCGATCGTCAAGCTGGCCGATGGGACATGGCTGGTGGGCGATCATGCCGATGGGTCCACGGCAGATTGGCACGAGAACGAATTCTCGATCTCCGAAGTGCGCTGGTTGAAGCTGGACGTCGACAAAGTGGTCACCAAGGGCAACTGGGTGGAGCATCCGGATCTCAGCAAAGTGGATGAGGTGGGTTTCACGGATTTGCTGCCAGGCAGCGGACACGGCCCCGGTGGATGGTCTGACGTGGCTGCGTTCGAAGTTTACGGCAAGCCGGTAAAGCGCGACGGCGCGGCTACAACGTCGTCCAGATAGCTAGCGTGACGGAACGGTTCCCACTGGCTGGGACGTGAACTGGTTCAACCGGACATCTCGCGCTTCGAAGTCGCGCTGGAGATGCGCCAGCGGCTCTTCCACCAGAATGGTGACGTCGCGCACTGTGGGCGGCGGCCCGGATGCGAAGGCTGAAGCCCAACGCGTCTCGATAGGGTCGATATTTAAGCTGGCGGGAAACGGCGAGTAAGAAATAAACTGCGCAAACGAATCGGCGTTGGTGTGTCCGAGTTTGGCATAGACCAGGCGGTCGGGCCAGCGAAAGGCAGCACGGCAGTAAACATCCCACTCGGCCTTCACCACATTGGTATAGCACTGCAGACCATCCAGCGCATTCGTTGGCTGATCGGTGAGTGGAATGGTTTGGGATCTCGAGTTGCCGAATAGCGTGAAGTAAAAGGAAGCTTGCAGCTTGAGCGGCTGGCCGCGTTCCTGCTTGTAGAACACGGGATCAATCAGGCATTCCGCGTAAATCATAGCGTCGCTCGCGGAAAGGGTAGCGCGCCTGAGGGCGGCACAATCCAGCGGGTTCAAGCGTGCGATGCGGCCATCCGGGCTTTGCAGCGTGAAGCGGAGTGCGTCGGCCTGCACCTCGGTTCCCTCAGGGATGCCTTGAAGAAGAATCGGGAGGTGGAGCAAAATTTCGGGTCCCAACGGACGCGACCAATACTGCCAACTCGAGCTTTTATCGAGCGCGATCCGCATGGAAGATCCGAGCGCGGGTTGCTTCGACGCGCGCGTCTCTACCGCTAAGGCGAGAGGGAAGGGCATCGCGGCATAGGCCAGAGCGGCCGCGACGACGGCGGCGAGCGCGAATCCGCGGCTGAACATCGTGCGGCGGCGGACGTATTGAACAACAGGATGGCGAGGGCAATTGTGGAGATAGCAAGGAAGGCGATGGAATCGCGCACCCAGCCGGCTCCGCCGAGACGCGCGATTCTGGTGGCCGCCAGCATTTCCCAAAGCCCGTATCCGGCGGCGAGGACGATTAATTGCGTAAAAACAAATGCCGCCATTCCGGAACTGAGGGCCGCGAGCGCGGCGAAGGGCAGCGCGACGAAAACCAACAACAATACTTGCGACCAAAGCAGGCCGTGCACGCTTGAGAGTAGCGGGAAACCATCCACCATCAAGATGCAAATGTGGGCTAAGAAAACGGGCAGATTCACGAACACGGCGATGAACAGCAGTTTTGCGCCCAGCAGGCTTTGCCAACGGTAGGGGCGGGTGATCCAGAACTGGCGATCGCCGGGAATTGCCTCCGCCAGCACCAGGCGGCCGATCAGAAACGCCGTTGCACCGACCAGCGCAAACTCGATCACTCGAACATAATCCAGGGAATGCAGCGCGGCTAATAGGACGGCGATCAGAACTACAAGCGCGATTTCGCGCCTTAAATAGCGGGCGTCTTTCTTGAAAATATGCAGCGCCTGATGCATCGCCAATTCTCCTTAAGCCGCTTTTACTTTTGCGCGGGCCAGAGTGACAAAGATGGCGCGCAACGGCATGGGATGCGCGGAGATGTTGCGCACGTCGCCGAACAGGCGGCGGATTTCGTCGGTGGTGCGCTCGGGGTCGAAGTGCGTTTCGACGAAGCGCACCAGCGCGGGCGCGGTTTCCGGGCGCAGCCAATGCGCGGGCCAAGGGCGGTCGAGCGGCAGCAGCGGCGGGGAATCCACCGCCACTTCCACTTCGCGAAAACGCGCCGTGAGCGATGTCATTTCTTCGGAAAATTGCAGACGCCCGCCATCCAGACAAGCAATGTGGCTGGCGAAACTTTCGATTTCGCCCAGATCGTGGGACGAGATCAGGATGGAGGTTTCCGCGGCGCTTTCGAGCAAACCATCGATCAGGTCTTCGCGCACCAGGGGATCCAGGCCGCTAAAAGGCTCGTCCATGATCAGCAGGCTCGGGCGATAAGCCAGCGACGAAGCGAGAGCGATCTTCATTCGCATGCCACGGGAGAGGTGGCGAAGCTGGCGTTCTCGCGGGAGGTCGAACTGGCGAATCAATTGGGCTGCCCGGGCGTCATCCCAGGTTGGGTAAAAGGGTTTCAGATAAGCGAGTAGATATTCTACGGTCATCCATTCCGGCAATTCCTGGTTTTCCGAAACATAGCCAATTTTTGCCAGGACCGAGGGCCCGAGACGCCTCGAATCGATTCCCAGCACTTCAGCATGGCCGGAAGTGGGCTGAAGAATATTCATCAAAATCTTGATGGTGGTAGTTTTCCCCGCGCCATTGGGTCCGGCCAAGGCCAAACACGCTGCCTTCTGGAACCGTAAGACTCAGACCGTCGAGAACAGCCACGTTGCGAAAGCGCTTGACGAGATCGCTGGCGGAAATGATATCGCTCATTCCTTCCTCCTTCTTGATCCGGCCAGAGGCGGGGCGCCTTCCAACCGGGACCAATGCCTGGCGATAGCAACAGTGACTTCCTCCAGGTCGAGGCCCAGGCGTTTCGCCTCGACGACAAGTTGTTCCACTTCTATCTTCAGAAGCGCGCCGCGTTCGGCCGCCGTGGATGCTGGGAGTTCAGCAACAACGGTCCCGAGTCCGGGGCGGACTTCAATTAGGCCTTCGGAAACCAGCTGGGTGATAACTTTATGGGCGGTATTTGGGTTGATTTTGAGGACTTTGCTGAGTAGGCGAACGGAGGGGAAGGGGTCGCCTGGACGCATCTGGCCCGAAATGACGGCTTTTTTCGCCGCGTAGACAATCTGCTCGCTGATCGCTACGCCGGGTTCGAACGCGACGCGGAACGGAATCACAGGTGTACTATAACAGATAATACACCACTGTCAAGACCCGCTGGAAGCGATCGGGCTACGACAGGCTCAACTGGCTGGTCTCATTCCGCGTCGAATGAGAGATACTGGCGTCCTGTGGCCGCTTGCCGACACGGATGCCTAACCAGAACATCGCACAGAGACCGCCCAGCATGAATGTAACGGCCAGGTTAGGTAAGATCGGCACGTAAAGGAAAAAACCTCCCAGGCTGGCAACCAGCGCAAGTGAAAGAAGAATAAATACGCAGCGTTCGATCATGGACAAGCCCCTTGCAATTAACTGCCCATTAAAGATCGGCGCTTGCAGGGAGTTTGGCGATTGAGGTGCATATCAATTCGCGAAGGTTGAGGCAACGCAATGAAAAACTTCTTATTATCCGGTTCGATCATAACAATGTTAGTTGGCGGGATGGCGGCTTCGGGGCAGGAAAAAAGTGCTCCTGCGTCAATAGTGCCGGCCAATTTCGTGGCGCAGCAGGCATCCTACTCCGCCAATGACATTCAGGTTATTGGAACCATCAACAGCGGCCAGACTACCAAACCAGGAGAGTACACGCACACCTCCAAGTACCAGGCGTTCGTGTTCGAGGGGAATGGCCACGATAAGGTGGAAGTAACCGTGACGGGCGCCAAGGCTTACGTGGCATTGGCGGACTCGACCTTAACTCCCATCGCAGGCGGCGTAGGGCGGCTAGACGTGGCGCTGCCCTATCACGGGCCGGACACGGAAGCATTCTATATTTTGGTGAAAAGTCTTACCAGTCAGCCAGCGCGTCTGTCTGTTCATCTTCAAAAGAGCCCGGCCAACGTCTCTCAGCCCGCTGACGCTACGCGCTAACAGCGTGAGGCTCGTCCTGGTTGGCAAACACGCGGTTCACCAACGTTGTGAACCGGGGGTCTTCGCGGAGATGATCTAAGCGAGGATCCAGGCGGACGGCGAAAAGAGCCGGCGATTTCTCCCGATATGCCCGTTCCAACTCCTGGAAAGCCTGATCAGCGTCTCCCAGCGCATCAAACAGCATCGCCATAAAATACGCGTCCACATACTGCGCTTTGCGAACCTGGATCAGCTCGGTGAGTATGGCGTTGGCTTCCTTGCGGCGGCCATGTTTTGCCATGCAAGCTGCCTCAACAGCGCGGAGCCATGGAAGATCGGGAGACATAATCACCGCCAACCTGTATTGCTCTAATGCCTGGGTTGGTTTCCCGCTCCGTTCCAGCGCTTCGCCGTAGAAGAGGCGCCCCAAATATAGATAGGGATGCAGTTCCAGCGCCTTTTGTCCGCAGGCGACCGCCGAGTCGAATTCGCGGCGGAAGAAGCGAACCAGAATCTCATTGGCTGGAACCGTCGGCCACAGTGAATGCGTGGTTCGCGCCCGCAACAAAATATTGAGCGCGTCATCTAGGCGTCCCTGCGTAATGTAGAGCATCGTCAGACGCACGTATACTTCGGGCGACTCCGGACTTTCTCTCTGCGCTTGCAGCAGCTCGGTCTCGGCCTCCTCAAATTTGTGTTCGAAAAGGTGCAGGCCGTGAGCGCGGTCGGCGCGGCGTTCGGGCGTCAATCCGCACAATTCCACGGCGCGACGATGGGCTTGCTGGAATCCGTTGTACATCTCGCGCGGCATGCGCATTCCATAAGTCCCCAGCAGCAGGTAGCACAGCGAAATGCCTTCGAAGGCCCGGAAATCCGATGGATTTTCGACGGCGGCCTGCTGGAAGCAGTCCAGCGCTTTTTCGAACCCGTCGCGCGTTCGGCGGCTCCAAAAGTGCCAGCCCTGTTTGACCATGTCGTCGGAATGAGGCACATCCAACCGGTAACCCAGCTTGGGCCGGTAAGTAATCCATAGGCCGAACTCGCCCAAGGTTTTTTTGACCTCGCCGATGGTTACGGCCACGGTGTGCTTCGAGACCAGGTTGCCGTCCCAGGCCTGATTGATCATCTGCGCGTATCCCACGTAGCGGCCGCGATTGTGAATGAGAGCACGCAGGGCGTGAAACGCCTGTGGCCTTAGCTCCAGCTCGTGGCCGTCTCTCAACAACGTCGTAGTTATAGTGTCGAGCCGAAACGGCCCGAACGTTATCTGTTCCATTTTGGCGCCCTTCCCGTTACAGACATTGACGCGCTTTTGACTTCAGTTCAGCGAATCATATCACAAATCGGTTTCGGTAGGGACACGATTTCGGTGGGAGGTACTGGTAGTCTTTATTGCGTCATCCGCCCGACGATTCGGCGATGTAGAACATTCAACCGCGAGTGTGTTTTAAACGCGAGCGGCCACCTTTGACTGTGTTAGCTACGAAAATTTGCCGCTGTTTTGACTTCATCACGGTGAAATCTCGCATACAATCCCAGTAATGGAGCCATGGGGTGTATGCAAGTGTGCCTGGGGTGAGTCAACCAGCGGGCCTGTTTTTTAGGTTTCCGCACCGCATCTATCCAAACTTTTGGTTCCAGCGAGTATTTAGGGAGACTATGAAAATTACGACCTTGCTTCGTTCGCAAGTCATTGCCGCGCTGGCTCTGGCTCTGTTGCTGGCTGTGTTTGTACCGGCCTTGATGGCCCAGTCGGCCGGAACATCCGGCCTCAGCGGAACCATCACCGATCCGTCGGGCGCCGCCATCCCGAACGTGACCGTCACATTGACCAGTAATGACACCAATCAGACCCGCACGGTGACTACCGGCAGCGATGGCCAGTACAAATTCACGCTGCTTCCGCCCGGAAGTTATAAAGCTCGCTTTTCCGCGTCAGGCTTCAAGACATCGGAAGTCGGGTCCGTGAATCTCAATGTGACCGAGAGTCCAACGCTCGATCGCGCCTTGGAAGTCGGCGCGCAGTCCGAGCAAGTGACGGTGGAAGCCTCGGCCGAAACCTTGCAGACCTCCAGCTCTACCTTGGGCACGGTGGTGGGCAGCAACGAAGTAACCGAGCTACCTCTGGCCAACCGGAACTTTACGCAGATTATCGGTCTGTCGGCTGGCGCGAACGTCGGTGTAAATAACGCGACATCATTCGGCAAAGGCACGTTGGATATCAGCGTCAATGGCGCCTCGCCTGGACAGAACAATTTTCAGATGGATGGCGTGGCCATCCAAAGCATGGCCAGCAGTGGAAGCGCGAATGACAACGGTATCTACGTTGGCATCGCAATTCCCAGTCCAGACGCGATCCAGGAATTCAAGATCCAGACTTCAACCTACGATGCTACGTATGGGCGCAACCCCGGCGGGAACGTCAACGTGCTCACCAAGTCGGGCACCAATACCTGGCACGGCACGGCGTTTGAGTTCGTTCGCAACGCGGCTTTCGACGCCAACGATTTCTTTTACAATCGGGACGTTTGCCGCACTACCTATGCGGGTCAGTCTTGCCCCAAGCAGGTGCTCAACCAGAACCAATATGGCGGCGTGATCGGTGGACCCATCAAGAAGGACAAGCTGTTTATCTTTGGAAGTTACGAGGGAACGGGGCAAAAAAACGGAGTGAACGTAGCCGGTAACTCCGCAGTCACGCTGTACCCGGTTATTCCCGCGGGTCCCCGCAATACCCAGTCGTTCGTGTCCGCGTTGATCGCGGGTAATTGTGAACTTCCATCCTTCGGTCCCCCTGGCCCCAACGGAGTGCTTCCGTGCTCGTCCACCACCGTCAGTCAGGTCGCCCTGAACATGCTCAACGTCAAGAACGCGAATGGCAGCTACTACATCCCTTCGAACCCCACGTTTGGCAACGTCGCCTTCAATGAGCCGGCGTTGTACTCGGAAAAGCAGACCTTGGTGAATGGCGACTATCTAATCAACGCGAAAAACACGCTCGCGATGCGGTTCATGTACAGCACCGATCCGCGTACCACCCAGTTCAACACAGGGATCGGCGGAGCAGTGCCGGGAGCCCCAGAACTATCGCAATACTCCAACACCAACGCCGTGATAAAACTGACCAGTATTGTGACGAATACTTTCGTCAATGAACTTCGCGGGTCTTTTCAACGGCTGTACACTAAGTCGTCGGATTCTCTGCCGGCCGGCTGGACGCCCCAGAATCTCGGCATTACCCCCATCGTTCCCAGCGAGACCCAGGGTCCTCCGATTGACTTCCTTATCAACGGTTTCGGTATAGGCGGGTTCCTGGAGCCCGTAAGCAGTCCCACCAACCAGTTCCAATGGCAGGATCAAATCTCCTGGTCGCACGGAAAACACACCATCCGAGCCGGATACGAGATGGAAAAAACCGAGTGGAACCTCGATTTCGCAGGCCTGACGCGCGGGTGGCTGCTTATCGGAAGTTTCACTAACCTGCTTGCGGCGAATAACCCTGGCAATCTCTTCCAGTGCTTGTACTGTGTAGCGAGCGGCCCTCCCTCGGCCGGTGGAATCATCCACGCCTATCGCCTCCCAAATATGAATGCGTTCGTGCAAGACGACTGGAAGGTAAGTTCGAAACTCACCGTAAATCTGGGAGTGCGTTGGGAATACGACGGCACGTTCTCGGAGAAGTACGCCAACCTGACTAACACCTGGCCGAGCCAATTGGCGCCTAATTCGCAAGTGCCAACTTCGGCGCAGGGTCTGCCGGCCAACTACGCCGGCTGGGTCACCGCGGCAAATTATTTAGCCCACTATCCGCAGCCGCCCGCTGGCGTGCTCATTAATAGCAGCGGCACCGGCGCCATCCAAGATCACCCTCCGCTGAGCAACTTCGGTCCGCGTCTGGGATTTGCTTACCAGCTCAATAGCAAGCTCGTGATCCGCGGCGGCGCGGGATTGTTCTATGACCGTATCGGCGCCGATCGCTTCGTCCACGCCGTGGAGCAAGGTAACCCATATGCAGAGACGCTGGATTATAGCGGTGCCGCGGCAGCGCCCTTCACCATCCAGAATCCGTACCCCTACCTTCCGCCTGGCGTGTTTGCCCAACGCTATTCCAATCCGAGTGCGGCATGCCTGGCCAACTCCGCGCCCATCCTGAAGAGCTGCACCTCGAACCTGAGTGTGCCCTACCTCGACCCGGACATCCACACGCCGTTGGTAAGACAGTACAACCTGAACATCCAGTATGAATTCGCTCCCCGTTGGGTGCTGGAAGCCGGCTACGTGGGTTCCAGCGGCATCAACCTGCTGGACTACAATCACAACATCAATACCGCTCAACTTGCGAGCGCCTCCGATCCGGTCAACGGGATCACAACCACAACGACGTCTAACGTATTTTTCCGCACGCCTTACGTCGGCTATGCTCCGGCTGGATTGCAAGTTACGGCGTTCGACGGTAGTTCCAACTACAACAGCCTCCAGGTCACGATCCGCAAACAATATTCACACGGCGTGACGCTACAGGGTTCGTACACCTTTAGCAAGTCGCTCACGGACCTCACAGTCGACGGAGCCAATAGCAACAACGCGGGCAATCTGAATCAGCAGTATGGCCCGTCGTATTTCAACCGGCCCCAGCGATTCATCATCAACTATAGCTGGGATCTTCCGTTTGGTAAGCACAACGGATTCACAGGCAAATTGCTGGAAGGTTGGCAGATCTCGGGTGTGACGACCATTCAGGATGGCGCACCCATGACCTTCATCGATGGCGCCGCCGGCTCGGCTTACGGAACCAACGGAACCAGCACCCAATCCGGTTTCGGGCGCGCGGAGCTGTGCCCCGGAATGACCTATGCCAATATCCCGACCTCGGGAGGCATCGAGTCTCGCTTGGGAGGAGAGAGCGGCGGCCCAGGCTATTTCAACGCCAATGCTTTCTGCGCCGCGCCGGCGATTATGCCGGACGGAGTGACAACAACGACCCAAGCCGCATGTCCCACCTGCGCCACTCTGTTCGGCAATACCGGACAGGGCATCCTTCTGGGACCAGGCCAGTTCAACTTCGACGCCTCGGTGATCAAGACCACGCATGTCACCGAAAGGGCCACGCTCCAACTCCGCTTCGAGTTTTTCAACTTGCTCAACCATCCGCAGTTCAACTCTATCGATCCTAGTGGGGGGACTGGCGGTACTTTGTCCTCCCTGCCGCAGGCTCTGGTCGCAGGCCAGGGGACCATCACCAGCACCAGTGTGAACCCGCGCATTATTCAGCTCGGCGCGAAGTTCATATTCTAAAGGACCCTCCTCGATTGAGGCCGCCAGGCGCACGTCTGGCGGCTTCCATCACCGAGCGGACATCGTTGCAATTCCGGGCTGAGTTCTTCAACTTGCTCAATCACCCGCAGTTCAAACCAACCTAATTTTGGACTGCCAACCCTGCCCACGGTCACCGCACCCAACTTCGGTCAGATCACTAGCACGAGTGTGAATCCCCGTGTGATTCAGCTCGGCTTGAAGTTGATTTTCTAGATTGTCATTCCCCGGTTAGCTGCGGCTTGACCGCTGCGGCCAACTAGACTTTTTCTTTACCTCCCTTTACACTTACCATTCTCCCCGGCACTCTCTAGTCCAAGTCAAAATTCGCCACTGCTTTGACGGCAGTTAGACCCGAACTCGGAATACAATCCGGGTAATGGATTGGTGGGTCTGCATGCAGGTATTGCCTCGGTGTCGTCTAACTTTCTCACCGCTCCAAATCACTCTTGCTTCGGGACCGCTCGGTACCCGCGAAAGTTAACTATTTGAAATTAAGGTAGTTGCAAAAGGAGAAGGAGTTCATGAGATCGAAGGTGCTGCTCCGTTCGCGGCTCGCTTTTGTAGCAATGCTGACTTTGTTGTTTGCGATTTGCGTGCCATCTCTGATGGCGCAATCCGCCGGTACAGCCGGCTTAGCCGGGACAGTGACCGATCCCTCGGGTGCGGCCATCCCAAATGTTACCGTCGCAATCACCAATAACGACACTGGCCAGACGCGCACGGCTACTACTGGCGGAGACGGTCAATACAAATTCACACTGCTTCCCCCGGGGAGTTATCGGGTCCGTTTTGCCGCGATGGGCTTTAAAACAGCCGAAGTGACCACCGTAACTCTCAACGTTACTGAGACTCCAACGTTAGATCGCGCCTTGGAAGTGGGCCAGCAGTCCGAGCAAGTCACCGTGGAAGCGTCGGCGGAGATCTTGCAGACCCAAAGTTCCACGCTGGGAACCACGGTTGGTGAAAAGGTGGTGACCGCGCTGCCGTTGAGCAACCGCAACTATACCCAGATTCTCGGCTTGTCGGCCGGCGTCAATGGAACGGTGAACAACGCCACGAATTTCGGAAAGGCCACCAACGACTTCAGCGTGAATGGCGCGGACCCGGGGCAGCCTGCATAGCCAGTCCGCGGCTAGAAGCGCTTACGCAGCGTTACCTGCAGGCTGTTGTTTCGCTGATATACTGCACGTTTCATGCATCTCCGATGGATTTTGCTCCTCACCGCGGCTACCTTGCCGATGGCCGCCCAAATCGCTCCCGCCGATTGGCCCAATTACGGNNCCAAGTATTCGCCGCTCGATCAAATCACGCCTAAGAACGTCAGCAAGCTTGTTCCCGCCTGGACCTACCCTTTGCGATCGGACCCTCCGCGCGCAGCCAGTACGCCTTCGGACGACCCGTTTGCATTACCCGGCGCACCCCGCGTCACTACGTCGGCCGCGACGCCTATCGTCGTCAAAGGCGTGATGTATTTGCCCGAAGGCACCCGCGTGGTGGCCCTGGATGCAGCCAGCGGAACTGAAATGTGGAGCTATTCTTTGCCGGCCGGCACGGCGTCGCAACGCGGTGTCGCCTATTGGCCAGGCGATAAACAGAATCCACCGCGCATCTTGTTTACTGCGGGCCGCAAGCTGGTTGCGCTGAATGCAAACACCGGCAAAATCGATCCCGGATTCGGCAACGAAGGCGAAGTGGACATGGTGGTACCGTACTCGGGCGTCCCGACGGTTTATAAAACGTCGCGATGATCGGCGCCACAGTCGGCGAAGTCCCGGAGGGTCCGGCGGGCGATTCGCGCGCCTACGATGCACGCACCGGCGCGAAGCTGTGGGATTTTCATTCCGTGCCGCGGCCGGGCGAACTGGGTCACGATACGTGGCTCGACGATGGCTGGAGGAACCGCTCGGGTGTGAACGTGTGGGGCTGGTACATGACCGTGGACGAAGAGCGCGACATCGTGTACATGACGTTCGGCGCTCCGGCGGCTAACTACTGGGGCGGCGATCGTCCGGGCAACAACCTGTTCGCCAATTCCGTAGTCGCAGTGGATGCCGTGACTGGCAAATACAAATGGCATTTTCAAACCATCCATCACGACATTTGGGATTCCGACCTGCCGCCCGCGCCCAGCTTGATCGACATCGTCAAAGACGGTAAAAAGATTCCGGCCCTGGCGCAGATTGGGAAAGCCGGCTGGATGTTTATTCTCGATCGCACCAACGGGAAGCCGGTGTTTGGCGTGGAAGAGCGTCCTGTGCCCAAGGGAGATGTGCCGGGCGAATGGTATTCTCCCACGCAGCCCTTTCCGCTCAAGCCGCCCGCACTGGCACGCGTAAGTTTCAAGCCGGAAGATATCGTCAAAGCCGAAGACACCACGGCCGAGCATGCCAAAGCGTGCCACGAAGTTTACGAGAAGAATGGCGGCTTTTACAATGCCGGCCCATTTACCGCGTGGCTTTTCCATAAGGATGGCGACCCTCCCAAGAGCAGCATCCAGTTTCCGGGTGGAACTGGCGGCGTGAACTGGGGCGGGACTGCGGCGGATCCGAGAACCGGCTACGTATTTTTGAATACCCACGATGGATCGTTGACGGGATGGATCGAGAAGAAGAAAGCAGGCGGAAACTACGGCCGCGGAACGGAGGGCTCCAATCAGCCGTACGATCGCGGCAGCGTGGACGGTCCTGGCCCGTATCACGGATTCAGCGCGACGGTGAAGGACGCCAGCGGCCACGTGCTTGGGGCATGGCCTTGCCAAAAGCCACCGTGGGCGCGGCTGGTTGCGGTGAATGCAAACACGGGCGACATTGCGTGGCAATCGCCGCTGGGGTTGGTGGAAGGGTTACCGGAGGGCAAGCAGAACGCGGGGCAGAGCGGGAGCGCGGGACCGCTGGCAACAGGCGGAGGATTAGTATTTATCGGCGCCACCAATGATCATCGCTTTCGCGCGTTCGATT